>JAUWFS010000160.1:0-8100 GCA_030606805.1 Deltaproteobacteria bacterium
ATTAGAAAAGAGTTTTCAGATAAGGAGAAAAACCAATTTCTCAGGGAATCTTTTGAGGAAATTGTCAAATGCATAAATCATTTTGCTGATGAAACACACAAACGCTACCCCCATATCGAACATGAAATGGATAGGGTTACAGCGAGAAAAGTCGTTTCTACCATATATGATAGAGGCACACAGGTAGAACAATTCAAAATATGGATTGGTGGATTGCTTGGTGGAAATGAAATTTCATTCCTTCATGGAAGTCATTTAGATATTGAAAGTGATAGCTCAATGAACGAGTCCATTTCTGTCGAAGAGCATGAAGGAGAGCTAAAATTAAAACCCATGGGAATGGGAATGTTTGGACTGGATAGAGATAAGCTTTTATCACCGCGTGAAGCGGCAGAATATTTATGGAAAATTGTTTGTCAATCTTTTTCCTAACATATTTACTCATAGGGGGAATGACATGAATAAGAACAAAGAGGCGCTAATGAAATATGCTGAGGCCTATACTGAATTTAAAAAGACAAGAAAAGTGGGGATCGAGAGGATGAACGATGTTTTGCTTCGTCTTTCAGAAGTGATTCCAGAAGCAAAAATTAAGATTAAAAAATCTGATACCTCTTCAACAGAATTTCAACTATTTGATTTCAATATTTATATAAGATTCATGATAAACGTTGCAAACGATATTGGTACTGTTCAATGGTTCAATATTGATTTCAACCCCGAAGCGCAGAAAAATGAAGGCAAATTAATCTTAGAATATTATTTCGACTACTTGGGGAACATATACAGGAATATTTCCGATACCAAAAGTACAACATATAGCTTTCAAACAGATTTCTGGTCCTTCGTTTATCAAAACCTTCTTGAATTTTGCCAAAAAGTTGATGCAGACACCTATTCTGGGTTTCAGAGAAAAACGGGAAAGGGAAAGTGAATTTATCTGAAGCTGCCATGCAAAGACACAACAATAAAGCATTTATCCTAAAAAATCACCCGAACGCCGGTTTTTTTGAATGATACGAAGATATTGCTGTCAAATGTGGAATGATATGCCAGTGATCGCAGGATAGAAGGAGTTAAAGGGTAGCATCGCAATGTATGCAAATCTCAGATCAAGATCAAAGATCAACATTATTCAAAAGACAAAGCTGAGTATATCTCGTTTGAAATTTATTTACGGATCAAAACTAACCAAACTCTGGCTGAAATTCAGGCATGTTTTTGATTTTATAGATATTTTATTTATTGGTTTTGTCGTTATCCTGATTGCGATAATCCCCATTCTGTATGAAAATTTACTTCTTGACTTCCATAGTGAAATTTACTCTCAGTTGTTTTTCAGTGCGGGTACAATGCATGCTGGTATTTTAGCAATCACTTTTGCCCTGTCACTTTTCTCAATAGAGCAAGCCTCTGACAAAGGAACTCCTACTATATTAGAACTATTTATTAAGGATAAAAAAAATCAAGTTGTTTTTGCGGCCTTATCACTTTTTACACTCGTTTCGTTCCTGTTCGGTGTGCTTAACAGAAATGGAGAGGATACGATGAGGATGGTCTCTTGTGAAATTTTGTTTATTGGCAGCACCTTCATACTTCTGCGATTCCAATACAAACATATAGCGAGAATGATTAACCCCAATTGGCAAATTGAGGATTTGGTAAATAACTGCAATAAATACTTAGATGCGATGGTAAAGTATATCAATGACATAATTCAGTTGGAACTCATTTCGTTTCCTGATGAAGGGAAGCAAAAAAAAGATGAAATGGAATTAAGAAATTCGCAAGAAGCGGCTGTCTATACAAAGATTCCTAATCTCCTAATACCAGCGAATCAACATTTGGAACAATTATATGCAATACTCAACAAATATTCTATCCGGCAAGAGTATGAGGTTGTTCGAAAGGGGTTACACGGCGTTAGCTCAATCATTAATCGATATATCGATATTAGAAAGAAGTCATCCGTACCGTATATGGCAGATTTTCTAGTTTTTCAAACCGACTTGGACGACTTCTTGGTGCCTAACTATGAAAAAATTGCAACTATTAACAATCTGGCTATTCGCAATAGGGATGTAGAGTTAAGCAAACTTATCATAAAAAATATTGAATCAATTTCATTGAAATATGGTGAGCTGGAACCGGTCGGCTTGAAGCATGAACGTCCGACAAATATTGCTGTTGGATATTTAAAGGGGTTTATTGAGGAATGTTTGAAAGCCGATATGTTTGATATAGGGATTTTCGGCAGTGGGGTTTTATCAAGAATCGGTATCTCGTGTATAAAACGTAATGATTCAATTGGAATCCATATGGCATACCAGGATCTAAGTGACAAAGTGGCTTATTATGGAATAATCAAAAAACAGAATTATTTGGTAAATTATGCGTTAGATGGAACAATCAGGATCATTTGGGCTATTGTTTTTCAGAAAAAATTTCACGCAAATATAGATATTAAACAAGGTTTAGATTCTGTGAAAAAAATTACAGAGTGGGTCCTAACCACAACCGACGAGACAAATATGCCGGGGATGAATAATATTCAGCATTCTCTGGGTTCGTTCTATGATTTAACCAAGGATACCGCCATCGGTATTTTATTGGCAAAATTAGCCGAGAAGATCTTGAAAGAGGAAGATCCAACAAAGAAGAAAGAACTGATGGATACTTTTCTCAAAGTGGATAAAGAAATCTGGCGATTTTTTAGAGACATAGGTGAGATAGCAGGTGTCAAGGAATCATTTCTTCTGCACTTTATCAATATGAATATAATGCAAATTTCGAAAGCCATTATATATCTGTGTCAAGATGATGATTTAGACTATGCACGTGAGAAATTGTTGAACGATTTAATTTGGTACTTATCTGTTTTCTGGTGGTCTTATGACAAGACAAAAACAATAAAAGGCCCACAATTGTATAAAGATGCAGATTTGCTCGCACAAATTGGCATGCAATGCATTAACCTCAAAAAGTTACATCCTAATTTCTTTAAGGCTGCCGATAGGAGCGCGAGTTTTATCAAGACACTTGCTTTGCAATTAATGGAAAAAGGCAAGGACAGTCCTGTAAGTCCACCATCAATTATGGTGAAAATGTGTTACTTGGGTATATTTGCTTACAAGGAGAATTTTGAAGCACTCACATCAAAAACAGATAGATATATAGCGGATTTTCAAAAAGAATATGTCGGAAAGTTTCCAGAGAACAAAACTGATTTATTGAAACAGCTAAAAAAACTTGAGAAAGACAGTTATGAAAGGTGGCATTTGGATTCAAAATCGGTCTTGTTTAAGATGGTTAGCAGAAAAGACATTTCAAAATATTACAATCATGTAGAAGACATTTTGTCGCATTAGCGCGGAGGCATTAGCATGGCTGACAACATACGCTGGGGATTGGATAACCCGCATCCGTTTTCGCAGATGAAGACGGAACTGATCTGGGAAGGGAAGTACGACGAGTACGGCAACAGGCGGGCGGTGGATATTGCCGGAAGCGCCATGCCGCTTCAGAAGATCGAGACGGTGGATCAGCCGCGGAGCGAGGCCGCCGCATCGGGCCAAATTGAGCTATTCGAAAAGGAAAACAAGCGCCTTGATGATTTTCGCAATATGCTCATCTGGGGTGACAACAAGCTAATCATGGCGAGCCTGCTGAAGGATTACAAAGGCAAGATTGACCTTATCTATATTGATCCGCCTTTTGATGTGGGGGCGGATTTTACGATGAATGTGCCTGTTGGCGACGGTAAGGAAACTCTTGGTAAGGATCAGTCGGCATTAGAGATGGTTGCTTATCGGGATATGTGGGGGAAAGGGACGGATTCCTATCTGCATATGATGCATGAACGGTTGGTGCTTATGCGGGAGTTCGTAAGTGAAAATGGAAGTATTTATGTGCATTGTGATTGGAGGGTGGTGGCATTTTTGCGCCAGCTACTGGATGAGATTTTCGGTCCAGACAATTTAACCAATCAGATAGTTCGACAGAAGACAAGATCGCCTAAAGCCCAAAGTGGTTCATTTGGAAATATTCATGATTATATTCTTTTTTGCTCAAAAAATATTAACAAAACATTCAATCCTCAATATGATACAAGAGACGAGAAAACAACTGAGACAAGATTTCCACATGTAGATGAACAAACTGGAAGAAGATATGTTTTGGATAATTTTACTCAAGCAGGACAGGGGCTACCGCGAAATTTTGGGGACAAATTGCTTAAACCGCCTGCAGGGAAGCATTGGATTTGGACTCAGGAACGAATTGATAAAGGGTTAAAGGACGGGCTTATTGCATTTACATCTAAGGGAATGCCAAGATTAAAGAGATTTGAAACTGTAGGTGTTTTTGCCGGAGATATTTGGTATGGAAACAGATGGATGCTTCATTCTCAAAGCTTGGAAAGCACAAATTATTCTACCCAAAAACCTGAAGCTATATTAGAAAGAATTTTGATGGCTTCTACCAACGAAGGCGACCTCGTCGCCGACTTCTTCTGCGGTTCCGGCACAACAGGCGCAGTTGCAGAAAAACTCGGCCGCCGTTGGATCATGGCTGATCTTGGCAGATTTGCGATTCATACCAGCCGCAAACGCCTCATTCAACTACAGAGAACCCTCCACAAGGAAGGCAAACAATACCGATCCTTTGATGTTTACAACCTTGGCCGCTACGAACGTCAGTGGTGGCAGAAGGAGCGTCTTGAAGGCGCAGACGAAGAACATCGCAGGGTGGTTATGGATTTTTACAGAGCGGAACATCTGCCGAATGCTGCGGGACTTTTACACGGGCGCAAAGGAAGGGCTTTTGTGCATGTGGACGGGATTGACAGCATCTTTACCCGCGATGAATTACGTTCCGTGGTAAAAGCTGCAAAAGAGGCAGGCGCAAGGGAAGTCCACTGTCTTGCATGGGAATTTGAGATGGATTTGCGTTTTATCTGCCATGAACTGGAGGCGGCTCATGGCATAAAAATAAAGCTCATTCCGATTCCCCGTGAAATCATGGAGAAAAACCGCACCAGCCCTCCGCCGTTTCTTGAAATGGCTGTTCTTGAGGCAGAACCTGTTTACAGAAGTAAAGGCGGCAAGCGAAAGGTTGATATCAAGCTTACAAAATTTCTTCCAAGTCTGGCGGAAGTTCCATCCAAAGAGCTTGACGTACTGAAAGACAGAGCCATGAAAAGCGGTTTTGACTTCATAGATTTCTGGGCAGTTGATTTTGACTGGCACAAGGGTAAGCCGTTTGAGCATAACTGGCAGGATTTTCGTACCCGCAAAGATCGGGCGCTTAAAACTGTCAGTGATTTTGGTTATGACAAATATTCCAAGAAAGGAAAATATATCGCCTGCGTGAAGGTAATAGATGTTTTCGGGTGTGATACCAGCATCACGGTGAAAATCGTTTTATAGTGGTTGTGGAATAAGGAGATACAAATTTAATCCAGTCAAGACTGGGGCCTCAACGGGAATGAACATGAATGTTGAAGAATTAAAAACGCTTTTAGAAAAACTACGCCGGTTGCCATCAGAAACCGAATGGGTCGAGTTTAAGGAAGCGAAGAACAATATCCATTTTGATGATCTGGGGAAATATTTCTCCGCACTTAGCAACGAAGTCAATCTGAAAGAGCTGGATTTTGGATGGCTTGTTTTAGGCATCTCCGACCAACCACCCAGGAAAACCGTCGGGACAAACTACCGTCCGAACCGCCCGGCACTTGACAGACTTAAGAAAGAAATCGCTGATTACACAACCAATCGCTTGGGTTTTGAAGAGATATACGAACTCTATCTGCCTGAGGGACGTGTCCTTATGTTACAAATCCCTCCGGCGTTACGAGGGATTCCGACGTCGTGGAAAGGGCATTATTACGGGAGAGAAGGCGAATCTCTGGTCCCACTGAGTTTGAGCAAAATAGAACGGATTCGTGGGCAGGTCCTCCGGGAAGACTGGTCTGCCAAGGTTTGTGAGGATGCAACGCTGGATGATCTTGACCCTGAGGCCATCCGGTTTGCCAGGAAGCAGTATAAAGAAAAACAGTCCGGGCAGTCCCAAGAGCTTGACCAATGGGATGATTTGACGTTTCTAAATAAGGCCAAAGTCTGTATTAGCGGACAACTCACCAATGCAGCTCTTGTGTTGCTGGGAAAGGAAGAATCCGGACACTTCCTTTCCCCGGCAATTGCTCAGCTATCGTGGGTACTGCGAAACGATCAAGGCATAGAAAAAGATTATGAGCACTTCAGTCTGCCGCTAATTCTGGCGGTGGATCGGATATTTGCTAAACTTCGCATTCTTACTTACCGGTATATGCCCAATGCCAGCCTCTTCCCCGTGGAAGTCAAACAATACGACACATGGGTGATCAGGGAGTCTCTTCACAATGCTATTGCCCACCAGGACTACACCCAGGCAGGCAGGATTAATATTATTGAAGAGCCTGAATCCATTTTGGTGACCAACATGGGGCATTTCATCCCTGGTTCTGTGGAAGAAGTTATTCGCCGCGACGCACCGCCGGAGCAGTATCGAAATCCTTTCCTGGCAAGAGCTATGGTGAACCTGAGCATGATCGATACTATTGGAAGTGGAATCAAGCGTATGTTTCTAAAACAAAGGCAGAGGTTTTTCCCCATGCCAGACTACGATTTAAGTGAACCCGAACGGGTCAGGGTGCGGATTTTCGGAAAAATCCTGGACGAGAACTACACCCGCCTTTTAATTGAGAAGGCTGATCTGAATCTGTTGGATGTGATGGCTCTGGACAAGGTGCAAAAGCGCCATCAAATCAATGAGGAAGAGTTTAAACGACTTAAGAAACAGAAGCTTATTGAAGGCCGCCGTCCAAATCTCTTTGTGTCTGCAAGAGTTGCGGCTGCAACAGGAGATAAAGCGGACTACATTAAACAGCGGGCATTTGATAAAAATCATTATAAAAAAATGGTTGTCTCCTACCTGAAAAAATTTGGAGAGGCTACTCGGAAAGATATTGACAAATTACTTTTAGATAAAATTTCAGATGCCTTGGATGAAAAGCAAAAAAGAAATAGAATCAGGAACTTATTATTCGAGATGTCACACAAGGACAACACTATTTTCGCCAATGGGCCAAGAAGAACAGCAGTATGGGTGTTGCGTCATTAACTGATTTTTTAACTAAAAACAGCATTAATTTGCAGGATACAGGTGTTAAAATCAGCTAATCTCACAGGATGCGTTATTATAATATACTGATATTTCAATGGTTGTTTTTAACTAAGGATCTTCCTTGTCAATACTTTTTAGTTAAAACATAGTTAAAAAAGACATTAATTTATTCAAAACATTGACATAAAAAACTCTGGTTTGACAGTTTGGTTGCAGAAAAAAAGCAAAGAGAATTAAATCTATCTATGCAAAATACATTAGTAATATCAATTCGTTGCGTTTAATTTTAATGACGTAAAAACCTAATAAAATGAGAGTGATACTATGACCAGCCCTGTAATCAATATTGCCGCTCTTGAACCTCTTTACGCGCCTCACGAAGAACCGAACTTTCACCGTGTTCGCTCTGAAAAAGGTCAACCCGCAAAAGTTGTCAAGGGACGCAGGCCTTCCGTCATTTCCATTGCACAGAATCTTCGAACTTTTTTAAAAGCCTGGCGGGAAAGCGATTATGCAGGCGCTTCCGATACGACGCGAGAGCTGCTTTATCACTGGTTTGAACAGGATCATATTGTTGAAACTCAAAACGGAGAACGTCTTCCGTTTCGCTATTATTTTTGCCAGCGGGAATCGATTGAAACGCTGATTTATCTTTTTGAGGTCAGGGGAACAAGAAATCTGTCTGCTGTCATTGCTGAATTTGGTGGAGAAGACCGGGAAACGGCAGCGCTTGGCGTAAATCCGGATGATGACCAGTGGGCAAGATATGCATTTAAGGTCGCGACAGGCGCCGACAAAACAAAGATCATGAGTCTTGCCGTTGTATGGAGTTATTTTCATGCATTGCGGGAGAGCGATTCTCCAATGACAAAACATTTTGTTGTTATTGCGCCTAATCTGACTGTTTTTGAACGCCTTAAGGAAGACTTTGGCAAC
>JAUWFS010000169.1:0-7522 GCA_030606805.1 Deltaproteobacteria bacterium
AAAAAGAAGAATAGATAGTGCAAGAGAAAAATCTACATGGCATGGCAGAAAATAGCCTTTATTTGTGCCAAAAGTTTACGAAAAATAAATCTCTAAACACCTTGTTTACAAGGATAGAGCATGCGAGCGGGAATTGCTGAAGGAATAGCGAGCTATTTCAATATTTTTGTGATTTGAGACCGGACAAAGGCGGCCTGAAGCTGTGATGTATAGTTGGGGAAGTTATTTCGTCCACGTTCCTAAAGGTCTTAAATACATTCATCTTGAAATTCTTGCAGAATCGACGATTTTTTTCAATGATATTCATGGGGTTAGAAAGCCGTCAAGGATTATTAAAACCCAAGGTGGCAATTTTTTGCTTTATTTTTTATGGGAAACAGAATTATATACAAACAGACAAATTGGAAATCTATAGTAAAAGAGTAGCCGCTCACGGCTTGAACCTTGAAATTGGGAAGAACAGTACAAAAGCATGAAGGCCAAATTTCCAGTTTCCAATTTCAATGTTCCGTGAACGCTTACGTGAAAGGTTTATATAATTATGACTGATGTAAAAAAAACGTACGAAATGATTGCAGATTTTATTACAAGTGAAATGGTGCCAAACATTGGCGCTGAGGAGAACAGACAGGATGTTGAACACTTTTTGGTTAACGAAAAAGGATTTTCCAAAAAAGATATTGAGGTCGATGTCGATATTGAACTTGTTATTGCAGGCAAGCCTTACAAATCACAGATAGACCTTGTTGTTTGTGTTGATGGGACAAAATATATGGCAATAAAATGTGTTGCAGCTTCATTGGGCTCAAGGGAAAGGGAAATCATTGCTGCTTCAAGATTACTTGAAAGCCATCAGATCCCTCTTTCTGTGGTTTCAGACGGTAAGACCGCGATAGTGCTTGATACTGTTTCCGGCAAAAAGCTTGGCGAGAGTTTAAATGCTGTTCCATCAAAAAATGATTTAAAGGAAAAATTAAATTCTTCAGAACTTATTCCTTTGCCGGCTAAAAGACTTGAAAAGGAAAAACTTATTTTCCGATCATATGATGTAATGAATGTAAATGTTCAGCGCAATATATAAAACAGGGAAACGTCAAAGTCGTTGCTAAAGCTTTAATATATAGTAGTTTCTGGGAACTTCAAAATCCGAAATCCGAAATCCGAAATCCGAATATCGCCTGATCTTATAAAAATGGTCGAAACAATATCTAATTTCGAATATCAAATGACCAAAACATTTCAGACAGTTATCCAATATCTGCTGAGCTCGGCACGTTTTGGATTTTGGTCATTCGTATTTGTTTCGGATTTCGTGTTTCGTGCTTCGAATTTATAGAAAATCCCATAAGTAAACAATTTTCGTTAAGTCAGCAGGTTATCAGCTTAAATGACGTAGCCCTGTATATAAAACTATAAGATTGCCTTAATGACGGACATGTAGACTTTCAGATTACTGGCCGGCTACTTCTTTGCCGCAGTGTTTACATATCTTTGCCCTTTTCTTGATTGTCTCGGCACAGAAAGGGCATTCCCTTGTAAAATTTCTATCGTGTATTTTTTTTATAGCTTTATCCACTTCTTTTTGAATAAGTTCATTCCCAAACTTGGGGTTTCTTATCGGTTCTATTGCATCCAGCCCTCCAATATCACCTATCATTTCAGCCGCTTTCAGCCTAACCCTTGCCGGTTCCGTGGAGTCTAAAAGTATTCTTACTACATTCACCTCATCTTTTTCCATATAACAGCCGGCGAGAATTGAAAACCCTTTCTTTATTGCCTCTTTAAGAACTTCCTGTTCCATAAGTACCTGGTCATCGATAATCTGACCTCCGCCACCATGAGGACTGAATACAGGCATGAGTTCAAATTTATCTGAGCCTGGATAGCTCATGCATCTGTAGGAAGCATGGTGTCCGACTTGTTCTTCTATGTCTTCCCATCCTTTTTTATATAAAGAGCATTCATCATTAAAACATATATAAAGATAAGGAGCTCCCCATCCAAGCCCGTCGCTAAAGGAAATTGGCGGAACTTCCCACAGGCTCATTTCCTGGTTGCAATGAGGGCATTTTGGTTTTTCTTGAGACATTATTTTTTCTAAAACTTGTTCTTTTGTTTCCATTCGTTATTCTCCATTGTATGTATATTTTTGTCCAAATATTCTGACAACTGTGTTTCATAAATGCAATAATTATCTGTTATTGCGTAAAAAATACACTAAGCTATATTTATGACTTGTCAATAAATATATTAAATCCTAAATTGAGCGATTGTTGAGTTTGTCGAAAATGCAAAGCAATACTCAAGTTTCGCACCCCCTTTATGCAACAAAATCTTTAAAGGGTAAAGGACTAAATAAATTTTTTAAGTGAAATACAATAAGAGCAAAAAATGGCTGTGCGTTGACCTTGAGACCTTGGAGTACAGGAAGGCATGGGATCTGCAGACAAATCTTGTTGACGCCAGAAAAAAGAGAATTATTGACAAGGATGTCATCCTGCTGCTGGAACATCCACCTGTTTTTACGCTTGGCCGCAGGGGCGGATTGGATGATCTTACAGTTCCCCGGGATGTGCTCGAAAAATCAGGAATTCCAGTGGTTCAGGTGGAAAGAGGCGGAGTTATTACTTTTCACGGGCCGGGCCAGCTTATTATGTATCCAATAATTGACCTTAATGCCGCCAGCATGAGAGTTGTTGATTATGTTGAAAGACTCGAAGAAGTCATGATTAGAGCTGTTGCAAATTCGGGAATTATAGCTGAGAGGAATCCGCTTAACAGGGGAATATGGGTTGGAAATAAAAAACTGGGAAGTATAGGCATAGCCATCCGAAGGGGAATATGTTTTCATGGCATGTCTTTAAACGTTAATATTGCAATGAAGCATTTTGGCTGGATGAATCCATGCGGTCTTAAAGGAATAGAGATATCATCCATGCAACAGGAACTTTCGCATAAAGTATCAATGAGCAAGGTCTGCGGGGCAGTAAAACATCATGTGGAAACTGTTTTTGGAGTTAATTTTATAAAAACAGGTTTGCCGGAACTATTAAAAATATTAAACAAACATTATGAGTCAACGTCAGATATCAAAAAAACATGTCAGAAAACCCGACTGGCTGAAACGGAATCTGCCATCAGGTCCCACATATGAGAAGATCAGGAACCTGCTGAGTAAAAGCAGACTTCATACAGTATGCCAGGAAGCCAAGTGCCCGAATATGTGGGAATGCTTCTCCAGGCATACTTCCACATTTCTTATTATGGGTCCAAACTGCACGCGTAACTGCCGTTTTTGCGCGGTTGAGCAAGGCCCTTTGGGGCTGCCTGATCCGGAGGAACCCGCAAGGGTTGCAGAAGCCGCACGAGAAATGAAACTGAAATATGTTGTCATAACCTCTGTTACAAGGGACGATCTGCCTGACGGAGGTGCCGGTCATTTTGCAGAAACTGTCAGACAGGTAAAAAATAAAATTCCAGAAGCGCTTGTAGAAATTTTGATTCCTGATTTTCTGGGAGATGAGAGAGCGCTTAATATAGTTATGGAATCCAGTCCCGATGTTTTAAATCACAACATTGAAACAGTAAGCCGTCTTTATCCTTCAGTACGGCCTGAAGCTGATTACCGCCGTTCACTTGCAGTCCTGAGGCAGGCCAAAAAAATAAACACCTCTGTTTTCACAAAGTCAGGCCTTATGCTTGGCATTGGAGAGCTTCCCGAAGAAGTCGAGGAAACGCTGAAAGATCTGGTCGAAGCCGGATGCAATATGCTGACAATTGGACAATATCTTCAGCCATCAAAAAAACACATAAAGGTTGATCATTTTGTTTCTCCCGAGGAATTTGATGACTGGAGAAAAATTGCCCTTGAAACAGGCTTTTCCGAAGTTGCCAGCGGGCCTTTTGTCCGGAGTTCTTACCATGCAAAGGAGCTGTATAAAAAAGTTAAATATTAGCTTGTA
This sequence comes from Deltaproteobacteria bacterium, assembly GCA_030606805.1. GTDB lineage: Bacteria > Desulfobacterota > Desulfobacteria > Desulfobacterales > ETH-SRB1 > B13-G4. The sequence goes on from JAUWFS010000169.1 coordinate 3,963, forward strand.
CTGAGGAACATTGAAATTAGAAATTTCTACTTTCCAATTTCATGTTTCAAGCCGTGAGCGACTACAATTGGGCAAAGAGGAGGTATTTTCAAATGTCTCGTAACATGAGCATCGAAATGGAACCTATAGGTTTTGTGCAGACTAATGCCGAAAAAATTCCCCGGCATTGGAGCATTTCGGATGAGGAGGGGACATTAGTCATTTATGAAAAATATCTGCATGGACTCAAAGATATCAGAGCCGGCCAACGCATTGTCGTAATTTTCCATTTCCATCGAAGCCCGAAGTTCACTTCACAGTTTCTCAGCCAGACACCTCCACACCGTGAAGAGCAACTGGGCGTTTTCAGCATTTGTTCGCCAATCCGACCCAATCCCATCGGCATGTCGGTTTTGGAAGTCCTCAGGAGGGAAGACAACGTCATTTACGTCAAAGGACTGGACATGCAAGATGGGACACCTGTTTTGGATATCAAACCCCATGTTGAAGACAAACACAGTTGTCCGAGTTTCAAAGGCAAACGGTGAGCCTTTTTTTGCTCGGCAAAATGCCCGGGCAATTTGATAGTAAAAACCTATGACATTGCGCAAATTTTAAGGGATGCCGGCATGACAGTTATCAGCGGATTCCATTCGCCCATGGAGCGTGAATGCCTCACAATACTTTTACGCGGCACACAGCCCGTCATCATCTGCCCTGCAAAAAGTATCAACAACATGCGGATAAATAAAGAATATAAAAAGCCCATGAAAGATGAGCGACTGCTTTTTCTCTCCCCATTTGATGAAAATCAACGACGCATTTCCGCTAAGACATCCCATTACCGCAATCTATTTGTTGCGGCCTTGTCTGCCGTTATTTTCGTAGCCCATGCTGAACCATACAGCAAAACCGAAGAACTCTGCCGGCAGATTCTTTCCTGGCATAAACCGATTTATACATTTGAAAGTGATTACAATAAAAACCTTATTGAAATGGGTGCCCGGACAGTAAACATGGAGAAAGATCTTGTTAGAAAGTCAATCTTTCACCAGTGTTAACTTTTTTGGGGATGATTGTTAGGTGGGAGTGTTTAATGCGAGGTCTTTTTTCTCCAATTTTTGATCGATTTGATGATTTGGCTACGATTTTCTCCTGTACATTGCTTCTCCATAGTTTTAATCAATCTATCTGCTGAGTGTACATGAATTTTAGCATTATGTTTTTTTTCTACGTCATTCCTATCTAAATGGTAGTCCGCGTGATTCCTTTGAGTGCGAAGATCATCGATTTTAGTAGCTACCTCTATGAGTTTACTATCACCACTATTATTAAAATGATAATAAACTTGCATGTGCGCCTCAGAATTCTTAGGGATAGGGAAGCCCATTTCCTTAAGCAAATTAATACCAAGATTATAAACAGCATAATATGAGCGGCTTATTGCAGTCCGGTATTCAGATGGGAATGCACCATTTTTTTCAACGAGCCCCGATGCGAGATATTGAAATTCTTTTGGGTTCATAATTTAATAAATATTATATGAGAGTCTAATATTTTCGCGGACAGACGATGGGACCGAAGAAACCCACTTTTTTACGTATACGTCATAACTATCTAATATCTCTTCTATCTCACCATCAACCGTAATATCGATCAAAAGCCATTCCTCATCCGTTTCTGGATCTTGTTCTTGCAGCAAGCGTAATTTCCGAATCAAAGGAAAGCTCTGATAGATAATATCAAAAGCTGTCTGTAAATATTGTCTCAAGCCTTTTTTAATTGAAAGATCTGCAATGTTTTGATTAAGCTGGGCTTCCAGTTGCTTCTTTGGAGTTTGTTTTGAAGTTGCGAGCTGTGAATCATATCCTGTAAAATCGAATGGAACGCGCCTTTGACTGCCCAAGAATATTTTTAATAGTTGTCTTTCCAGTCTAACAGGAAGCCTGTAAAGCTTTAAAATCTCTGTATCTATTTCAATCAATTTTGCCTTAACTTGTTTTTCATTATTATCTTCAATAAGTGCTAAATATTCATTTACGAGTGCAGATATTAAGGTATTAGCATCTGCTACATCAGCAGGAATTGGGATAAAACTATAAACTCTTTTTGGGATGTCCCGTTTATTACTGTGGGCATAAGCATAAGCTTGGGCAACTGGTGAATTCATCAATGCGGCCAGCAATTCAACATCTACACCCTTTATCTTCGGCCATACTGCAAAAAACCTCCTTCTTACAAGAAACCCCTTTTTATCTATCACTGCTGCATATCGCCATGGCCCTCGTGAGAGTATTGATTTTGGGATAATAACTTTAGGTTTATCCCAGTCGAAATTCCATGCACCACGCACCATTTTTCTTCTATGCTCTTCCTTAGTTGACATGAACACTGTGTCACTTGTGTTAAACTGCATAAAGCCTTTGGTGACTTTGAATATGCCGGGCACACTGCCAAGGAATGGTGTGTTTCGAATAATTTCATCGGGATTCTTTTCTATCAGTCCTGGTTCATACTCCACTCCGGTTTTAATCTCGGCTATATCGCTTAATTTTGGATTTTCATCTAAATATTCCCACATTTCCCGAAAGGGCGGAACAAAATACCGGCCATGCATCTTATCTTTAAAAAAAGAAGCCGGGACAGTATCTTTAAAAGTTGGAGAAAAACACATTTTAAAATTTTCCCGATCAGCATCACGGACATGGCGGCAGATTACCTTAGACATTTTGGATGGTTTGTTTTTTCTTGCAATGAAAATTGCTGTTTCCGCATCTGAATATTGAAAAATTCGGTCTGGCAATGTGGTTATATTTAGGATCTCAAAAGAATCATGAAATATTTGTCTTTCAGATTTATAATCAGTTCCGTCAAGGAAGGATTGAGGAAGCACAAGCCCAAATAAAGCCCCATCTGGAAGCTTAGGTAAGATCCGTTTTAAAAGTTCTTTTGGTTTTGGAGTTTCCGGCGTAACTCCCTCAATTTTTTCAAAAGGAGGGTTGCCAATTACGATATTTGCTTTCGATGCAGCTATTGTGGAAGTGTCGCCACCGAATATGTCTTTTATTTCTAGTTTCCATCCATCGGGTTGAGGAAAATCTGCCAGTGTTAAACAAAACTGGGCGACTTCAACAGCAAAAGGCTCTATGTCAATACCGTGTAGTTTATCTGTAAAGAAGTTATGCCGCCGCCTGCCGCCCCAATTTGATGGGAGTAAATTCTGCATCCTTCGCATGGCGGCTATCAGGAAAATACCATGTCCACACATCGGATCGAGAGTATGCCATTTTGACATCGGCAGTTCTTCTATAGGCATTTGTGAAAGAACATAGTCGGCAATGTATGAAGGGGTGCTGTGGATGCCTAACTCTTTACGGCTTTTCTTGGAAACAAATGTATTCTCATAAACATAGGTAAGTGTATCAACAGATAAATTCCGCAGTGAGAAAGAACCCTTAATTTTTTGTGCAATATCTTCAAGTATTTCTTTGGGCAGTGCTTTAACATTAAGCATCGATAAACTGCCATAATACTGCAAGACAGCTTCCAAAGAAACCAATGGCTCTGACAAATCAATATTA
>JAUWFS010000167.1:0-7600 GCA_030606805.1 Deltaproteobacteria bacterium
TTTAACTTAGGAACGGGGACGAAATAACTTCCCCAACTATGCATCACAGCTTCAGGCCACCTTTGCCCGATCTCAAACCACAAAAATATCAAAATAGCCTGCTATTCCATCAACTTTTGTGATTTGAGATCGAACAAATTTGACCCAAATCTATGCGCCTACTTGGGGAAGTTATTTCGTCCCCGTTCCTTACTAATTTCAATTGTGTATGCTATTCGGTTTTAAGAGGTTTTTCCTTCATGTGGTATGTATAAAAAAAGAATAGTCCGGTTCCAAGGATCATTATTAACGATCCAAAAGAAAAGGCATGTCTGAGCTGAAACATATCCATCATCAAGCCGGCGACAAGAGAGCCTGTAAGCATCCCTGAACTGTGAGCCATTGTAATAATGCCCATCACAGATCCCATGGCTTTTGTTGTATTACCTTTTAATACAGCCAAAGCCATCAGTGCGGGCATTGCAATACCGCCTCCGATTCCAATAAGTACATTGGCTATAAACAAATCCCCAAAGCCGTCTGCCCAGTTAAATAATAAAATTGCAAAAGCTATTATAAATCCTCCGATTAAGATCATAATTCTTTTGTTGAATCTATCGGCCATGTAGCCCATGGGTGTTTGCATTACACCGGCGATAAAGACTCCCAGCATTACAAGAATTCCGATATAAGAGCTGGAAAGATGAAATTCCGAATCCGCCAGAACAGGCAAGAAACCCCATACTACACCAACACATGCTGCATATGCGAATCTGAATAAAAAAAGACCTGCCAAATCTTTGTCTCTTAATAGTTTTTTCCATGATACAACCTCTTTTTTTCGTGAGACAGCTCGTTCAGACTTTGTTGGCGGAAGCAGAAAAAGGCATAAAGAAAAACCTAAAAAAGCAAGAATGCCCATACACAAAAATGATGTATTAAGACTGAAATGTTCATTTATCATACCTCCTGCTAAAGGCCCGATGCTCAGGCCAAAAAACATAGACATGTTGAACATTCCCATACTCAGGCCCTCACTGCCTTCAGGTGTTATATCGCCCACATATGCCTGAATAACCGGTATCAGCATTGCGGATGATATGCCCTGGATAAAGCGCATTATAATAAGTGTTTCGACATTTTTTGAAAGGATAAAGCCTATAGAAATCAGGGCATACGCTAAAAGGCCCGCAACAATTAATGGTTTGCGGCCTTTTTTGTCTGAGAGTCTGCCGAAATATGGGAGGAAAAATGTCCTTGAAAGGGAAAATGCCCCGAATACCAGTCCAATGTACAAACCACTTGCGCCAAGTTCATAAGCATAAACAGGAAGAAGAGGGACTACTATGCCGACTCCTGTTACTGATACAAAAATTGAAAAGAACAGGACAGCAAAAATTTTTTTATCGGAAGTTGTCATAAATTAGCGCACCTTCAGTGCGGACATTTAAAGTGCCTAAAGTGAGCTAAAGTATATTAAAGTGCCTAAAGTTGAGGAATGCGCCCTCGGCGCTACCAATTTTATTTTTTTCACCATACAACTTTGCTTACTTTGTTTCTATCTGAACTTATAACCAAGCCCTGAAAATCTCATAGCACGCCGAAGGCGTACCACAACTTTAGGCACTTTAGCTCACTTTAGGCACTTTTTACTAATCTATCCTACCGAATTCATTAGGCAAAAAATGGAAATTCCTATACTATATCTTTACTCTTTTTGGATCTTATCCAGAACGGATTCGATAAGATTTCTGATTTCTGTGAGCCTTTTCTCCGACAGGGCTTCGAAACGAAGCACAAGAACAGGCTGGGTGTTTGATGCTCGCACAAGGCCCCATCCATCATCAAACAGGACCCTTACACCATCTATATCTATAACCTTATATCGTTTTTTAAAATATTCCGTTACTTTTTTTACTACTGCAAACTTTTTGTTATCCGGGCATTCGACGCGTATTTCCGGCGTTGAATAAGTCTTGGGAACATCAGATAAAAGCTCGGATATTGTCTTCCCGGAATCAGCTAATATTTCAAGAAGCCTGCAGGATGCATAAATAGCATCGTCAAAACCAAAATAGCGGTCGGCAAAGAACATATGACCGCTCATTTCGCCGGCAAGTTCAGCTTTTTCTTCTTTCATTTTCTTTTTGATTAAAGAATGACCGGTTTTCCACATTATGGCGCGGCCGCCGTTTTTTTCTATGTCATCATACATTGTCTTTGAACACTTTACTTCTGAAATGAAAGTAGCACCAGGTTTTCTGGAAAGGATTTCCCTTGAAAATATAATCATGAGCTGATCTCCAAAGACAATATTTCCTTTTTCATCAATAACGCCGATCCGGTCACCGTCACCATCGTAACCTATGCCTAAATCCAGCCCCTTTTCCCTTACAAGAGAAATAAGGTCTTTCATATTTGCCTCTACTGTTGGATCGGCTTCGTGATTCGGGAAACTACCGTCCATATCGCAATATATGTCATGAACTTCACAGTTAAGGTTTTTCAAGATTGGCACTGCGACTACCCCGGCTGTGCCGTTACCTGCATCAACGCCTATCTTTAGCGGTTTGGATATAGAGATATTTTTATCGATAAATTCCTTGTAAGGAGTGACAACATCAGCGGATGATAATGCTCCCTTCCCGTTGGCAAAAGATTTTTCATTAATTATGTCAAGTAGTTTCTGGATATCCTTGCCATGAATGGAGTCTAAACCAATACATAGTTTGAAACCATTATATTCTGGAGGATTATGGCTGGCAGTAATCATAACACCGCCTTCCAGCTTGAGATGGGTGATTGAAAAGTAAAAAACAGGTGTTGGACAAATCCCGATATCTATAACATCGCAGCCGGTTGACAAAAGACCCTCAGTTATTTTTTCAGCATACAGATCCGAGGTTTTTCTACAGTCACGTCCTACAGCAAGCTTTGAAGAACCATGCTGTAACAGATAAGTGCCGACTCCTTTTCCTATCTGTATTACATCGTCTTCTGTCATGTCCTTACCGGCAATGCCTCTGATATCGTATTCTCTAAAAATATCCGGATTCATGATTCTCCTTTCTATTTTTTATAGGCTCCAGATCAGCGTTGCAGCCCCAAGCAACCAGCAATAGGGCGCAAAATAGTACAAATGTCCCCGTTTAACCATATGAAGCAAAATTTTCAAGGCTATATAACCGACAATTGCTGCAATAACGGTTCCCAGCAATATTATTTTTCCGGGGATATCTGTCTGGATAATGGTTGAGTTAAGACCAAGTATCAAAGCGCCCAGTATTGCAGGAATTGATAAAAGAAAAGAATAACGACCTGCAATTTCCCTGTTCATTCCCAGAAAGAGAGCCATAGAGATAGTAGCTCCGGATCTTGATATTCCGGGCATTATAGCCATGCCTTGTATAAGTCCTATCATCAAAGCATCTCTAATGCTTACTTTTATTAGAGGACGTCCTTCATTACTTATCTGCCTGGTAAACCAAAGAAGCGTACCGGTTACTAAAAGCATCACCCCTACTATCCAAACAGCTCCAAAGATCTGGTCGGCGATTTTGTGAAACAGGATTCCTAAAATGGCTGTAGGAATGCTTCCAATAAGTATCAAAGCAAAAATTCTTATTTCTTCATTATCAGCAAAAACCGACTTCAAGTTTCCTGACGACTTAATTAAAGCCGGAAGGCGCAACAAAGCTTGAAGTATTCTTAGAATCTCTTTATAAAATACTATGAATACAGCTAATAAAGTTCCAAGATGAAGACTTATATCGAACAACAGCTCTGGTTCCCTGATTCCGAATAAATTTTGAAGCAAAACCAGATGTCCGGAACTGCTGACAGGCAAAAACTCAGTTAAACCCTGAATTATACCCAACATTACAGATTGTAGTGATTCCATAATTTGATAAACTCATCAAAAGTCAAAATTTAGACGGCAAAGTAAAAAGCTTCAATTTCAAGGCGCGCAAATTCTGAGGAATGAGACGTACTTATAGCTACGCCGCAATAACGAAGGATGCAGCGCAACGCAGAAAATGGACTTTTTAGGAAGCCGTCAAATACGCTTAAATGTCATCTTGCACATCATCACACGAATTTCCTCAGAACCATTGCGGATGATTTTCTTTTGTGCTTTTATATTAAAATGTTTGCTCATTTGCTTGAAAAATTCTATATTTGTTTTTTTAGGCCTTTCCACTAAGATTATTTCTCCATCCTTTTTAAGATAGGTTCGAAAAAGCCTTAAAATTGGATAAAAGCTCTCTTCCTTATATATGACCTCAGACCCTATTATTCTGTCGAAAGTTCCTTTTAATTCAGACTTATTCCAGTCCAGTTCCTTTATTTCAATGTTTGAAGAACAATTGTTTATATGAACATTGGCATTCGCAAAATTCAGGGCATCATGATTGTATTCCGTCATCGTCACCTTATGGCCAAATGAGGAGGCAACTATCCCCACCAAACCGAGACCGCCGCCTATTTCAAGAAAGCGTTTTTCCGGATTTACAGGCATTGAAGCAAGATAATCTGCAAGAATAAAACAAGGTTCCCATATTTTAGCCCATAATGGAAAATTATTGAAAACATTCTCAGGATCAATAAATCTATCAAGTGCTTTGGGGACAAAAAAACTGAATTTGCGTTCCCTTACTTCAACGTCAACTGTATCGGTTTCATATTCTTTTTGGAAAGATTCCATTGAAAACATATATCTGATTAACACTCCTATATTCAGAAACTTACAACCTGAATTTTGTAACCACTCAGGATGTTGGGTTCACGGTTTACGGTTCACAGTTAACGGTTGATTAAAACTTAAAACCGCGAACTGTAAACCGACAACCGTAAACCGTTATTCATCCTTTTAAAACAGCCATCGGCCTTAACTTTGCCACCTTTTTTGAAATTCCTGCCCCATGAACCACGTCAATTACCTGGGAAATGTCTTTATAGGCTTCGGGCATTTCTTCAGCCAGAGTGGATCTGCCGGTCCATCTGACAAGTATGCCTTTATCTTCAAGTTCGCGGTTTATAGACCTGCCTTTGCATGCTTTTTTAGCTGCTCGTCTGCTTAAAACCCGGCCTGCGCCATGGCACGTTGACCCAAAAGTTTCTTCCATTGCCTTTTGGGTTCCGACAAGCACATAAGAAGCTGTTCCCATATCCCCTGGAATAAGTATTGGCTGCCCCGTTTTACGGTATTTTTCGCAGAGACTTTCATGTCCGGCGGGAAAGGATCGAGTAGCGCCTTTTCTGTGTACACATACCGCCCGTTTTTCACCATCCACGATATGATATTCTTTTTTTGCTATATTATGACATACATCATAAACCAGATTCATGCCAAGATCTGTTGGCCCCATGCCGAAAACTCTTGAAAAAACCTCACGGGATCTGTGCAGCATAATTTGCCTGTTAGCCCACGCATAGTTTGCAGCACAGGCCATTGCATTGTAATAGCGCAAACCTTCTTTTGACTGAATCATAGCGCAGGCAAGCTGTCTGTCCGGCAGATCAAATCCCAGTTTTTTGACATGTTTTGTCATGAATGCGAGAAAGTCATCACAAACCTGGTATCCAAATCCCCTTGAACCTGAATGAAGCAACAATGTAACCTGATTTTCAAAGAGACCGAATGCTTGAGCAGCAACTTTATCAAAGATTTTATCCACTACGCCTATTTCAAGAAAATGATTCCCTGAGCCTAAGGTGCCAAGCTGCTTTCGTCCTCTTTCCAGCGCCCTTTGGCTCACAGTTTCAGGGTCGGCATTTTGCATGCATCCTTTATCTTCTGTATGCTCAATATCTGAGTCTTCTCCAAAGCCATGCCTTACAGCCCATCTGCTGCCTTCTTTAAGAACTTTTTTTTCTTCTGCTACTGAAAGTTTAACAAAACCTGTTGAACCTACTCCGGAAGGAATATTTTGGTAAAGCGCATTTATAAGATCTTCAAGCCTTGGCCTGACTTCCTTTTCAACAAGGGAAGATGCTGATAGACGAACACCGCAGTTGATATCATATCCTACTCCGCCTGGTGAAATTATGCCGTTTTCCCAGTCAAATGCCGCCACACCGCCTATGGGAAAACCATAACCCCAGTGCATATCGGGCATTGCCAACGATGCCTTTATAATGCCGGGAAGCGTTGCCACGTTTGCAACCTGCTTTAACGCTTCTTCCTGCTTGATGTCTTTAAGCATTGAAGCGCTTGAATATATAATGCCAGGCACGCGCATGGCACCGGTTTTAGGAAGCTCCCATCGGTATTCGTCTATTTTATTTAGTTCAATCGTCATTTTTTAACCTGTACAATTACACAACAAATTACAAGTGCCTAAAGTGAGCTAAAGACTTAAGTGCCTAAAGTGAGCTAAAGTGCCTAAAATGCCTAAAGTTAAGGAACGCCTTCGGCGTGCTAATTGATAACACAGAAATAGAAACAGTTATACTTCCCCATGCATTAATGACTCAAGAAACCTTTATATAAAATGGTGGAATTCCTTAACTTTAGGCACTTTAATATACTTTTAGGCACTTTAGGCACTTTTAATATTTAAACATCAAATATTATCTTCGACTTCCAACCAAGCGGTCCCTTTTCAACCTGAATCTGGTGGTACGTTACTGCCTTTATCTCATTTTTGATTTCATGACGGTCAGGATCATAAGGATCGAACTTAACTGTTGCTGTAAGTTCGTGTTCTGTCAAATAAGAGATATTTGTTATTTTAACAAGCATTTCTTTGCATGTCCATAGATATAACAGTTCTCTCAGCCAGTTTACCATAGTATCAGGCCAGTCATCCCCGGTTATATGGACTTCATGTTCATTTAAGCCTTTTAAAGTATCGATATCTGTAATAAGATCAAACAATGCAAATGCGGCGTTAGCAAAAAGGTCTTTCGCATCAGCCCCAAAAACGTGAATGCCTAAATCGGCTGTATGGTCTATTACTTCGTATTTCATTTAGGGTTTAGAAATAAATAATCTGGATTGTTTTTTTGTTAGCTCGGATAAAGCGTATAGTTCCAAGCAGGATTTATTCCATTAACCTGCATCAAAAATATCCCTCAAGGTAATAATTCGATCAAAATATCCATAATTAGTCAGAGAATCATCCGCTCCTTCGGTTGTGATCAGCACTTTGTGAATAGTGCTGTTTTTAGGGTTAGGGAAAAGGGCCAGTTTTTTTTCAAATTCTTCAATAATTTTTGGTGTAACTTTGGATTGCAGATATTTTACCTCGCATAGAGTGTAAACTTTATCTTCTCTATCGTATACCAGATCAATTTGATAGCCTCGTTTTTCCATATCCGTCCTCCGATTAAAAAAGGCGCCGGACTTATACCTGACCGATTCAAATCCAAGTATTTTGGCAAACAATCTTTGGTTTTTCCTACACATCCTTTCGAAGGCGAATCCCAGCCATTTGTAATGAGAATTCGAGTTTAAGGCAAGGGAAGGCTTGCTGTTAAAATTGCCTTCATCAATATTTCTCTCAATCGGTTTTATAAATTTAAAATAAAACTGAAGATAGGCGTCGCTGATACCATATCGGGCAAGAAGGCTGTTTTCCTTGAGATTAAAGGGGGTGTATTTTTGAATAAAGCCGCA
>JAUWFS010000074.1:0-13844 GCA_030606805.1 Deltaproteobacteria bacterium
TACCCATAGCTGCTGTGGCTGCCACAACAGCTATGGAGGCAGTTTTCCACGCAGCGGTGATAGACTGCGATGTCTTTTTGGATACACGCTGGACGTCGCGCATGGACTTCTCATATTTGGAAGTCTGGGCGGAAATTATTACTTTTGTTTCTTTTTTTGCCATCCGTCTTCGTCCTTTAGACTATGCCGGATAGGTCCGGCGTAGTCTTTTTTTCACCCTGATTCTCACCGCCGTTTCGGCATTTGTTGAGGCAATTTGTTTAAAAACTCCTGTTTTTGCTGTGTCATTTTTGTTTCGCGATCCTGTTTTTCGGAAATTTGATCCATATAATGACCTTCCATGATCCGGTGATAATGCAATATTTTTTTATCAAGCCGTGACAAGCTATTCCAAGAGGCAGGATCCAATCGAAACTCTTTCATAATGGATATCGATTGATATAGTTGTGTTGGCTTCCCTGATTTCCGACCCGCCGTGCTCGCGCACTGTCGCAGCAGGTCTCTGGCCTTTATTTTCGCCAGAACATCATCAGTTAATCCTGTCAATTTCCGGGCAAAAAATCCTGCTGCTCCTCCTGTATGCGAGTAAGCTTTTGCACATCTCTGAATATCTGGTCTGTATGATGACCTGTAATACCGGTTGATTTCAAGATCCCTTTTTTCTCTTCAAAAGTAGCAGCCTGAGCCCCATCTTTTTTCTTCCAGACGATATCGAGGGCAAAAACAACGATTTGCCAGATAAAATCCTGATTATGTTTTTCCAGGGCATCGATATAATTCTCATCAGTATTATCAAAAACCTGCATGAGTTTATGGTGGACCAGACCAAGCCCTTTGCCCTCTTTCGATCCTTTTTTAATTAGCTCTTTTTTAACAGGCGGTCTCGGAGCTTTGCCCTGTAATTCTTCCTGGAATTCAGCCACGCCGGTCGATTTAATCGGCAGTTCCAGAAATTCTTCAGAGCCATCTTTTGTTACTTTCACAAGAGAAAAGCCGGAACTATCAAAAAGTTTTTCGCCTTCGATTAATTCAGAAATACGTTTTGGTTGCTCATTGTTCGTTGTAACCATAATTTTCCTTTCAATCTTTTTAAATTATTAGTTATCTGCACTTCACTTCTCGCAATGACAGTGTGAAGATTGGCTGCCAGCCAGCTTGGGCGGTGAATCTACAGGTTGGCTCTCTGAGTGGTCCTGTGGCTGGACCTTAGCCCCTCCCCCTGTCTCTGCCCTGTCTCTATTTTTTACTATTTCACTCTACAGTTGTCCCGCTTGTAAAAGCCGCGTCTCTAACCACTGTACCATATACCATGCCATTGAGAGAAATAGGCACGCCGTCTTCGGCTTCGGTTATGGACTGCTCGGCAAGCAGAAAAAGAACCTCATTATAATGCCATACAATATCGGTGGCGCCATCCAACATATATTCCAGATTACTTGTCATTTTGGTTGAATCTGCAAAAGCAGGCGTGTTATTGGATCCATCCCGCTGTGTATCCTCTTTTGTAGTTACCAGGGTATGGGCATTTACCGCGGGGGATCCTCCGCCATCTGCCATGGCTTCGAGCCAGTCTAAAAGGTATTTACACTGGGTTTTATCAACCACAAAAGCAGAAAATGTGATGGGAAATGGTTCCATGATCTTATCATCGCCGCCCTCGATATAATGAGCGTCTGCATCTGATTGTCCGCGATTGAGAACAAGAATCTCCTCGGTTTTCGGAATACCCAAAGGACCAGAAAAGTCTCCGAGATCAAAATCTAAAGATAGAAACCAGGGTGTTGCAGTACCATCAAAGAGCTGAATTTTTCCCGATTTATTAGTGAATTTACTCATGAGTTATATTCTCCTTTTTTTGTATTTATCTCATCCGCCAACATACTCTGGCAAACTAAGGCGCTAAGAGTTATTTTCTTTGTTCAAAATTTCTGCATTTACCGTCTTCATCAATTTCAATCAATTTTAAATTACAACAGATCCAGCCATTATCTCTAAGATTAAACCTGCACTTTTTATTTAAACATGTAACCTTAGCTATAGGTTCAATATCTATTGTAATTGCGACTTTATTGTTTGCCATGTTGTATTCCTTTTTTAATTTGCGCCTTTGCGTGAGGCATCTCTAATATCGTACTCCAAATCCGTGAATTTTTTCAATAATCCCATAACATCCGCCTGCACAGGCAAGTGTTACGGCATCGTCTGCCTCTGATATTTTTTGATTTTCTTTTGGAAAGAAAACCTCATAATATGCAAAGCCTTCGTTTTTGTTGGATCCTTCAAAAAGTATCTGTACGTTTACTGTCTTTTTTGTGGTATCCTTAAATGTTGGATTGAGATTTGTGCCGTCATTTTTCGTAGTACCTTTTGTTGTTACGCCGGTTGCGGTCCATCGAGCGCTATCCGGATCCCCGCATTCCAGGGCGATAAAAATATCATCCTTATTCACGGCATCATCAAGCAGGCAGGAAAAGGCTATTTCAAGCGGCTCGAATATCTTCTCATCATTGCCTTCGATATAATGGGCATTGGAATCCATTCTGCCGCGATTAAGCACAAGGAGTTCCTCGGTTTTTTGCCTGCCCAGGGGACCGGAAAAATCCATGCCTGCAAAGGCAACTTCAAAATATTGCCCATCGACAGGACAGAGAACATCGGCATCGGGATCGGTAGTCGGGCTGGTTGTGGTCATTAGCTTGATATAATATTTATCTGCATCCAGATCTGTCAGGCCTTTTTTTGCCCAATCATCCGGGATTTTAAAGCCTATATATCCATCCTGGGCAAAGCAATTTCCGCCTGAAACGGTCCCATCGACCACGCCGGTGAGAGCTGTGGTAAAATCGGTTCCATTATAATAATATGCTTTCAACGCCCCGGAAACTGCCGCATAATTAGTACCGGCATCTTTGAGAAACTGAATCATCGCAAAAACAGAGGTAGAACCGATAAAGACTGCATCGTTGAGATCGGTAAGAAATGCACTGGCAAAAGCAGCATCGTCTGCTTCGACATTCGTGGTTATGTTTACATAAGTCGATACGCCATCAAATTTCACCATATCGACAGTGAGATTATCAAACGGCGCCTGCCCGTGCAGAATAGCCGAACTATCAAAAATCCGAAGTGTCCCGTCTTTTCCTGTAAGTTTCATGTTTGCCACCGATCCTTTTTAAGATTGCTTCGCTTCGCTCGCAATGACAGAGACAGAAAGTCATTGCGTTGGTCATTACGAGGAGTGAAACGACGAAGCAATCTTATAATCAAAATTCTCTATCTTCATTTTGAGAAGAATTTTTCAAAAAATCTCTTTTCAATATATGCTGGGGCTGTGGATGTAATTTTTCTCCAGAATGGTTCTATAATTGCCCGTGCAGGGAGAGTGATATATTTTGTAGTCTTCTTTAGAAAAACGCCCCGTCTGGCAAAAAAACCCCTTATCCCTTCTGTAATTTTAAGCTTTTTCCCGTAACCAAGTTCACGGGCTAATTTTGCCGGTCTTTTCCCAAAAAATCCAATCTGAACACGCTGAGCGCCCTTGCTTTTGCCATATTTAAAACCAACCATTTTCCCCAGATTAAACAGTGGCGATTTTCCTTTTTTTGTTACAGGATGAAGAGCCTTCCAATTCTCTCCGCCACTTTCGATGAAGGCCCGCAGCTTCTTCCGATAATGTCCGCCTGCCATTTTCAAAGTTTCGGAGATGGCCCACTGCGCCGTTTTCGGAGATTTTTTACAAAAATCCATAATCTGTTTGTCATCTATTTCAACCTTAGTATCGATCATCCGTCTTCGCCTAAAGGCTTCGCCGCGACAGGTCCTCTTTTCTCTTTTCTCTATCCTTGTCTTAAAGTTCTCTTTCCAGCCCGATCAAACGGGTATAATCATCTTTGTGGATAATACCTCTGACCGGATCGAATTCCCATGTTTCTCCACCAAACGTGAAAGTATCTCCATATTGCGGAGTCGGAACTTCGCTTGCCTGAACCTCGATCTCACAGGTGGCTGTATCTTCACCGCGTACATATGGTTCCTGGAGAGGATCATCCTGTGACACAATTGCCGTAATATCGACGGCTGCTTCGCCCTTTGGGGTATAGGATACGGTTTCAGCAAATTCATCGGTATTAAAAAATATCGACAAATCAGAAACTATTTGAGTTTTTAAAGTCACGGGCGTTTCATGATCTCCCCAATAATTAACTGGCCAATAATTAACTGGCCAATATCCCGCTATTAATAATGCCATTATGATCCATCCAAAACGACCTGGATTCTGTTTCCGTCATCATCTACCGTAGTTGCAATTCTATCTTTGCTATCTGCTCCATCTCTAAATTTAAGATTAACCGTTCCTCCTCCGGTTGACTTGCATGCACAGGCCGAAAAAATGATTCTTATCATTTCTTGTAAATCATAAGATCCATCTGCAATATTGGCTATAAGACTTGCATTAATTTGAGAAAGCGCATTATCATTCAAACAACTTGCACACGTCACACCATAAGGCATCATAACATATACAGATGTCGTGTCAGGAATTTCAATCCAATTGTCTCCGCATATTGTTATTTCTTTTGAAGTTCCATTGTATGCGCCGACCAATCGTGCCTGGCCCCTGCCTTTTCCTGCTATAATTGTAACGATATTACACAAATAAGCGTTATTAACACTCGAAGCATATTCTCTTATCGTAATGGTTGTGCTGGTTCCACCTCGTGCAACTCCATGATCAACCGTTAACGGTGTGTCGTCAGGAACTATCTGATATGTTGTCGTATTGTCAGGAATAACCCGCCAGTCCCGGTCTATTATTACTTTTTTGTCTGTATAATCTATGACAGTTCTGGTTTGCCCTTTCCCTGTATTATCCGTAAGCACAATCAGATTTCTATTGAATACTCCGTCTGGACCACTCGCAGTTGCCGCAAGTGTAATACTATTGGAGGTTCCGCCCTGTGCAGTCCCCGATTCTATTGCAAATGCTCCAATTTCACGAACTCTTCGACCTAATGATGTAGCAATGTTATGGTTTGAGCCTGTCAAAAGCGCATCGCAAACCGAATTCTCGGCATCTGCCAACACTGGTTTTAGATCAAAACTTCCAACAAATCCCGTTGGATTCTGCGTATCGATTAAAAGAGTGCTGAAAACAGCATATGTTTGGTTTGCTGCAAATCCATTCCCAGACGTCGCTTCTATCGCAATTTCATAACAGCCGGCGGGATAATTAACATGACTTAATAAAACTGGAGTAGGACTCAATATCGGAGCTGCATCTGTCGCTGCCCCAGCAAGTCGAACATCAGAGGCGGGCGAAGCTCCATCCCCTCCCGAGCCCGCTGTATCATTTGCTGCAAACCAGAAATAGATCGTATCATTTAATGTTGCATATTGTTTCATTTTATACCTATTTAGTTAACTTACTTTGTTTCTCATAAATTCTTAATGTATCTATACTAAGTTAGAGTCATGGTTACTCGTTGCTGGTTCCTGGTTTCTCGTTCTTTTTCAAAAGCTCCTGGTTGATTTTTGCCATCTTTTCGAGCTTTGCCTTTATTCCAATTAGCTCCTTGGCCATGGTCTCAAGCTCTTTGTCTTTTGCTTCGAGCTTTGCCTCAAGATCTTCGACGGTTTTCTCAAGATCGACTTCCGGCTCTCCAGCGTCCACGCCTTTGGTATATTCTTCCGGCGTAACAAGGCTGGTTTGTACAACCTTGGGTACTTTCCCGTCGTAGCCGATCTCTTCGCCGACCTTGAAACAAACAGGACCGATAACTTCGTACTGCCCTTCCTTTTTTGCGGGTTTCAGGCAGTCTTTTCGTGTTTGATATTGTTCTTTTGTAAGTCCCAGGATCCCTTCTGACAAAAAAAACGGCTTTTCTACAACAATATATATTTCCATAAATCGCTTCCTTCTTCGCCTAACGGCTACGCAGGACAAGCCGCGACGGCTTTTAGCTGTTAGCTGTTAGTTCTTAGCTAATTGCTAATGGCTAACGGCTAACAGCTTTTTTTTAGGTAAATGTGTAAACGCAGGCGTGTTGCCAGTATCCATATCCCACGTTCCGAATCGCCTTGACTCCATATCGGTGTTTATTCTCATTGAATTCAAGCTCAGAGCCTTCAGCAATAGCCGATAATGTAACCTCTTCCTCTTCCTGACGAATAAAAGGTTTCGTCTGTCCGTCGGCCCGGAACACATAAAAGATCGCGCCGGATGTTAAACGGGGATTAACGGAAAGAGAGAAGTTAAAACCATCGATATTCTTGACGATATTGCTCTGCCCCGCGGCGATAAACTCATTGTTGAGAACAGCCGCAAATGGAGACAGATAAGCCGCAGGAATCATTAGGCGGAAATTGCTTGCGCCCTCATTCATCGGCTCGGCCTGGTCATCTTTAAACCCAAGAATCGCAGTCACGCAAGCCATGACCGCTGTTTCCGCTTCCGCTGCCGTGGGCTGAGTTCCCGTGGCCGCTGCGCCGGTCAAATCATTATCCTGTGTGCCTGAATCACCTTCGCTATGATCGGTATCAAAAAAATACTGTCCGTCATAGCACACACCGGAAGTACCCGCCACAATCAAGGTAGTAAGCAGGGATGCCCAGTGGCTGTTTGTCCTTTGAGCCAGTTCCGCCACGCGCAACATAACCTGTCCTGTTTTGTCCCGCCTGATTTCATCAAGCAAAACTTCCAGCGTGCCCTCATAAGTTTTATTGGTTATGGTGATGCCATTTTCACGGAAACCTTTGGCATTACGTCCACCGATCCACTCACGCATCGCCGGTACCATGCCAAGCCATTTATAAGTTTCCGATTCCTGATCGCTCTGGAAAAGCATGGAGACATCAGGTATCCAGCCCATCCCCAGATCCATCGCCAGTTTGTTGAAAAATTCGCCGATAATTGCCCGGCTTGATAAAGTTGATGCTCCCATTTTATATGTTCTCCTTATTTTTGCTTGTTAAATTTTAAAGCCGCCGACTAAGATTCTTTCAGCCATGTTCCCCTGCGGTTTGTAACCACGGGGCCATTAGCGGAATCGTGCGCAAGCTCGATGAAGTCACCCCTTTGCGCGGTGGCCTTCGTGTTGACATAATCTTTGTTATCTGCGCCGGATGAATTCGGGGCGATGATCAGATCGCCTGCCACTGGATCGGCGCTAACCTGAACCGTTGAATATGGCCCCATGCAGACCAGCCGATAAATCCCTCCGACTGCCGTTGCAGCCAGGGTAATAACCGCATCTACCGTGCAAAAAATCGCTTTGCCGGTATCCTCCAGGTCAAGGGTTAAAGTTGCCGCGCCCAGGGCTTCCGCAATCCACCCGGCCCACGGATCAACGCCGAGGATGGCATCGAAGTCCACTTCCATATAACCGGATTTAACATACCGTTTTGTCATGCCGATAAAGACACCGCCGACCGGCGTGAAAACAAACACGTTATCGTCGGTTGCATAAACCGGCTGATTGACATCCGTGATAACCGCGCCGGAAAGGGCAAGCTGTACCGTTCCCTTAGAAACCACCCGGACGTTTTTGGCCTCTGCCGCACCCGATGCATTATCGCATTTGGATTCAGCAAAACCGGCAAACTTATCTACATTGGTAAGAGGCCGGGCGTGCCCTGTTGCAATCACTATCCCGACAGCCGCCCCTTCATATATGATATCAGAAGCGATTACCGGTATTTCATTGACATCACCAAGAATCTTAATTCTCTGGACATCTGCTGTTAAAGTTGCCATTTTTTATTTTCTCCTTTTTTCTGCTTGCCCTGCGGCTTATCAAGGCGAAGCTTTTCAGCGTAGCCTGAAGCTCGACAGAACGAAGCGGGGTTTATTTGCCCAGTATCTTGGCCTTTCCTTTTGCATCTGCCTTGGCATAAGCCAGATAAGCATCAAATTTGTTTGAAAATTCAGCGCGCAAATCAGGATCTTTATCCCAGGCCGCCTTTGCCTTGTCCTCTATCGGCAGGTTTTCATCTGTGGGATCAATGGCGGCCTCAACATCCGGGACCAGGACGGTTGCAACCGGATCGGGCGCATCTTTGTCAAGTTTGTCCAGGACGCCTTCCCGGAGGGTTTTTTCTGCGGCCAGGATTTTGACGGCAGCCTGCTCACCGGTTGTTTTGCCATCAAACTTCATATCCTGGATAAGAGTTTCGTGTCCAGGAATGAGCTGTGCTTCAACACCTTGTATTCGCTCCCTTTCCGCTGTAGCGCCGTCCACCTTTGCCTGATCCTGAGTCTCTGTTTTACCTTTTTCGAGGCCTACGGCTTTACCTTCAACTAAACCGGCGGCATGACCTTCCTTTTTGCCTTCCTCGAAAACAGCGTTGTAGAGATCAGGACTTTCTACTTTTAACTCATTTAAAGTCATAATCTTCTCCTTCTCTGTTTTTTTGCCGGACTCGCCGGCGGTTAAAAATTGTTTTGGCACATTTTTATATTGATATTGCGCCAATGCCTCTAAGTTGGCCTGGGCATTGACCGGTTCAAGCATTTTGTCGGCAAATCCCATTGCAACCGCTTCCTGCGCAGTCATCCAGGTTTCATCTTCCATCATCACTGAAATTTTGTCTTTTTCCACGCCGGTTTTATTATGATATGCCGCAACCAATCCTATTTTCATTCTGTCCATAGCATCAGCCATTTTTTGCATATCTTTGGCCGTACCAACAACAAACCCTGAGGGATCATGAATCATTATCATGGCATTTTCAGGCATCTCAATCTCATCGCCGGACATTGCTACAATAGAAGCAATGCTTGCGGCTACTCCGTCAATTTTTACATTGATCTTTGCCTTGTGTGCCTTGAGAGCATTATAAATAGCATTGCCCTCGAACACATTGCCGCCAGGACTGTTTATGTGTAAATCAATATTGCTGACATCAAGAGCATGGAGATCTTCAACGAATTTTTTTGCACCTATACCGCTATCATCCCATCCCTGGCCAATCTGCTCGTATATCAAAATTTTTGCACTGTCTTTTTTTGCACTGATCTGATACCATTGCTCCATTATCTATTACCTCCTCGCCGTGCTTGCCCGCCGTGCTCGCGCACCGTCGCGGCAGGCGTACTGTCGCAACAGGCTAACATCAATTATCCTCATTTTTCTCAACCTCAATATTTATCGGTTTTTCCTTTTCTACGATCAAGCCTGCGTCCTTGCGTGCATTGTGCTCTTTCACTGATTGCGGGTGCATTTTTTCCCAATCCCTGCCCATTTCGTCGGCCTCAATCGCAAGGTTTGATGTTCCTATATTAACCCTTAATTCAGAGGCTTTGACTTCTTTTAACTCATCAATCTGCCCTTTTGCGGGACCTATCCAGGCAGATCCAAGGTATGCTTTTCTGATAACAGGATCGCTTATAAATCCGGGAGCAGCGATTCTGCCAAGCGAAATAGCCTCATACATCCAGATTTCATATACAATCTGATTAAAATTTTCGGCTAACCACACCCGCTCGGCAATAAAATATTTATGAGCTTCCAGAAGGGCCCCGCGAGAAGCCGAATAAGACGCCATAAAACTTTTTATAAGGACTTCGAATGGAAGCTCCAAGGCCACGCCGATCTGACGCAAAATAGCTGTGACAAATGGCTCAAAACTTGCGTTGGGACGCCCCGGATCGGAGTCGTGAATCTTTTCTCCTTGAGCCAGACCAACAATAGATCCACTAGCCAGCTTATAATCATCATCGGTTGTTTTTGACCCGGTTTCATCTGACATGTCGGAAAGGTCAAAGGTTGGATCGCCGGACTCCGACTCTATAAAAACCGTAAACATCCCGCTGATAACCGCAGCCGTAAGCTCTGCCTCTGTATAACGATCTAATTGTTTAAGCGGTTCGATAACAGGGGCAAGATCGGGAACACCCCTGGATTGACCCGGTCTGTCAGGAGAAAATAGATGAATAACATTTCGCAATCCAAGCTCACCGCCAAAAGCAGGAATAATCTGCCATTCCATGCCTTTTGCGAATCTTCGGTTAGCGCCCGGATGTTGTTTAAGAATATGATATTTTACAGGCGCGCCGTATTTATCCTTTTCGATTCCACCGGCAAGGTTTTCCGTGTCGCGGGCATATTTTGAATTAGTAATCCTGTCGGCTTCGATTAATTGAATCTTCAGGTTATATGGAAAGCCGCGCCGTTTAATACGCGGAAGGATAACGAATACATCCCCGTTTTCAATTGTCTGGCGATATGCCATCTTGGTGATTGCATTGCCGTTTAATGTACGGGCTGCATCGCAGTCTTTAGATTCCCAGAAAAGACGCCATTCTCTTTCGGTTTTTGTTTCCCAGTTGTCTGCGGCCTCATCGGTAATATTTAAAACCCCTCTGTCAATACGTGACTGGAGCTTAAGG
The DNA here is from genome assembly GCA_030606805.1 of Deltaproteobacteria bacterium. Lineage (GTDB taxonomy): Bacteria > Desulfobacterota > Desulfobacteria > Desulfobacterales > ETH-SRB1 > B13-G4. The sequence goes on from JAUWFS010000074.1 coordinate 10,388, forward strand.
CCTGAGCCAACTATATTTGAAACTTTGGTTTTGATTGCGCCGGTTGCAAGTGGTGTGTTTCGTATGAGATCACGGCTGCGTTCACGAAGCGTAGGAAGATCGAGTAGAGTATCGGAATCGGCATCATAGCCGAATGGAGACCATTGCTTTAAGCTGCGCCGAGATTTAGAAGCCCCGATATAACTGCCCGCAACGGCCATAGTAGCCCGCGCCCTAAGCCGCCGGGTAGCCCTGACAGGGCTGAAATATTCAATCGCCTTGTCAATAATATTAGGTTTGATGGAAACCTTTCTTTTTCTGGGAACCTGTTTCATCGCTTGTCCTGACCTCTGATCTCTGACTTCCCTGGCGCGGCGAAGCTTTGCGAAGACGGCTGACTTCTGGTCCTTAACACGGTGTTGCTCCTCTCACTCTAATCCCGCCGCGGGTAAGGCGTTTGACATGCTTATCCCAGAACGTGATGTTGTCCCGGATCTCTTTAGCGTTTGCGCGGGTGAGAGATCTGCCGGCAATAGAATATGACTGTCCCGTGGCAACCGCTGTATCAGCAGCCAGCCAGGATGTGAGTTGAGCATTTGCTTGAGCTAAAGTTATTCCAGCACTCATCCCTGTCTCCCTTGCTTTGATTTCTGACTTCAGACTTCTGATGTCTGTCTTTTCCTGACATCTGATTTCAGACCTCTGACATCTGGCTTTTTTATATCATGGGATTTTTGGGAAAAACGGGGAAAACGGGAATTGTACGTAAGATGTACTAAAGAATTACTGAAGATTTACAGTTAAGACGTGATTTTTTTCTTGACAAGAGTTTTTGGAGGGTAAAAAAGGCACAAAAAAAGCGCCTCACGCACCTATCCTGCGTCTTGTCAGGGCGAAGCTTTTTAGCGTAGCCTGAAGCCGTTAGGCAAAGAAGGAAAGGAGCTAAAGCGCTAAGTTTTAAGAAATATAACGATTTAGCTGACCTGCACCAAAAGTAAACTGGCAGGCTTATTTATTTCAAATCGCCGCTGCTTTTGGTGTCAGCGTCCAGCGGCTTGTTATGGGTTAAAAAATCGTGAATCATAGAGTCAACTTGCTGGCCTATCCCGTCATGAGTGTACCACCGAATTTTCTTTCCTTTACTTTGCGTGTATTTTATCTCATTTGTTGTGCTTTTGCCAATATAGTCATCGTAATTAACGACAAAAATTTCATCGGCAATATCAATTTTACGTAAATGCAAACTATCCATAGCCCCTGCAACTCCTTCAGCCTCCGCTAAATGGTCAGGGATTTCTTTGGGATACCATATCGGTAATAGATGTAAGCCCATTGCAATGGCATTTTCATCTCGCTCAATCAGCCATGCGCACACGGCCATAATATCAACGAAGCGAGAGGAACCACATAAAACTACAATTTTAGGTTTCTGAACAATCATTTTTTAGCTTATAACGATTTAAGTCAGCAGCCCGGCTTTTCAGGTCTGCTGCATGGCTTGTTAGAAATTGCTTTACAATTCTATCAAGGATATCATTGGTTTTATCTATTGCCCACTGACTCCATCCTAATTCATCATTGAAATCGTCTTCTGGACATTCGGGCAAACCTTCGAAATACGTTCCCAATGCGATGGCAAGGTTGTCATCTGTGGCACATCCGTCATTCATGATTGATATAGAGCCTATTTCATTTCGCAATTTTATTTTCATTGGTTGCCTTTCTAACGATTCAGTTCAAATGTGCCTGCTTTTGGCGTCATTTGCAACGGCTGGTTATAATTTTTTACGGGTATTCCAGGCTGTAATCGCTTCCGTCCGATAATGCCACCAACAAGTCTGGCAGCCGCATTTTCCACAGCGTACTTGGTAGCCATGATTTTGAGTGGCTACCCTGCGTGGATAATCTCCATATTCCTGGCCTAAAAATATTCTTGCATCTTTATGTATTGCCGGTAACCCATCACAGAAAGGACACGATAATACTTTTTCCATTCAAACCGTTCCAGTAAAGAAATATAACGATTTAGTTCAAATGCGCCTGCTTTTGGCGTCATTTGCAACGGCTGGTTGTATTTCACTTTTCGTTCATTAAAAAACGATGATACATTATAAGTGATCCCGCAACGGCAACATTATAAGATTCAGTTCTCAATGATTCGATAGATACCAACATATCGCATTGTTTTATAATATTATCTGATAGACCAAAATCTTCAGCACCTAAAAGATATATTGCTTGTTGTGGGTGATGATATTTAGCTAATGGCTTCCCGCCCATTTCGACACCAACTAAGCGGGCGGCTTTAGGCCGAGACAGAATAAACTCATCAAAAGTAAGAAATTCTCGCATCGGCAGATGTCTATATGCTTTTAATGTATCGCTGGCCTGATAGGAATATCTTTGCCCTATGGTGAAAATACCAGCCGCTCCCAATTGATACGCAGACCTCCATAATGTGCCAACATTGGCCGCCGTCTTCGTGCGATAAATACCTATCTCAAAATAACCTCTCATCTTTTCTCCTCAAGAAATATAACGATTTAGTTCAGCGGGCGAGCTTTTTCGCTCCGCTGCGACAGCTGGTTAGTTTTCGTATTTCTAAAAAGATTCAATATCTGCGTCTATAATCTTATCGCATTTTTCACAATAATGTATGCTGACAGAAACAATAGCTTCAATTTCATCCTGTTTTGAATCCTCAATTATTCCATTTTCGTATGGCTCTTCGTCAGGACAAAAACTGTCAATGAATCCTGTCGCTAACACTGTTTTAGAGCCGCATTTCTCACATATAACCATATTGTATCCTCCTCAAGAAAACTAACGATTATAGCTGAGCGGCGCAGCTTTTGGCGTCCGCTCCAGCGCCTGGTTATGCTATTATTTATTTGAAACCTATCCACTATCCTTTTCAAAATGTTTCCGGCGGAGATAAAGGCCCACACCATTGGCATACGTATTTTTCGAGGATTTCACACAATGATTGATCCCAGTCACTCCCGACCCATGCCACCATTGTACCAAATTCGACAAGCTGGGCATCAATATCCCAAATTTTTACAATAGTATCTTTTTCATCTTTTCTTCGCAACCAATAAAATCCATTCATTTTAGGTAAATCACAAATCCATTCCATATTTACTCTCTCCTCCGATGTATAACGATTTAGTTCAGCGGGCGTGCTTTTCCGCTCCGCTGCAACGGCTGGTTATATTTCGTTACTCGCAAACCTCTAATTTTCTATAACATTTAACCATTTCGGCAACATCTCTGCCAGCAATAGCCTTTTCAGCATCTACGATTATTTTTTTGATTGCTGTAGCTTCGAATGCTCCAGTAGGTATTGCCTTATAGCTTTTGGTTAAACTTCTGCATCGATTCATTTGCGATTGCATACCATCTATTAAATTGAATTCAGACATGTTTTACCTCCAAGAAATATAACAGAGAGATAGACGCACTTTTAGCCGCCTAT
>JAUWFS010000218.1:0-5288 GCA_030606805.1 Deltaproteobacteria bacterium
ATTAATGGGGGAGGGCAGCAAGCTTATTGCGGGAACGGTTTCAGCAGAACTCGGGCGTAAAGAGATTGAGAAAACAGTGTTGGAAGGTTTTTTCCCGCTTGCTGATCCAAAAGACATAAAGAAAATAAATATCAGGGAAGGAATAACTGAATTCGGTCTTCCATATGAACAGGAGCCGGCCATAACAAGGCATCTGGGTTATTTCCTGGATAAACATAAACAGGATGTTATAAAAGTATTAAACAGACAAGATCATGCTCCTGATCTTATTCTTTTTAATGGCGGATCATTAAAACCTGCTGTTATTCAAGAAAGAATAAGAGCAGCCATACGTTACTGGTTTAAGAACAAATTAAAAGATGAACGTCCAACATCGAACGTCCAACATCGAACGTCGAATAATGAAGAAAAATCTGATTTTTCTTCTGATTTTCCTAGAGTATTGAAAAATGCAGATCCTGATCTTTCTGTTGCGCTTGGTGCATCATACTATGGCCTTGTTAAGATTGGAAAGGGAGTGCGGGTTGGAAGTGGAAGTGCAAGAGCTTATTATCTGGGTGTTTCAAAAAAGAAATTCGAAACCATTGAAGATCTGTCAAAAAAAGGTGACAAAAAACTTGCTGTATGTCTAATAGAACGTGGTCTTGAGGAGGGCACAACTATTGAGCTGAAGGATAAAAAATTTGAGGTTCTTGCAAATCAGCCGGTTAGTTTTGATATTTACAGCTCAAGCTTTCGTTCAGGAGACAGATGCGGCGACCTTGTCGAGATAGACGATTCCTTGACTTGCCTTCCGCCCATACAAACAGTTGTTCAGTATGGGAAAAAGGGCGTTAAGACAAGGATTCCCGTTCGGATTGAATCAGACTATACTGAAATGGGCACACTCGCTCTATGGTGCCGTTCTCTGACAAGCAATCATCGCTGGAAGTTACAGTTTCAATTGCGTGACGCATTAACACCTGTAGATATCACTGACAAAGAAACATTTGAAGACTCTATTGTGGATGAAGTTCTTTCATATGTTGGAAATATTTTTTCAGACAGAACAGATAGCAGTGCGCTTAAAAATTTAAGTAGAGTTATAATAAAAAAAGTCGGAAGATCCAGGGAAAGATGGCCGCTTGGATTTATTCGGAGAATTTCCGACGAGCTGATTAAACTTGTTGAAACTCGCACTTTTGGGCCTGAACATGAAAGCAGGTGGCTTAATCTGATTGGATTTTGTATGAGGCCGGGATTTGGAGATGGTTTTGATGAGTATCGAGTAAAGAGTTTATGGAAGATTCATAAGCACGGTACTATTTATTCAAAAAATGCACAGGTATGTTCTGAATGGTGGATATTGTGGAGAAGAGTGGCAGGGGGGCTTAGCGCAGGGCAGCAAAGACAGTTCATTCAGGAACTTGCTCCCATTATAATGCATAGAAAAGGAACAAAGAGCAGGATACCGCACCAGGAGCGTCTGGAAATCTGGATGGCGGTTGCAAATATGGAAAGACTCCTGGTAAAAGACAAGATTCAATGGGGACGTATGCTTCTTTCAGAGATTAAACCAAAAAAATGCAAACCCCAGTATTTATGGTCTCTTTCGCGAATAGGTGCTCGTGAACTTCTTTATGGCCCTGTTGACAGGGTAATACCACCCAAAGAAATATCTTCCTGGATTGAAGAAATACTGTCCAGGACGTGGCGCAACCCAAAACCGGTTGGTATGGCAATCGCCCAGCTTGCTCGCAAAACCGGTGATCGAACGAGAGATCTTGATTCATCAATTATAGACATCATCATAGACTGGATGAATCAATATGATATTTCAGGTCCTCATATAAAATACTTAAAAGATGTAGTGCCAATGGCCAAAAGTGAAGAAAATGCCATTTTTGGTGAAACTCTTCCGTCAGGATTAGTTCTTCACTAATCAATATTTCACAAACAACTCTGGAGGCTGTCTTGAAAATTGCTGTTTCTGCTGACAGCCCGGATCTGAATGCAAAAGTTGGATCCAGATTTGGGACTTCTAAATACTTTATAATTGTTGATCGGGATACAATGGATTTTGAGGCGGTTGCAAACCCTGGCGCTTCAACTTACCAGGGCTCCGGTGTTCAGGCTGTTGTGCTTGTTATCAGCAAGAAAGTTGATACGGTTTTAACAGGTTACTGCAGCCCCACTGCCATTGGTCACCTTACAGCAAACGGCATACAGGTGCTTGCAGGAGTTGTCGGCACGGTTGGAGAGGTTGTGCAGATATACAAAAAAGGCAAATTGCAGCGACAGCCTGGAGTTAAATCCGGCCTTGAAGCAGGCGTTAATAAGATTGATAAGACAACTCTGATTCATGCTTTAAGCAATTCCGTCAATCAGATTATCAGGCTTCTGCCTGTTTTAACCGGTGTGGTGCTGCTCATCGGACTATTTAGCTCATTTATCTCAAAAGAGCTCCTGTCCTCTGTTTTTTCAGGCAATATTGCAATAGATACTCTCCTGGGGGCAAGTTTGGGGAGTATTTTTGCCGGCAATCCTATTAATAGTTATATCATTGGTGGAGAATTCCTGGAATATGGAATCAGCCTGTTTGCGGTAACCGCCTTGATCATTTCATGGGTTACTGTAGGAATAGTACAGTTGCCGGCTGAGATGGCAGCTCTGGGCATAAGATTTGCTTTGGTCAGGAATGCGGTGTCCTTTGCTTTGTCCCTGATTATAGCGATTCTTACTGTAACGTTTCTTACTATTATTGGTGTATAAATATGTCAAACAGGACTACACGCAAACAAAGTGTCATGCGGATGATCTATTTTCCTGCTTCCGTAATTGCAGTATATGGAATTATTTTTGCATTTATGCCGGACAGAGCTTTCCTTGCTCTCAAAAGCAGCGGCATTATTTTTTCCAATATAATTATCCCACTATCCCTTGTTTTTATTCTTATGATAGTTCTGAATCTCTTTTTAAAACCAGCATATATTGCGAGTTTTCTGGGAAAAGAAGCAGGCATTAAAGGAATCATACTATCAATGACGGCAGGAATTATTTCTACAGGACCCATCTATGCTTGGTATCCAATGCTCAAGGAATTAAACGAAAAAGGGGCTGGAAGTTCATCCATTGCCGTTTTCCTGAACAGCAGAGCTGTCAAGCCGTTTCTTCTGCCAATAATGATTGCGTATTTTGGATGCTTATATGTAGCTATACTTACGGTATTTACAATTACGGGGGCACTTGTCGCAGGATATATAGTAGGGGCGCTGGTGGAGAAAAAAAATGCCTAAAACCAATTAACCGTTAACCGTAAACTGTTAACCGTGGACGGATACCTATATTTCAACACACTAATATGATTTAAATACACCGATTGGGCATTACAAATGCTGAGTATTGTGCATTCTACACCAGGCAGGAGGATTTGGATTTGGAAAAAATGTCATCTTTAAATAACTTTCCCAAAAAATGTCAGGAGTGCGCAAAATCATCCAGGTCGATGATTCATAGCAAGTGTAGCTTCTGCCAGGACTTGGAATTTCAAGAAAATGTACTCTGTCATCTAAACAGGTGCATACAAAATCCAGCGGTTTTTGAGTGTTATGCTTTCCAGCCCGCACTCAAATTGGTCGGATCGTCTGACCGGGAAATTCCGTCTTTGCCCAATGGTGTTGTCAAAGACAACTCTCCACAAAACGGTTTCCAGAAGCTGTTTGATTCTGATAAAATTAAGTATCAGCGAGCTTTGGCCTCGCAAAGACTGGGCCGTGATCCGGATAGTGTATTTGTCGATTTCAAATACCATTTTGCATGGAATGTGATCTACAGAAAGCCGGTTTTTGCTCTGCCCGCAAATATTTTTGATTTCGTTAGTGACACTTTTTCGAAATGTAGTGAGATGGTCGGTGGCTTTGTTGATCTGCTCTGGCTGGCTCCGGACCACCTTCATTTATATGTGGAATCAGATGGAAGCAACTCGGTGGAGACGATAGCCCAGGAAATGAAACGGGTGTCGGCTGCAGCTATTCTTGCAGAGTTCAGCGACTTGAAGGCGAGTTTAGATGCACAAAAGGACCTGTGGGACAAAGCTTACTTTGTAGAAAGCATAGGCTAAATCAAGCATCCACTAATGATATCTGATCGTAATGAAATCAAGGATAAAAGCCAACCTTCTCACTCCTCCCAATCATATAACGGCTTATCAACGGCCTGAAATTCGTAATATTGATATTCACTCATGTTGCCTCAATTTGTAATTTTCAGTTTTATCTTGATTTTTGCATTTTTTATGCAATAATGGGCGCTAAATTAATTTAAACCTGAGTTGAGCGATTTTTTTCGAAGATATGTGCTGAGATCTTGATGCATAAGGATTTGCAAAAACCGCAGGCATACCCGCGGATATGTCGAGGATTTTTGCGAAGCCTTTATGCGCAAGAGATCTGCGCAGATTGAGTAAAAAATCGCTCAATTTAGGTTAAAAAAGGGGGGGGTTATCATGCTTATTGAATTTAGCGCCACTAATTATCGATCTTTCCTGACAACCCAGTCGCTGGCACTGGCGGCAAACACCGCTACCGAATTGCAGGAAGAAAACAGCTTTGTCTCACCTGTATCAAATCTGCCGCGTCTTCTTCGCTCTTCCGTTGTTTACGGCCCAAACGCCGCCGGCAAAAGCAATCTGATTCAGGCCATCGCTTTCATGAAGAGATTTGTTTTGTCATCAGCCAAAGAAAGCCAGGAAGGCGAGAAAATTGACGCAGCACCATTTCTGTTTAATCGGCAAAGCAGCCTGAATTCTTCCGAGTTTGAAGTCCTGTTCATCCAGGACGGTATTCGTTACCAGTATGGTTTTGCTGTAAATTCCAAAAAAGTAACAGGGGAATGGTTGTTTGCCTATCCTGAAGGCAGGTCACAAAAGTGGTTTGAACGTAACTACAATCCCGAGACCCAAAAGGATATCTGGTATTTTGGTCCTAAATTCACTGGCCGCCGCAAGGTTTGGCAGGAGGCCACCCGCAGCAACGCTCTTTTTCTTTCAACCGCGATTCAGTTGAACAATGAACAGCTTAAGCCCCTATTCAACTGGTTTGATCATAAGCTGCATGTTATCGATCAGGGAGGAACCCTCCATCCAGGGTTCAGCACCAGCGAATGTGAGAAGGAAGAGAAGAAAAAGAAAATTCTCAAGTTTATGAATGCGGCGGATTTGTCGATTACAGATATCTTTTTGGAGAAAAAAGAATTTTCCACGAAGGACTTGCCCGCCGAAATGCCGCAAAACATTAAAGAAGAAATCAGCA
>JAUWFS010000198.1:0-6083 GCA_030606805.1 Deltaproteobacteria bacterium
TTTAATGGCCTCCGGATAATTCTTCATTTTATAATAACAAAAGCCTATGGCATTAGAAATTTTTCCATTATGCGGATCACTGTGCAACTGATTAAGAAGATGAAGTATTTTTGTCTGGTAACGCGTTGAAAAGGGATGGGCCGAGTAAGCTAATGATAGATTTAAAATAGTCAAAACAGAGAAAATAAATAAGAATCGATATAAAAATGAGCGGAGTTTGTTCATAATTTAATAATAGAGCCTCTTGCAGAAACAACACAGATCGACAGAGTAGTACTGCATAATGTGCCATAGCCCATACTGCTAAACAATATATAGCGAATGTAATGTGGTTACATGTGTTTCTGCAAGAGGCTCAATATAGTCTTTTTTTTTTGATATACAGGATGATCAGGATATAAGAAAAATAAAGAAATTAACTTCCTTTAATTCTGTCAAAAAAGTCTGCCCCGAAGGTCGCTAATTTAGTGATAGAGCTTTTATAATCTCCTTAATTTCTTTATAATTTGAGCATAAGACAAATAGCAGTGTCAAGAATTTTGTGTAAAATTTTATCCCCCTTTTAGAAGTTAAATCAAAACCCAAATAGTGCTTGTCAAGTGTTTTTAAATTTGATAATTATATTAAAATATATAGATGCTAACTATTTCAACAATCAAACACAAGAAAGGAAAGGAGGAATTATGAGAAGAACTATAGCAACCTTTATAGCTTGTGCATCCCTATGCTTTGTCATGGGTTGTGCGACGTCTTTTCCTATTGGCACGTTGTACACGGAACTGAAGCTTCCTGTCACAGCCACAGCCAATAGTGGACAGGCAACCAAAGTAGGCACAGCCAAATGCATCAGCGTTCTGACGTTGGTAGCGATTGGCGATGCCAGTATTGAGGCCGCGAAAAAGGACGGCGGCATAACAAAGGTGCATCATGTTGATTGGGAAGTAGAGAACATCCTGGGAATCATTGGGAAATACAAAGTCACCGTCTATGGAGAATAACTCTGCCTACAAGGAAAAGAGAGGGGAACCCTTTTATATTTGAAAATGAAACGGTAACCTTTAGAGGAAAGGCCATCAAGCTAAAAACCGACAATGACCTCGGTAAATAGTCGTTTAATCCCCCGAAAAAATATACTCCTTCGGTTGGGCTGTAGTTTTACAACAAGTCCTTCCGAAGGAGTATAACCTGCCAGTAACAGTCTATGGATTCAAGGAGTTAGGGTTCATAGGTTCATTGCCAAGAAAGTGGTTGAACATAGTAATACTTGATGCTTGCCGCAATAATCCTCTTAAGAGAAGTTTTAGATCGGGAGCTAGGGGCCTTGTCAGTCTGGATGCACCTCTGCCGGATCTTTGATAGCTTATTCTACCGCATCTGGTTCATTAGCAACAGATGGAATGGGCAGGAACGAGCTGTACACATCAAAGCTTATGAAGCATATGATGACACCAGGCTTATCTATCGAAGAAATGTTTAAAAATGTCCGGCTGAAAGTTATGAACGCTACAAACAAAGCTCAAGTGCTATGGGAGTCATCTTCCATGACCGGTGATTTTTATTTTATACCTGGTGATATGCCAAAGAAACCACGTACAAAGTCGTCACCTACTATATCACTTCAGCATTACCACATGAACGTTTTTATCTTGCTTTGCAAGGCACAGGATATATTAAAAAAGAGCAACAGATTTGTCAAAAAAGGCAATAATCTTATATTTGATACTTTATTAAACTTACATTTCGCACTTGGAAAATCGAATTGTTGTAAATTTAATCACCATAAAAGTCAGATAGTTACATAATATATTACACTGTCATCTCTTCAGTATTTCTTGCGATAATGGGTTGCATTATGAAAAATAGTTGCTGTATGGGGACCAGTGCTACTGATGCAGTAAGATTTTTAATAGCAATTCCCCCAATTTTATTGTAACCACTTGGAATATAAAAGAACATTAACAAACAAAAATCATGCCAAATCCATGAATTTTGTGGAATTTATTTTTCGAAAACTCAAGTAATTTAAGACGACCATTAATCTGACAGAAATTGTTTGATCTAACATACTGAAAATTCAGGGACGAAAAAATGACTGTCCGAAATAAAATCAAATTAATTTAAAATGGCCGAATGTCATGTTTGATACCAGTTACCTGTTATTCACCGTAAACAATTGTAGTAAGACGATGAAACAATCCACTAAGAACAAGTGTCGTATCGTAATCGACATGATGTATCTTTGTTATTCCTCCATTTATCATTGCAGCCTGAATACTGGCATCACCTACAGATATAAGTCCTAAAACCGCTGTCGCACTAGCTTCACCTCTTTTAGATGTTCCCACTTTGTCCATATTACCTGTTCTTAACGCAAGTGTGGCAGCAGATTCAGGTGCTTGAACTTTAGTAAATAATGCTCCTGCGGGCGGCATTGGGCCTTTAATTGCACATCCAGATACAATTAGAAAACAGACTAGAACAATCAATAAACAAAAAACCCTTTTTTTCATAATTAATTTTCTCCTTTCACAATATTAAAATTTGTTTTTGCTATGATAGCTATACATGACTTGCGGCCATTTCGAAAAAATTTGATTTAATTTAAGAGGCTACCAACTTAAAGCGGGACACTTTCCGCCATTTTGACTCTATGGCAATTCCGCAATTAAGCAATATCTGAGGAGTTGCTAACCAATTGAATTTACAGGCTGTCCCGCCTTACGTTGGTAGCCTGTTTTTTTGGCATGTCGCCCAACTCATTTTTGTGCAAGCACAGATTGCCTTCATAAAAAACCTGAATAATGCAAGCCAACACTTATGTCAATGATTTTCATAAGATGTCTCTCTTTAGTTATTGACGTACAAGCAGTTTTTTGCTATACTTATATTTATTCCAAACACCAACTAAAAGCAAATTCCTATCACTGAGGAAAGGAGCATAGTATGTCAAAAGGGCTGGTTAAATGCGTATCGTGGTTTCTTGTTGTCGGGATGTTTGCATTGGGTATTGTACCCAGAGTTGATGCAGGGCTTTCACCTTCAGAGATAATCGTTTTTTCGCAGGCTGACAGGACTTCTCATCTCCAAAACATTCAAAAAATTCTTGAGACAAAGATGGTAGGCAAAAGGCTCCAACAACTCGGCCTATCGCAGGATGACATTCTGATGAGGTTAAGCAGGCTAGATGATAAACAGATTCACAGTATCGCCTTAAAACTCGATGAAATCAGAGTTGGCGGCAACGGCTTCGAGGTTCTGGTGGTGATTCTTCTCATAGGAATATTAGTTGGAGTTTGGTTTTATGTTTCAGGCAAGAGAATTATTATTCAAAGCAAGTAGCACTCATGTTCCCCCAACATATATTTTTAACTTACCGTGCCTGAAAATTTGACCGGATTTATTGCGTGGGTTCGTGGATGCCTGCGCATATTTCCTTTTGTCCTCCCCCTCCTTTTTTCATGCACAGGAATTCCCGACATCAAGGAATCCAGGGCCTTTCAGTTAATAGAAAGTGTGCCATTTTATCCTCAGGAAGCATATCAGTGCGGTCCAGCCTCACTTGCAGGTGTTTTGAATTATTGGAGGACAGGTGTTTCTCCTGAGGATGTTGCAGGCGAAATATATAGTGAGTCAGCAAAGGGCACGCTTGACATTGATATGATCTTGTATGCGGAGAGAAAGGGTCTTAATGCCAGGCAGTATAAGGGCAGTGCTGATGATATTAAGCGCAATATTGATTTGGGCTATCCATTGATAGTCCTGATTGATTATGGTTTCTGGGTTTATCAGCAAAACCATTTTATGGTGGTTGTCGGTTACAACAAAAATGGAATCCTTGCAAATTCAGGAAGGGATCGTCTCAAGTTCATACCTTTCAAAGTTTTTTTGAAGTCATGGAAAAGAACAAATTTCTGGACGATGCTGATAAGCCCCAAACAATGAGCCGCACGTCATATCTAAAGTGCCGGCTAACTCATATCTTGTTGCTTGGCTGTTGCTTGCTGCTGTTTTCTTCCGGTTGCGTCCTTCCAAAAATTATCGTGTTTGAAGATCCCCTGACATCTGAGGAACACTTAGAACTCGGGGTGGCTTATGAGAAAAAAGGTGAGTTTGACGGTGCAATAAAACAATACAGATTGGCAGCCAAGAAACTTCCTGTTGCTTATCTTTATCTCGGCAATGCGCATTTTCAGAAAAACGAATTGCATGAGGCAGAAGAATCATACAAAGAGGCAATCAAAAGGAACGCTCACAATGCTGATGCCTATAATAATCTGGCATGGCTCTACTATGTGAAGGGCAACAACCTCGATGAAGCGGAAAAGCTTGCCAAAAAGGCTCTCGAACTCAATCCTTCGAAAAAGAACATTTACGGCGATACACTGGAGAAAATAAGAGAAGTCAAAAAGCCTTGAAACAGGCTTCGTAGGACAATCAAACCGGAAAAATCCTGTGGTGGATAAGCGCGGATATCGGCAAAATCCGTGTCTAAGGTTATCAAAGCACGTTTCTCTCTTCGGCAAACAATTGAAATGTAGCTGTCAGGGGCTCCATCAAGGTGTTCCTGAAACACAGTCAGTGCATCGTGTCCTTGTTCTGTGAGTAAATTTGCAACCTCAACAGGCAAATTTTCATCGATTTTGAATTTCATTTTCTTGCCTAAGCCGGCATACCTACAACTCGTTCTCGCGTAAGTTCGGCTGCATAAGCAATGGCAGCTTGCACAGACTCCCTGTTTAAGGATGGGTAGCTTGCAATTATCTCTTCATAAGAAAGCCCAGCCGCCAAATTATCCAGCACAACCGACACCATAATTCGGGTTTCCTTTAAACATGCTTTACCATGACATACTGACGGATCAACTGTGATGTAATCTTGCCAAGTCATCATTTAGATACCTCTTAACCTTGAATTACTTCCATTAGTTTCGAACCAGATAACCAACAGCATATCCGCCAACAATTACGAGTTTGTAAATTTTTGGCTATAATAAATGCCCAAGTTTCTTATAACCCTGCCCGACGGATGGCAGGCGGGCCTGAATAGTGAACTTTTGAACCTGTGAACGCTCACAAAAATAATCCAAGCCAACATTTATGTCAATGATTTTCAAGGGATGTGTCGCATGGCTCTGCTGAGTGCTGCTTTGTGTAGTTCGCCGGCTAAGTGAACAGGACTTTTTTCATAGATCGGATCCCATCCTGAAGGGTCTGCCTTGCAAAAGAACTGTGTTTCCAGGCTTATGTGTTCAACAGCATCTTGCAAAGATAGATTTAAAATACGTTCCGATGCCTTCCATGTGGCACCGCAGGGAGCGCCCCGAAGTATCTTGATATCGGCAACCTTTCCACCGGATGTTTTGACTGAAAATTCCGGCAAACCGAATTTTTCTCCATAAAGGCCAAGACAGACCTGCCTTGATAAACTGCATCATGTGGGAGGCGTAAGCACGCCCTTAATATGCAATTTTTTACCTGTTGCGACTACAGGAATCTTTTTCTTTACGCACATAACTGCAAGATCATGTGAAAGGTCGGGATGTGTAAGATAATCTAATACCAGGTCAGCTTTGATGTCTGTGGGAAGGTATTTTATTGAATCGTCGATTACAGGGGGCAGGGGTTTGTCGATTGATATTGTTTTCAGGTCAAAGAGGTTCTCTCCATATCTTATTATTCCCTGTATCTTGCTTTCTCCACTGCCGTTTTGCTGAAATACCAGGATTTTTTGGATGTATTTTCTGAGTTTGTTTTGTGATGTCATTAATCGTTCAAAGTTTTTGTAATGAGAAATATTTATTCAAACCTAAGTTTAGCGATTTTTTGCGAAGAAATGGGCCAAGATCTTGATGCGCGAGAGATTGGTGCAGGTCGAGTAAAAAATCGCTCAGTTTAGTTAAAGAATAGAGTAACGATTATATTGTGTCAACAGGGTTTTATAATAACAGAAATTTGAAAACTCAAATATGAGATTAACCAGAGGCAGCGGGCAATTAAATTTAAGAACGTCTGAAACTCGCGCATAAGTGAGCCTAAAGAAAAAAGAGTATTAATATCAGTTAGAAAAATAGAACGTTATGGCTT
>JAUWFS010000096.1:0-11864 GCA_030606805.1 Deltaproteobacteria bacterium
TTCAAGGTCTTTTGGCCGGATAAAAACAGGGGAATTAATTAAATCCGGGTTTGGAGAAATTTCAAATTCTTCCGGAAAGCTGTTTTCAAAATACATCTTCTGAAAACCCGAAAATTTCAGCGCATGAGCGGTTGAATCAACTATGGCAACGTCATTTTTTTCTATAATCCCTTGTTTATAGGCTGAAACAAGAGCCGCCAGAGATTCGCCGCCATGAGTACATGCAATGTGCCCGTTCCGATTTGCTAAAAGTTCCCAGTCCATTATGTCCTGCTCAGACACCTCAACAAAAAACACCTTTTGTTTGTCGGACATGCTGTTATAAATGTCAACCAGATGAATTACCCGTGGCATTGATACAGGGTTGCCGATCATAGCGGCCTGAGCCACGCTGGACCTTACTGTTACAGGAACAAATTCCCGTTTTCCCGCATCAGGCTCAAGGTAATATTTGTAAACAGGATTGGCATGTTTTGACTGTACACCAATTATTTTTGGCAATGTCTTTATAATTCCTGTTTCATAAAACTTTAAAAATCCGCTCATAACTGCTGTAATATTACCTGCATTGCCGATAGGTAATATTACGACTTTGTCGCTCATATCATATTCAAAATCCTGGGCGATTTCATATGAATATGACTCCTGGCCAAGTATCCTCCAGGCATTTTTGGAGTTTAACAGCGCTACATTATATTTCTCCGACAAAGCTTCAACAACCTTCATGCAGTCGTCAAACACCCCTGGAATTTCAAACACCGATGCCCCGCTTCCCAAAGGCTGGGACAACTGCTGCGGAGTTACTTTCTTATGGGGAAGTAGTACCGCAGATTTTACATGAGGCTTAAGATAAGATGCATATAATGCCGCAGATGCGGAAGTATCTCCCGTAGAAGCGCATATTGCCAGCACATCAGAAGAAATATATCCTTTGCCGACCATAAACTGTATATAACTAAAAGCGCTTGCCATGCCCCTGTCTTTAAAAGACGCGCTTGGATTCTGGCCATCATTTTTAAAGTAAAATCTAATTCCTGCCTTTTTCTGCAAAAAAGAATTTGCTTCAACAACGGGTGTATGTCCTTCCCCCAGATAAACAATGGAATCCAGGGGTATAATTGGACCAATAAATTCGTGGTATAAATAAATTCCTTTTAGAGCGGAAATTTTGAGCATCTTGCGATAATCAAAAATTCTGTGCCACAATTCTCCTGAAATTTTTTTAAGCCTGTCAAAATTTGCATCATAAATAAGCAATACCTGTCCGCATTCCGGGCATGTGTATAGCAATTTCTCAATACCGTATTCCTGCCCGCATTCCAAACAGCGATATATAAGCCTCCCCCCCTCATCAGAAGTCAGGTCAGGAATCAGGTATGGCTGGATATCTTTTGGAAAACTTTCAAGTTTCATGGGTGAATTCTTTTTGAATTGACGAAGTCTTCATATATGGTTGAAGTGCTTCGGGAATTATTACAGACCCGTCCGGCTGCTGGAAGTTTTCAAGTATAGCCGCAACCGTGCGCCCAACAGCAAGCCCTGATCCATTCAATGTATGGACAAGTTCGGTTCCTTTTTTTCCCTTCCTCCTGAACCTGATATTTGCACGCCTTGCTTGAAAGCTTTCAAAATTACTGCAAGACGAAATTTCTCTATAAACACCCTGAGCAGGCATCCAAACTTCAATATCATATGTCTTGGCTGCGGAAAAGCCCAGATCTCCCGTGCAAAGACTAATGACCTGATACGGAAGTTCAAGGCTTTTTAAAATTGTTTCAGCATCGTTTAAGAGTTTTTCAAGTTCATCATAAGAAGTTTCGGGCCTGGCGAACTTTACCAGTTCTACCTTATTGAACTGGTGCTGTCTGATCAATCCTCTTGTATCCTTTCCATAAGAACCTGCTTCGCTGCGGAAACAGGGGGTATAGGCAGCATACATAATCGGCAGCAAATCTTCATCTAGAATCTCGCCCTGATGGATATTGGTAACCGGAACTTCGGCGGTAGGAATCATGAAATAATCCCACCCTTCCAGCTTAAAGAGATCTTCCTCAAACTTTGGAAGCTGGCCGGTGTTGGTCATACTTTGCCGGTTCACAATAAAAGGAGGAAGGGTTTCTTTATAACCGTGCTCTGTAGTATGAATATCGAGCATAAAATTGATTAAAGCTCTTTCCAACCTTGCTCCGGCTCCGAAATAAAGCGGAAAACGCGCACCAGTAATCTTGGAAGCTCTGTCAAAATCAAAAATTCCAAGGCTTTCGCCTAATGTCCAGTGGGGTTTTGGTTCGAATCCAAAATCCGGACATTTTCCAACTTGCTTTATGATTTTATTTTCAGAACTATCTTTTCCTGCAGGAACAGACCTGTGGGGTATATTAGGTAGTCCAATAAGGATGTTTTTTACTTTTTCTTCCATTTCGGTCAAAAATTTCTCTAAGTTCTTAATTTGGCCCGCAACTTTACGCATTTCAGTTACAAAATTTTCTGTATCGTCTCCCTCTCTTTTCATAATTGCTATCTGTTCGGAGACATTATTGCGTCGATGCCTCAAAGCTTCTATCTCAAGAAGAATATCTCTGCGTTTTACATCGCAAGTTGCCAAGTCTTCAAGATCCGCTGTTTCACCTCGCAATGAAAGAACTTCTTGAACTAAAGACAAATTTTGAACAACAAACTTGATTTCCAGCATAACATACCTATATTTTTATAAACTCTTTAACATCTTCAATAATATTATTGGTCGAATTCGGGCCTGACGTCCCGCCGATGGCGAGAATCACAAGTAGGCATTATACAAAGGAATAATACTATTTCATAGAGCAATTGTTTGGTCAATGATTATTGCGAGTTGTCTTGACTTTAATGACCTAATTTGTATACATTAAAAAAATTATAATTAAATTTACTCTGGAGAAATAATATGGAAGAAATTCGAGAAAAAAAACAGGAAATACGCAATAATATTGCAACAATACTTGAAAATCTTTCTGATAAAGAAATAGCAAACAAATTCAAACAAATTGAGGACAACTTGTTTGAATTTGCAAACTTTCTTGAAGCAAAAATTGTTTTGCTTTATGTCAATAATAA
The DNA here is from genome assembly GCA_030606805.1 of Deltaproteobacteria bacterium. Classification (GTDB taxonomy): domain Bacteria; phylum Desulfobacterota; class Desulfobacteria; order Desulfobacterales; family ETH-SRB1; genus B13-G4. The sequence goes on from JAUWFS010000096.1 coordinate 3,094, forward strand.
AACAGAGGTTAAATCCGTTAATATTATTAAAAGATGTTTTGACATTAATAAAATTGTAATTCTTCCTGCCTTTGATATCAAAAAACACAAAATGAAATTAATGAAAGTTGATGACCCTGATAATGACCTGAAAACTGGTCCGAGAGGCATCCTGGAACCGGATATAAACCGTTGCAAAATCGTTCCTGTTGACTGTATTGATTTAGCAATTATCCCTGGGGTTGCTTTTGACGAAAAGGGGGGAAGGATAGGAACCGGAGAAGGATATTATGACAGATTTATTCCTAAACTTTCTGCAACAACCAGAAAAGTTGCATTAGCTCTTGAGTGCCAGATTATTCAGCAAGTTCCTGTTGAATCACATGACAAACATGTAGATATAATAATTACTGACGAAAGGATAATTTATAAAATATAGGTGGAAGGCTGAAGCTCAATGACTACCTTCAGCCTTCAGCCTATCCACCTGATAACGGATTCAATATAGCTTCCAGCTTCTTCAGATTTGCTTCTTCCCCTACTGCTATGACAGTATCTCCGGCTTTGATAAGTGTTTCAAACGAAGGATTAAACAACATGCTGTCATCTGACTTCTTTATTGCAATTATTATAAGATTAAATTTCTGCCTGATACCTGAATCTTTCAACATAACGTTTGATAGAGCAGAGGACGGACTTACGGGTATCTCCTCCATCTGAATATCTTTACGCGAGTAAGTAAAAGCAAGGTCAAGAAAGTTTGTCACAGTAGGACGAATTATTCTCCGCGCCATACTTACACCACCCATTTCATACGGGGATTCAACATTGTTTGCCCCGGCTGCCCGTAATTTCGACTTTGACTCGACATGGCACGCCCGTGCAACTATATGAATATCCGGGTTAAGCTGTCTTGCCGTCAAGACAAGAAACACATTGTCCGCATCAGTAGCTAACACAGCAACAAGTCCTTTTGCCCGCTTTATTCCAGCCTTAATAAGATTTGCCTCATCCGATACATCCCCGCACACATAGAGAACCTTATCTTCATCCATTACCGGAATCAGCTCTCTGTTATACTCTATAACAACCAGATCAAGCGGCTTTCTTTGTAAATTTTTACAGAGAACTCTTCCGATGCGCCCATATCCGCAGATAATATAATGGTCATTTAATCGATCAATTTTTTTATCCAATCTTCTCCTCCCCAATATGGTTCTCATTCTTCCTTCAACCATAAATTGTACCACCACACCCGCCAGATACACAAAGTAACCAACTCCAAAGAAGATAAGTAAAACGGTAAACAATCGTCCTGTCTTACTAATTTCATGGACCTCGTTGTATCCAACGGTGCCCATCGTAATTACAGTCATATAGAAAGCATCTAAAAGCTCCCAGCCTTCTATAGCCATGTAGCCGGCAGTGCCAAAGCTAATAATAAGAAGAGTTAATAGAAAAGATACTATTAGATGTCTTTCGCTATTCATAAATTCGTCCTGAGATAAAAAATAAAAGAATTATTTTTTTTGCATATAATACACGCATTCGCTATAGACAAGAACAAATCTTCAGCGTATAAACGCTTGACTCAAACCCTTTGATTTGATAGCTAAAATTAATTATGCCAGCAAATTCTTTAAAATATCAGCGCTTACGTGAAGCAATGGTTAAAAAACAGATCGAAGCGCGCGGAATAACAGATCCCTATGTCCTTGGTGCAATGCTCAAAGTTCCAAGGCATCTTTTTGTAAGTGAAGCCCTGATGGATCAAGCTTATAGTGATTTCCCCCTGCCCATAGGCGAACAGCAAACCATCTCTCAGCCATATATTGTTGCTGAAATGACACAGGCGCTGCAATTAGGCAAAGATGACAGGGTGCTTGAAGTCGGAACAGGCTCAGGATATCAGGCGGCAATCCTTGCAGAAATTGTATTCCGTGTATACACAATAGAAAGAATTCACTCCATTTTTGTTAAAACGCGCAGGCTTTTTGACAAACTTCGCTATCACAATATTGTTACCAAATATTCCGACGGCACCTCAGGATGGATTGATGAAAGTCCTTTTGATGCCATTGTTGTTACAGCCGGCGCTCCGAAAATACCTGAGGTGCTGGTTAATCAGCTATCCGTGGGTGGACGCATGGTTTTACCGGTAGGAGATCAATATTCCCAGGATTTAATCAGGCTCTACAAAAATGAAACAGGTGTTCACAAAACAAGCCTGGGCGGATGCCGGTTTGTCAAACTTGTTGGTGAACATGGATGGAGAGACCAATAAATGCTTCGACGTCTTTATTCCTGGGTTCTCCATTGGGCGGAAACCCCCTATGGATTATGGGCATTGTTTCTGCTCGCGCTTAGCGAATCTTCCTTCTTTCCCGTACCCCCGGATGTTTTGCTAATAGCTTTAGCTGTTTCAATACCAAAAAAGTCATTTAAATATGCTCTGATTTGTACTGCAGGATCCTTGATAGGCGGATGTTTAGGCTATTTGATCGGATGGCAGTTTATGATTACTGTGGGCGAAAAGATCATCCAGTTTTACGGCCTCACCCACAAAATGCAATACATCAAAGATCTCTATATGCAATACGACGCCTGGGCTATAGGCATTGCAGGATTTACACCAATTCCCTATAAAGTATTCACAATATCCGCCGGGGCATTTAATATAAATTTTACGGTCTTCATAATTGCATCGGCAATTTCAAGAGCAGCACGTTTTTTTCTGGTGGCATGGCTTATCTATCTTTTCGGTCCAAAGATTAAAACCTTTATAGACAAGTATTTCAATATACTTGCCATTACATTTGTGGTGTTGCTTATAGCCGGCTTTGCAATAATAAAGATCTTCTTTTAACTCATCAAAATATATGAAGCTGCAGCTTGACAAAAGGCTAAAAGATAATTTAGTATAATAATACTTTATGCTAAACTATAGTTTTGTATTGCCATGAATGATTCCCAATTAATAGAGGTGTTGGATTATTGGAATTTTTGGAACCAGGACCACCGCACTGGTGTCTATAGAAAGGATTATGTAGATGAACTATATCGTCAAGGGAAGCTGAAAGAGGCATCGATAGTAGCCGGCGTAAGGCGGGCAGGCAAGTCAACAATCCTTCTGCAAGTTTTAAGAAAATTGATCGACTCGGGAACACCTCGCGAAAATATCCTGTATGTCAATTTTGAAGAGCCAACCTTTATCCCGTATTTGACAGTAGAATTTTTACTGCGCATTCATGACCTTTATTTAGAGCGATTCAACCCGCGTGGCCGGACCTATGTTGTTCTGGACGAAGTCCAATTGGTGCCGGGATGGGAAAGATTTGTTCGCGGGCTATACGATAGAGATAAAGATATAAAATTCTATTTAACCGGTTCGTCATCGAAACTTCTCTCTAAAGAGTACGGTACATCTTTAACCGGAAGAATAGTTTCCAATGAAATCTTCCCCTTAAGTTTTCAAGAGTTTCTGGCATTTAAAGAAAAAGAAGAAATGATCGAAAGATCAAGGGGAAAAGGTTCTCCTGCTCTGCGCAACCTTTTCAATCAATACACTCGCTTTGGCGGTTTTCCTCAGGTAGTTTTGACGGAAGAAGAAAAAGACAAGATGCAAATCCTGAAAAATTATTATACTGCCGTAATAGAAAAGGACATTATTCAGCGATATCAAGTCAGGGATATAAGGAAACTAAAAGAATTTTGCCTGAATTTGTATGCCAATGCGGCATCGCATTTCTCTGGATATCAGGCAGAAAAAAGGCAAAAGATCTCTCAACCAACGGCAAATAAATTTTTGGAATATGCCCGCGAAGTCTTTTTGGTACAAACAACAGATTGTTTCTCTTACTCCTTTACGGAGCAAAAGGCCAATCCGTATAAAGTCTATGCCATTGACCCGGGGCTCTATAATGCTGTGTCGTTCCGGTTTTCAGAAAACCTGGGGAGGATATTTGAAAACGTAGTTTATCTGGCTTTGAGAAGAAAAGGAGAAGAGGTTTTCTATTGGAAAGGAAAAGGAGAAGTTGATTTTCTTATAAGAAAAGGTACCAGAATCGATAAACTGATCAATGTCTGCTGGGAACTCAACAAGAAGAATGAAAGGAGAGAATTCTCCGGCCTGTATGAAGCAATGAAACAATTCAATGTCTCCAATGCTCAAATTATTGTAAGTGGATATGATGATCAAGTGGACTTCAAAGGGAAAAAGATTGTAATCAGCAATTTCTTCAACTGGCTCAAGGGAGAAAATTAGCTGAGCTCATTTTGTGAATCCACAGGAACGACAAATCAAGCGGCTGGCAGCTTCTATCTGGGATGATGCGCAACCGCCGGCTTTGTTCAACCACGTTTTACCCATCACCCCTTTTCCATTAACATCTTGATTCTTTATATTTTTTTGTTATGCTGTACGGACAGGTCAAGCTTTTACGCTCAACTGAACAAAAGATAAAACGCTATTCATCAGGCACTAAGGAATTACTTGTAATGTCAATAAAATCACAAAGCTCTGATGACTATCTCGTTGGTGTCATCTCGGACACGCACGGTCTCTTGAGGCCCGAGGCAATCAAAGTTCTCGAAAGTACCGACTTGATTATTCATGCAGGCGACATCGGTAAGCATGAGGTGCTTGAAACTTTGCGAGCGGTCAGCCCGGTCTATGCTGTGCGAGGAAACATGGACGTGGGCGGATGGGCACACTACCTCCCTGAAACAGAGGTTGTCGAGATCGGAAAATTCTTGCTCTACGTGCTTCATAATGCAGATGAACTGGACATAGATCCCGTTGCAGCAGGCTTTAAAGCTGTTATATATGGTCATACCCACCTGGCATCTATAGACAAAAAAAGCAATGTGCTTTTTTTGAACCCGGGCACGGCCGGGCCGTTTAGAGCGCCAATCACAGTTGCTCTGCTTCATCTACGGGGAAGTTCTTTGGACGCGGAATTGATCGAACTTAATCTATAACTGGTGTCTTGAGGATTTGCGCATTAGTTGACACCTGTTCAAGACCATCCAGATTTACCGATAGACTGAAATCCATAAACAAGGAGTTTGCCGCTACGGGCTAGCTGCATTTTGTGAATCCGCAGGAACGACAAATTATGCAGCCCTCTTCGTGTAACATTATCCCGCCGCATTCCGGGCATACACACAGCATGGAAGAACCCTGGGTCAGGTCTTCACTCTCTATAGCATAAAGGCCGGCACACGCAGGAGCGATGGGTCTGAAAAATCGAATGTATCGGATGTAACCATCACTGAAAAGGGCGCCCCCCACTTTTTTGCTAAAGACCGGATTAAACGGGTATCATTGGATCTTAACCGCCCGGTTTTACATTCCACAGGGAACACGGCGTCCTGCACATGAAAAATGAAATCAATTTCCTGCCTGCCAACCCTCCAGAATGTCAGGGTTTCATCCATTTCTCTCAGGCGAAGAAACACATCATTTTCTACAATCCTCCCTAATATTTCGGGAAAAATATCCAGAGGTCCATAGCGGTGTGCGGCAAGTGAGGGAGTACTCAGATATACTTTTTTTCCTGTCCTTCCGGATTTTCTTTTAGAACGTGTATAGTTAAAACAGTATTGTACAAGATATCCGGCCATCAATGCATCAGTAAGCCTCTTTAGCCTGCCCACGGAAACCCCGATGTCCCTGGCAAGGGTGTTGTATTCTATTATTTGCCCATATTCACTGGCGTAGATTCCATAAAGCATTTCCAGGTCAATAGGATTTTCACCCTTGAAACGGGCAGGAAGATCGTATCTCAATATCTTTTTTACAACCACCTCTTTAATATATCGACGTCTGGATTCCTCATCATCAAGTTCTTTTAACTGGGGAAAGCCACCCCACCTCAAATAGTCGAGATATGCCGTAGTAAGACGGGACATGTTCGCCCCGTAAAAAAGGGCTGTTTCAGTGGGGATCTTTCGCAAGCCAGGATCAATTTTAAACTCAGGTGGTGGTTCAAGACCATTGATCGTCATATAATCCCTAAAATCAGGTGGGGACAGGCGCAGCATGTCAAGCCGCCCGGCCAGGCTTTCTGCTGATTCCGATTCCAGCAGCAAAGAGGATGAACCGGAAACCACAATAGTAAGCGCGGGATCTCGGTCTAAATACCGTTTAACGATGTCAGACCAGCGTGGAACAAGCTGGATTTCATCTAAAAAAATGTATGTCTTCTCCTTGATATATCCGATGGATTCATCAAGGAAATCCAGAAGATACGCATCCAGCATCCTTTCCAGGACATTATCATCTTTTAAAACAATATCCCGGTCAAACTGGAAGTAGCATATCCTTTTAGCCGGGACTCTGTTTGCGGACAACTCCCCCACTAATTGTTTTAGAAGGGTTGTTTTTCCTATTCTCCGCAATCCACCAACTCCTAATGAGAGGGGGCCATCTATCAACTTCAGCATATACCCGAAAACACGTCGTTTTGGCCACGTCCATTCAGGCAGGGCTTGCCCTTCCCAGTGAGGGTTGAATGTATTTATCAGATAAATCATATTCCACCGGTAAAATGCATTTTAAGGTTTAATGTCTGTCATAAAATGCATTTTAAGGCAAGCTTTTTATCCGTTCCGTCACAAGAAGTTTGCCGCTGTGGACTAACTGCATTTTGTGAATCCGCAGGAACGACAAATTATGCAGCCCTCTTCATGTGACATTATCCCGCCGCATTCCGGGCATACACACAGCATGGTTTTTCTCTCAACAAAATCAGAATTCGTCAATTTTTTCAAAACCTGTGCAATTGCATCAGGACAGGAAAGAACCATTTTGCCATCTTGCCATGAAGGTGAAGGGCACCGGATGCCTATAAGCTGCTTTACGATAGCATCTATCTTTACGCCTGACCGTAATGCAAGAGAAATCAAGCGGCCGGCAGCTTCTATCTGGGATGATGCGCAACCGCCGGTTTTCCCCATTTGAGCAAAAACCTCGCACATTCCTTTCTTGTCGGAGTTGATGGTAACGTAAAGCTTTCCGCAGCCCGTGCTTACTCTTTCCGTAACACCATATGTGCGTTCAGGTCTGGGCCTTGGGGCAATTTTTACAGAAAGACGTTTTCCGTTGCCAATACTCATAGCCTGGCCGCTGCGGCTTCCATCTCTATAAATGGTTGCGCCCTTACAACCACTCCTGTAAGCAAGACTATATACTTTTTCTACATCATTTATTGTGGCATCAGCAGGAAAGTTCACCGTTTTTGAAACAGCATTGTCAGTATATTTCTGAAAAGCAGCCTGCATCTTTATATGCCACTCAGGAGAAATATCATAAGATGTTCTAAATAATCTTTTTATATGATCAGGGACTGCATCTATTTGTTGAACAGAACCGGTCGTAGCAGTTTCTTCAGCAAACTTCTTGCTGTAAAATCCTTCGGCTTTGGCCTTTTTAATAAACAAAGGATGCATCTCGTGAAGTGATTTTCCATCCAGCACTCGCCTTACATATGCTACTGCGAAAACCGGCTCAATGCCGCTGGAGGTGCCGGCAACAATACTTATTGTACCTGTTGGAGCGATTGTGGTGGTTGTAGCATTTCTCATATATGGAGTTGAAGGATTATCAAAGGCGCTTTCTTTGTAATAAGGAAAATTTCCACGCTTTTCAGCCAGGGCAGCAGAAGCCTCTCTTGATTCCTGTGATATAAAAGACATAATGTCTTCGGCCTGTGAAACCGCCTCATCTGAATCATAGGGGATTCCCAGTTTTATCAACATGTCGGCAAATCCCATCACACCAAGCCCTATCTTTCTTGTACTTTTGCTCATTTTCTCGATGCGTAGAAGAGGATATTTATTTGCCTCTATGACATTATCAAGAAAATGAACTGCCGAATGAACGGTTTTTTTAAGCCGCTTCTTGTTAACGGTGTTGCCGGTTACCATATTTGAAAGATTAATTGAGCCCAGTGTACATGACTCGTAAGGCAAAAGCGGCTGTTCTCCGCAAGGATTTGTCGCCTCAATTTCTCCCAGAAGAGGAGTGGGATTATTTTCATTTATACGATCAATAAATATTATTCCCGGCTCTCCGGTTTGCCATGCTGAACCAACTATCTTGTCAAATATCTGTCTGGCGGAAATGCGCTTAACAACCAGGCCTGTCCGCGGATTGATAAGATCATAATCTGAATCTTTTTCAAGCGAATCCATGAATGTTTTGTCCAGAGCAACCGATATATTGAAATTGTTTAATCTGCCAGGATCATTTTTTGACTCAATAAAAGCTTCTATATCCGGGTGGTCCACCCTGAGAACACCCATATTAGCACCTCTTCGGGTACCACCCTGCTTGACGGTTTCTGTTGCAACATCAAAAACATTCATAAATGAAATGGGACCGCTTGAAATTCCTGCTGTAGATAAAACAACATCTTTTTCCGGACGGATACGAGAAAATGAAAATCCAGTACCTCCCCCACTTTTATGAATCATGGCAGCATGTTTCAATGTTTCAAAAACGCTCTCAATTGAATCTTCCACAGGAAGAACAAAACAAGCGGCCAACTGTCCGAGGCGCCTTCCTGCATTCATTAGGGTTGGAGAGTTGGGTATAAACCAGAGACTGGTCAATAACTGCATAAATTTTTTTTCAGTCTTATTAACGTCGGCTTTGGAATCAAATATCTTGTCTGCAGCGGCAATGCTCTTCGCTACCCTTGCAAACAACTCGTCTGGTGTCTCAACAATGTTTCCATTGCTGTCTTTTTTCAGATACCTCTTTTCCAATACAAACATTGCATTTTTTG
>JAUWFS010000242.1:0-3839 GCA_030606805.1 Deltaproteobacteria bacterium
GGCCGGTTTTACTGGTGGCCGAATATAAAGGATGGCAGGCTCACTCATTTGGCTGTGCATGAATTGCAAATGTTAATCCGGAATGGCGATCCGAAGAGTGGAAAAGTCGCTCCTTTATGGAGAAAAATTTCCATATAATTCCTGGGTAAAAATATTCTTCATTTTTCAAAAAAATATCTTGACATCCTCTACAACTTCATCGATAATACAGGTATGTATTACGGTGGAAAAAGCGGATATGGTGTATACCACACCATAATAAATCAGATTCCCCCTCACGAAGTATATATTGAGCCTTTCCTGGGAGGCGGAGGGATCATGAAACACAAAAGGCCGGCCAAGCGCAATATTGGCGTTGACCTGGACCTTTGTGTAATTGAAACATGGCGGCACCATGAAGACATTAAACTACATCATACTGATGCACTTAGCTTCTTAAAGGAATTCAAATTTACAGGAGAGGAGTTTATCTATGCTGATCCCCCATACCTGCTTGAAACACGTTCAGGTAGATACAGATACCATTATGAGCTTACACAACAAGATCATATAAGATTATTGTCCTTGCTTAAAGAGGTGCCTTGCAAGGTGATGTTATCAGGATATTGGTCAGAGCTGTACGAAAAGGAACTGTCTTGTTTTCGGGTTATACAATTTCGGGCGATGACCCGTGGAGGCAGTTGTAAAACAGAATGTCTGTGGATGAATTACCCTGAACCTACGCTCCTGCATGATTACCGGTATCTGGGGTCTAATTTCAGGGAGAGAGAACTAATTACCAGAAAAAAGAAGCGCTTTGTGGAACGATTTAAACGAATGGCAAAGCTGGAACGACAGTCAATTTTGGCATCTATCCATGAAATTGATTTCGAAAAATGTTGAAGTTCTTCATAAATGACGGTACCTGTAGTCAGCGATTAAGGCAGTATAAGGGGTATCCAAAAGTGGAAGGATTTAAGTAAGGTGGAAAATGAAGCGTTTATCTATTATTAATATTGAAGAATTCCAGGGACTACAAAATTCTTCAATTGTTATTGGAAGATTTCAAAGGGGTAAGACAGGCATTAAAAGCAGGTAAGGTCAAAAACGCAGCTCAGTTAAAAAATATGTTAAGTATCAGAATTATTGATTCAGAGAATGATGAATAGACACAAAGAGTGAGAGGGTGATACTCGGAGTTAGGAACTAAGGGTATTTGGTACGGTCATTAAATGATATTCCGGCATATATTGATTTTAGGGTTAGAAACAAGCTTCGTGAAAGAATAATAATCTGCAATGAGGATTATTAATGAAAATCCCTAAGAGAGTTGAATTTAGCGTAGAACAAATGGAACAACTTCGGAGTAGAATAATCAGTAATACTTTAACAGAGGATGACCGGCAGCTCCTGCCGGGGTTGTTAGATTCAATTGTCTGGCTGGGCCGGGAACTTGAAGAAAAAAAAATATCAATCAAGAGATTACGTAGGGTCTTTGGAATAATAACCGAGAGTACGAAAAATCTTTTAAAGAAATTAAAAACCAACAAAGACGACGAATCAGAGAAAAAAGATACTGATAAGCCAAAAGACAGTTCAGATAAAGACAATGATACCAAAAAGAAGGGGCATGGGAGGAATGGAGTCGATGCTTATTGGGGAGCAAAAAAGGTGAGAGTCGAGCATCCTACCCTAAAACCGGGCGACATTTGTTCTGCGTGCCATAAGTCAAAGCTTTATGAGGTCAAGGACAAGAATCATCCTGGTATCGTTATCAGGGTAACCGGGAATGCTCCCTTAACCGCTACTGCTTATGACGTTCAAACGTTAAAATGCTCTGGTTGTCAACAGATATTTAAAGCGGATCTTCCTAAGGAGGCTGGTGATAAGAAATATGACCACAAGGCCGGCGCCATAGTCTCACTTATGAAATACGGGGCGGGGATGCCGTTTCATAGACTGGCCGGCATTCAACAAAATACCGGTGTTCCTGTTCCCAAAGCAGTCCAATGGGAGATAGGTAAAGACGTTGGAGATTGTGCGGAACCGATCTATAACAAAATGATAGAGACGGCTGCACAGGGCGAAATTTTGCACAACGATGACACAAAAGCGAAAATTCTATCTGTAATGCAAGAGAATCGAAAGAAAGAGGAGCGTGGTGAAAAACTGAAAAGGAAGGGGATATTCACAAGCGGAATTATATCGATAGTGGGCAAGATAAAGATCGCTTTATTTTTCACAGGCATGAAGACAGCAGGGGAAAATCTTGATGTTGTCCTTGAGAAGAGAGAAAGTGATAAGGGAATACCTCTCCAGATGTGTGACGCGCTATTACAGAATTTACCCAAAAAACTTAAGACGCTTTTGTGTAATTGCCTGACCCATGGCCGGAGAAAATTTGCCGAGATCATAGAGAATTGGCCTGAAGAATGTTGGTATGTGATCGAGACGTTAAAAGAGGTGTACGCCAACGATGAAATTGCCAGGCAAAAGAAGATGACACCCCGGGAGCGTCTTGAATTCCACCAAAAGGAAAGTAGCAAATATATGTCAGAGCTGAAAGAGTGGCTTGACGATCAAATAGATAACAAAAAAGTTGAGCCCAATAGCAGCCTGGGGTTAGCGATCAACTATATGCGTAAGCGCTGGCCTGAGTTAACTCGCTTTCTAGAGGTGCCTGGCGCACCCCTGGACAACAATATCGTTGAAAGAGCTTTAAAATTAATAATTATGTTTCGTAAAAACTCCTATTTTTACAAAACGGAAAATGGCGCTAAAAATGGAGACATTTTGACGAGTATTTTACAGACCTGCAATTTCTGCGGAACTAATCCCGTAGAATATCTGGAAGTAATTCAAGAGTACTGCCAGGAGGTTGCCAAATATCCGGAAAAATGGTTGCCCTGGAATTACACAGATACCTGGAAAGCCCTCCTTCAAACATCAAGAGATCCATCCTAATGGGATCTTATGATTCAGGCATTTCATCTCCCACTACATGTTATGGAGTGGTATATAGGATATGCCTGAATACCAAATAAGGGGATAATGTACGGTAGGAAACCGTCAATAGGCCTTTATTTAAAGAGTGCATATGTGCGCCCTATTTTAGGATCGGTGTTCTCTTCATTTTGCTAATGATCTATTTGTGGATAGCCCCCCAGCTTCCAATGGCATTCACTTAAGCTACTTTTGAGGCTTTCTCATGTTTTTTAAAAATGTAACTAGTTGAAATCATTGGTTTCAAAAAATTGGTTTTTCCCAAAAACGCCTTAAGTGAATGCCATTGCCCCAGCTTCTCGCATACTTGAACTATCTGCCGGTTACTTTTTATACCCAGGGCTCTACGAGAGGTTTGCTTCTCCACACTCCATCCCCCAGTTTCAGGGTTATTTATATAAGCCTTATTTGCCCACCCTTTATCTAACCTGCCTCCTTAAGATAGAGGATCGAATGTTAATCACATGCTGATATGTTTTCGTGCCTGTCTGCGATGTTTACATCTTTTACTAATGTAATCCACATCTATCTCCATGGGTGTGCCTGGCATGAGGCATTTGCTATTTTTGCATCTATGCCGGAATTAAAAATGTCCACAGTTACCGGCCGGGAATGAAAACGCTACAAGTCAAGGAGTTCCCTGTTAATGGAATGAATGTCTGAAGAAAGGATGAGGAAGAGCCCATGGACGTAAGCGAACAGCGAAACCCAGCTGTATAGAATTGAGGGTGAGAGGGTGTGATGCCACCCTGAAGGTGGATGGAAGGTGGAAGTCGAAAAAAATTGCCCCCGAGTTAATTTTTTTGCCGGTTTTCTCGCTTGCAGAACGGACACAGATGTTTTGCCGGCGCTCGAGG
>JAUWFS010000004.1:0-43945 GCA_030606805.1 Deltaproteobacteria bacterium
ATCTGTATTGAAAAAGATTTTTTGCAGCATTGATTCTTTAAATTCTTGTGAATATTCCGTGATCATGTAACCTCTCTATCGCCCTGTCAAATTGTAATTTTTTTAACTCAATTGAGGCGACATCTACCCTGACACATAGGGTTAGTGCTTGAACGAAAACTCAAAATACCTGAAATTATAGTCAGTTATATGCTATTCTCAAATCGAAGATTTTTAGCAGTTAGCTTTTAGCTTAAAAAATCAAACAGATAACTCATTCAGCTAAGAGCTAACAGCTAATGGCTTTTTCACAAATCTTCACATCGGTAAATAAGCTGAAACTATTGCCAGCATTAAAAAAAATACTTTTCGGACAGGCGCTAATTATATTATTGATAGTAAACTTGCATGCCTATATTAGCCCGCCTGGACGTACCGGGTGTTTTACATCACATCATCATCCGGGGAATTGAGCGTCGTAACATATTCAGAGACGATAAAGACAGAGATAATTTTATTGATCGTTTATCAGATCTTTTGCCTGCAACACAAACCGCCTGTTATGCTTGGACCTTTATCCCAAACCACGCACATTTTTTATTCCGAAGTAGTGGCGAAATATCAACTCTCATGAGAAGAAGTAAATTCAACTGATCTCTTATACGATGGACTATAATGCCATATAAATAGCCATATAAAAATATTGACTTTTATCTTTAGTCCCTATATTTTAATCGACATAACAAAATCAGAATCATTGGAGCTGGATATTGGCGAAAAGGAAAGAAAATATATGAAAGAGAAAATAAAATACACCAATGAACCTATTGGGAAAGTGAGAGTTTTAAAAGACTTCCTGCCTTCACCGGAAGAACTTGTTCTAAAAAATGAAACAGTTAAGGTCACCATTTCACTCAGTAAAATCAGTATTGATTTTTTTAAAAAAGAAGCAAAAAAGCATAATACCCAGTATCAAAAGATGATCAGAAGGCTCTTGGATGAGTACACAGCTCATCAACCATAACCTTGCCATGCTGGTTAGAACTTTTTATCTTTCAGTCTTTTTTCAACAACGCAATATACACCTTTTCCACTCATGGCAGGTGCAAAGCATTTGCTGTCGGAAAGGCAATTCGCCTTGTCTTGATTCCCGGATTTCCAGCGGTTAATTAAATCAGGTTCTCTTATGAATGGCCTGCTCATGGAAATATAGTCCGCAATATTATTGTCAACTATATCGTTTGCAACTTCAAAGGACCTGATTCCACCCACAAGAATCAGCGGTATGTCAATACTTTCCTTAAAAGCACGTGCTGCATCTTTAAAATAGGCTTCATCATCTTCGGATGATATACCTTTTCTTACAGGACTTAGCTTTCCTGAAACAGCAGTTCCACCGCTGATTTCTATTGCATCTATCCCCTCCTCTTTAAGCATTGCCCCTGCTTTTATTGATTCTTCGAGTTCCAGGCCGCCTTCCAGAAAATCCCTTGAATTCATTTTTATTAGCACCGGATAGTTGTTACCAAGTTGCTTTCTTATACTTCTTAATATCTCAATAAGAATATATGCCCTGTTTTCTATACTGCCTCCATATTGATCTTTCCTTTTATTGAAAGCAGGTGAAAGAAACTGGTTTAAGAGGTAACCGTGAGCTGCATGAATCTGAACACCATCAAAACCTGCGCTTTTCCCTCGTATAGCAGCCTGGCCGAATGCTTCAATTAAATCCTCAATATCATCTAAATCCATTTCCTTTGAAAGATATTTAGCAAAACCGCTCAAGGATGATGGAGCAACAGGTGTTTCTCCTGTTAGCTTGGGATTTGCAAACATGCCGGCATGCGCAAGCTGAACTACGATTTTTCCGCCTTTTTCATGGACAGCATCTGTTATCTCTTGCAGGCTGGGAATAAGTTCGTCTTTGTAAATACCTAACTGCCATGGGCTTGCCTGGCCTCTTTTACTAACATAGGCATGTCCGGTAATAATTAAACCAACCCCTCCTTCTGCAAGCTTAACCATCAATTCAACAAGCTTTGGCGTACATGATCCATCATCTCCGGCCATACCCGCCCAGGTTGCTGAACGAACAAATCTGTTCTTAATAGTCATTCCATTAATTTCCGTAGCTTCAAACAGTTTAGACATACCAGCCTCCTATATAAAAATACTTAGGTGAATAGACTGAAGGCGCCCTTTAAATCCATTACAAGCGGCACCCCATTTGTACACAAACCGGCAATTTTCGAAAGACCAATCTCCCTGTATGGTTTATGAACAACAGCCACAATAACTCCATCAACCCCTGTAAGCCCTTGAATATCCTGCTGCAGTTCAAGATTGTAATACATTCCGGCTTCGTTTGCTTCTACCAAATTATTTTTTAGCGAACCCTAATTACCTTTGTATCTCCTATTAAACAGTTGAGTTGCATATTGACTGTGTTTTCAATAGGAGTCGGGTAGTCCCTACAAAACAGTGCAGGTCAATAATTTCAAGCAGTTAGCGCCCAGTTGCTGTGAATGAGTTCATGCGTGAATCAAGGCTTTGCAGAGTGTACCAAGCATCTTTTTGACCACCTGCACTGTTTTGTAGGGACTACCGGATTTCGAGCTTCGTGCTTCGAATTTATTGAAAATTGAATAAGTAAGCAATTCTTGTGAATTCAGGAGGTTATCAGCTTAAATGACGTGGCCCCGAGGTATTATATCAATAGCATTTCAAATGTTTTACATCAATACTAAGCTGTGCTATTATAAAATTGTTTTTTAAATATATTTTTGGCGCAATTTTAAGCCCTAAAGAACGGGGAAACAAAGAGGTACTCAATGATTGTAACTGTAACCTTAAATCCCGCCATTGATCATCTTCTATTTTTTTCCGAAATCTCTATGGGAAAACTGAATCGGGCTGTATCGACCTTGAGAATGCCTGGAGGAAAAGGCATTAATGTTGCCGGCTCCCTGGCGGTCTTAGGAGATGAAGTTGTAGCCACCGGCTTTTTAGGTGGTCAGGGCAGCCGCTCGTTCGAGGGATCTTTAAGAAAGATTGGAGTGACCACCAGCTTCACTTACGTAGACCAGGAGATTAGAACGGACTTTTATATTATTGAAGATAAAAAAAATAGACAGTCTCTGTTTATAGAAAAAAGCTCTCACATAGAACTACGTTATCTTAACAGCTTCAAAGCAAATTTCAAAAGACTGCTTCACTCCGCAAAACTCGTAGAAATTGGAGGAAGCCTTCCTAAAGGGATTCCCCCAAACTTTATTAATGAACTTATTCTTTCCGCTAACAAGAAGAAAGTAAAAGTAGTTCTTAATCTTCAAGAATCGATTCTCAAAGAATGCCTGGCCGGCACTTCCTTTTTTATTGTTTGTCCAGACTTGAGAGAAAGTTGTTATATCTTTGGAGAAAATCTATGTAATGCGGCATCGCGCCACAAAGCAGCCCAATGGTTACTTAATAAAGGAGCGGAAATAGTTATACTAAAGTACGGGGATCTATGTTATTTTGTGGCAAAAAAAGATGAAGCATGGGAAGGGAAAATTGGAATTGAAGGATCTAATGTTATCATGCTGGGAGTTCGAGATGGAATGATCGCCGGCTTTATTCATAATTACTTGAAAACAAATGATATTGGAGAAGCTCTCAAATTTGGCTTGGGAGCCGCACTTTCAACAGCCCTGAACAAAATGAACTATATACATTCTGAAAAGCAAGCTGAAGAGCTTTGTGCCATGGCAAAACTAAGGAAGATCGCCTAAGATGAAAAAAGTAAAGGACTTTATAACAAGAGACCTTACTTCAGTTACAGAAGATACTCCGCTCAAGGAAGTAGCGGAATTACTTTCCATCCGCGAACTTATCGGTATCCCGGTAGTAAATAAAAAAAACGAGGTCACTGGTTGGATCTCAGAAACAGATATTATCACCTCCATCTTTCCTGAAAAAGTAAAAATCGAAAA
The DNA here is from genome assembly GCA_030606805.1 of Deltaproteobacteria bacterium. GTDB lineage: Bacteria > Desulfobacterota > Desulfobacteria > Desulfobacterales > ETH-SRB1 > B13-G4. Next base: position 3,951 of record JAUWFS010000004.1, read on the forward strand.
CCCGGATGTAATTCATCTCATGAATATTTCTCAAGTCGTTAAAAAGTTAACTCAGGTCGGTCAGGCGATGGTTAGAGATTATATGATCAAAGATATATATTACGTCGATGAAGATACCCCTGCTTCTTATGTAGTCGAGCTAATGCTTCATAAAGACTTCAAACGCATGCCGGTTGTTAGAAATAAACGCCTGGTAGGCATAGTCGACCGGTCAAGCTTATCCCGCATATTACTTGAAGAAGGTTCTATTGATTAACTATGTGGATCGAACAGCTTTTAACAACATTTAAACAGGATGTTTTCCTTTCAGCTTCAGGCCTTCTTATAATAGGTTTTATTTTCGGCCGGCTGATAAACATGGTAAGACTTCCCAGGGTTACAGGTTATATTATAGCCGGCATCATTTTTGGCCCCTCCTTATTAAACATATTTAGTAAAAATGACTTGTCTCAATTTGATTTTATCCCTCAGCTTGCCTTGGGAATCATTGCCTTAACCATCGGAGCCGGATTAAGCTTTGGTCTTGTAAAAAGGCTCGGTTTTCGTTTTATCCTCATTACCATTTCACAGGCAGTGGGAGCATTTCTCCTGGTTTTTGTTTTTCTTTATCTTTTCAAGATGCCTATAGGTGCCGCTCTCCCATTGGCCGCTATTGCCACCGCAACCGCACCTGCAGCTACAGTGGCAATTATAAGAGAATACCATGCTCAGGGGCCTTTAACCGAAACAACTTTAGCTGTGGTTGCTCTGGACGATGCAATCGCCATCATTCTCTTTGGCCTGGTTTTGACTTTTGACCTCACGCAGCTATCAACTTTTGGCGAGACTGCTTTTCGGTCCTTAGCTGCCTCTTTCATGGAAATTTTAGCAGCACTGGTCATCGGAGTTATACTTGGTCTGGTAACCCACTTTCTTATTAAGATCACCAAAGAAGTTACTGATAGTCTTATTATTATTTTAGCAATAGTTTTGTTAGGAATCGGATTAGCCTCTGTCTCGCATACTTCGGCTCTTCTGACTAATATGTTTTTGGGTTTAACTCTTGTAAATATCTCCTCAAGGAACAGTGATATTGTTACTAATCTGGAGAGGCTGACCCCGCCCATCTATTGTTTTTTCTTTGTATTGGCTGGTGCGCACTTGAACCTGAAAATATTTACGACCCTGGGACCAAGCATGATTACCTGGGGAATTATTTTTGTATTCGCACGTATTATAGGAAAAATCGTTGGAACTTATGTGGGAGGGGCTCTTTCCGGTGCATCTGAAGCTATCAAGAAATATTTGGGACTGACCTTGATCCCTCAAGCTGGTGTTGCTATTGGTCTAACCCTTCTAATTACCGAGGATTCCAGCTACTTTGAATTCCAGTCAGTCATCTTGGATATCACTTTAGTTGCGGTAGCTTTTAATGAGATATTTGGACCGGTCTGCACAAAATTTGCTTTCTTTAAAGCAAAAGAAATTAGTAACCGTTAATAATTAAACCAACCCCTCCTTCTGCAAGCTTAACCATCAATTCAACAAGCTTTGGCGTACATGATCCGTCATCACCTGCCATACCCGCCCAAGTTGCTGAACGAACAAATCTGTTCTTAATGGTCATTCCATTAATTTCCGTAGCTTCAAACAGTATAGACACAGCAGCACCCCCTGAGACCTCTGAAAAGCCTCCTTTTGCCTAATTGAACATTTTAGCTTTATGAAACATAACCGGCTGTGCGCAAGCTTCAGGTATGATCGAATTCAAAACAGGAAACTGCTTGAACGCATTAGAGATCGTTAAGAAAGAACCTTGCAGGATCTTGTTCATTCTTTATTAATGGATTGGCAACTGTTACTATTGTTTTCATTCGAGGCGAGTTCTTTCTTTACGATATCTTATGCGTGAGTTTTTCATGGTTTGAATTTGATTATACCTGAAGCTCCATGACAGCCCTCCACCTTCAGCCTTCAACCTTCAACCTGTTTTCTTACAGCCTCCAATATGTAATACCAAGTTCCTTTGCCTCAGCAATGCTGAAAGCGCCCTTTAAATCCATTACAAGCGGCACCCCATTTGTACACAAACCAGCAATTTTCGGAAGACCAAGCTCCCTGTATGGTTTATGAACAACAGCCACAATAACTCCATCAACCCCTGTAAAGCATTGAATATCCTGCTGCAGTTCAAGATTGTAATACATTCTGGCTTCGTTTGCTTCTGCCAGCGGATCATGTATATAAACTTCTATCCCATAATCCTTAAGCTCGTTTATGATTGTAATTACCTTTGTATTTCTCAAATCAGGCACATCTTCCTTAAAGGTAAGCCCCAGTATCGCAATTTTTGCACCACGCACCTGCTTACCCGCTCTAATGAGCAACCTAACAGCCTGTTCTGCAACATATTTACCAATATTATCATTAATTCTTCTACCCGCTAAAATCATTTCAGGACGGTACCCTAAAGATTCGGCCTTAAAGGTCAAATAATATGGATCAACCCCTATACAGTGTCCACCAACCAGACCTGGTCTGAAAGAAAGAAAATTCCATTTTGTTCCTGCAGCCTCAAGCACTTCTAAAGTATCTATTCCAATTTTATTAAAAATCATGGAAAGTTCATTCATAAGCGCTATGTTTAAATCTCTCTGCGTATTTTCAATAACCTTGGCTGCTTCTGCTACTTTTATGGAAGAAACCCTGTGGATTCCCGCCTTTACCACCGTACCATAGACATCATATAAAAGATCCGCTGTTTCTTCATCCGAGCCTGAAACCACTTTAACTATACTTTCAAGACTGTGCTCCTTGTCGCCGGGATTTATTCTTTCCGGAGAATAACCAACTGTAAAATCTCTCCCCAGTATAAACCCTGATCCCCGCTCCAGGATGGGAACACAGACTTCTTCCGTAGCGCCTGGATAAACCGTGGATTCAAACACAATGCATGATCCTTTAAGCATATTTTCCCCAACTTCTTTTGAAGCTCCAATCAAAGGCCCTAAATCCGGAATCCTATGCTCGTCAATCGGTGTGGGCACGGCAACAATAATCAGGCTGCATGAGGACAGGGTTTTTGGATCGCTGGTGAAAAATATTTCAGCTTTACTCAAATCTTCTTCAGAGACCTCAAGTGTTCGGTCATAGCCTGATTCAAGCTCTTTAATCCTGTCAGCTTTCAGATCATAGCCAACCACTTCAAAGTGCTTTGAAAGATGAACAGCCAGGGGAAGCCCGACATATCCCAGACCAACAACAGCGACTTTACTCTTACGTGAAACCAATGATTCAAATGTTACCATAGCTTATTCTCCATTAAATTAAGTGCCTAAAGTGAGCTAAAGTGCCTAAAATGCCTAAAGTTGTGGTACGCCTTCGGCGTGCTAATTGATAATCCAGAGTTGCAGGAGTTACTCCTCCTTTGCGCATTGACGACTGAAGGAATCTATATAAAATGGCAGAATTCCTTAACTTTAGGCACTTTAATATACTTTAGGCATTTTAGGCACTATCTTTTCTATTTTAGGCACTTCTTATTCATCTATCTTATCCTACCGAATTCATTAAGCAAAAAATGGAAATTCCTATACTATCAAGTTTTATGTTACAAAAGTTCTTGTTTCTCTTTTTCCGTCAGATAACGCCAGCTCCCTTCAGTTAGATTTCCAAGTTTTATATTTGAAATCCTTATTCTCTTAAGTCGAACAACACCATTACCCATCTTCCTGACCATACGTCTTATCTGCTTGTTTTTACCTTCTTTAAGTATGATGTAAAAAACACGTGAAGAAATTCTTTTTACATCAGCGGGTCTGGTTTTCGTACCCATCATAGGCATGCCTTTGGCCATCTTTTGAAGAGCGCCATCTGAAATCGGCTTAAATGCAGCAACCTCATATTCTTTTTCATGATCAAAGGAAGGATGCGAGAGCCTGTGATGAAGCTCACCATCATTTGTAAGAAGCAGAAGGCCTGTAGAATCCTTGTCAAGCCTGCCTACAGGATATACACGATCTTGAATATCTATTAGATCAAGTACTATCTTATCGCCTTTCTGGCTGCAGCTTGTAACATAACCTCCCGGCTTGTTCAGGGCTATATAAATAAGATCATGCTTTGCTTCAACAGGCTTCCCGTTTACCTGGACGCGGTCTGTTTCAGGATCAATTTTTGTCCCGAGTACGGAAACTACCTCGCCATTAACCTTGACATGCCCATCCTTAATATATTCTTCCGCCTTTCTTCTTGAACAAAATCCGGCAGATGAAAGAAATTTTTGGAGTCGCATCATACGAGTTACGAGTAACTATTTGTGTAACAGTTCACGGTTGTCGGTTTACAGTTAACGGTTCAAGGTTGATTGCCTTAATTTCTTCATTGTTCTCTAACCTTGAAGCCTGAAACCGTAAACCTGAGCAGTTACAAAACACCTTAACCTCACATGAAATATGGTCTTGAGTTCTCACAACTGAGCCTCTTGTTTCTTGTCAGCCTCTGGCTGATATGTTTTGATCAACCGTTAACTGTAAACTGTTAACCGTAAACGATTATCTGTTTGTTTACGATCTGTAGTCAGCATTGATCTTAACATACTCAACAGAAAAATCGCAGGTAAATACAGATGCGCACCCACTGCCCATGTTCAAGTCAATAGATATGCTTAGCTCAGGCTTCATAAGAACTTTCGTCGCTTCAGCTTCAACAGCCTTCCCGCATCCCATACCGTTTTTTACCATCAAAACATCATCAAAAAATATATTTATCTTACCCTGGTCAAGAGGAACCTTCGCCCTTCCCGCCGCAGCAATAATTCTTCCCCAGTTGGCATCCTCCCCGAAAAGCGCTGTTTTAACAAGATTTGAATTTGCAACAGTATTGGCTATCTCATGTGCATCATTATCCGATAAAGCGCCCTTAACATATATCTCAACAAATTTTGTGGCCCCTTCGCCATCTCTAACTATCTGTTTTGCAAGATCGGTAAGGACATCATCCAGTAAATTCTGGAAATAATCCATATGTTCAGAGCTTTTAATTACTGCATTTGAAAGACCATTTGCCATGATAATAACTGTATCGTTTGTGCTTGTATCGCCATCTATAGTTATTCGGTTAAAAGAGCGCTGAGCAGCTTTATTAAGAAGATTTTTAAGCAATTCATGGTCTGCATCAATATCGGTGCAGATAAAACATAACATGGTTGCCATGTCAGGACATATCATCCCGGAACCCTTTGTAACGCCGATTACTGTAAAGGTTTTACCATCTATTTTACCCTGCCTTGACACACTCTTTGGGGCAGTATCTGACGTCATTATCGCTCTTGTAAAATCATAAAATCCTTCGGGTCTCAAAGAATCGACAAGGCCGGGAATCGCGCGCTGTATCTTATCAATCGGCAACGGCTCTCCTATAACTCCTGTTGAACACACAAGAACCAGATCTTCAGGGATATTAAGGCCTGAGGCCGCAAATCTTGCCATGATTTTTGCATCATCCAATCCTTTATCGCCTGTACAACAGTTAGCGTTTCCGCTGTTGACTATTAGCGCCTGACCAATACCGGATTGAATTCGCTCCATATCAAGTAATACCGGCGCAGCCTTAATCTTATTGCTGGTAAAAACCCCTGCAACTTTTGCAGGAATCTTTGAAAAAATAATGGCTAAATCCTTTTCACCAGCCTTTTTAAGGCCGGAAGCTACTCCTGCGGCCATAAATCCCGGACATATTAAATTTTCCATATATAAAATTCCTCTAAAAAGTTTCCTGAACCCCCCCTGATCCCCGACACCTGATGTATAATAAACGCAAACTATCTCTTTTGACAATATATATATTTCGGCAATTATTCAGGTGGATAGGCTGAAGCCTGAAGCTCCCTGACAGCCTTCAGTCTTCAGCCTTCAGTCTAGCCACCTGAGTAAACTATATTTCGCTGTTTGACTTCAATAGAGTTTTAATGTAATTTGGTATCGTTAGCTAAATTTCGGGTTTAAGGATTTGTGAAAAAAGTGATAGAAAAATATTTTGCTAATTGCTTAACATGCGGTAAAAAACTGATTCTAAAAAGATCGTGACAGCGCACCTACCTTTTCTGCAGGTCATGCAGGTCAGAATATCCAATAAAAAAATTTGCTGACTCAATGGATGATTTTTTTGAAGAACAGCTTGCGAACGTACGTTGTGACAGGTTATAATTTAAATTTTGCACCGTGCAGCCTGAAAGGATGTTTCCGGCTTAAAAAAGAGGTGCCGGTGAGGAAGCCGGAACCCTCCTAAAAGCCTGAAGTATAGCACGCCTCTGCTGGTGGGCTAGGGTCAAAACCGTAACCGGAAACGATTACAACCTTGCTGCCGGGTCAAATCCCACCGGGGCACCCAAATCCGCTTGTAAATTCGCAATTAATTGTAAAACTTGGCAGAAAAGTACTTTTGTCAATAATGTAAACTTGATCTGACATCTTGGCCAATGGCTCACAAGGAACGAAGATGAAAAACATACCTTCTTCAATAAGAGACAACCACAAAAGAGGATGCATTGGTGATTTCTTAAAGCAACAAATAGATGAAGGAAGCAACCTCTCAATTGTGTCGGCATATTTTACGATTTATGCATATCAGCGGCTGAAGGATAGCTTGAATAATATTGAGTCGCTTGATTTTCTGTTTGGCGAACCGACTTTCATTAAAGATATTGACCCGTCAAAAACAGATAAAAAAAAATTTAAAATCGAAGATGACAAACTGGTAATCCCCATTGAAAGCAGACTACAACAAAAATCGATAGCAAAAAAGTGCGGCGACTGGATAAGAAACAAAGTAAATATCAGATCAATGGTAAAACCAAACTTTCTGCACGGCAAAATGTACCATGTAAAAAACAGTAATGGTGTTCAAAAAGCAATCCTTGGAAGCTCAAATTTTACTGTAAACGGCTTGGGCCTCGGAGGCAGCCCGAATATTGAGCTCAATATGGAAGTGACTGACGATAGAGACAGGACTGATCTGTTAAACTGGTTTGAAGAAATCTGGAATGATGATACCGGCCTTGTGGAAGATGTGAAAGATGAAGTTCTTAAATATATTGAGCAGCTCTATATAGAAAACGAGCTGGAATTTATATATTTTAAAACTCTTTTCCATCTATTTGAAAAGTTTTTATCAGAGCAAAGGCAAGGCGGCCTTTTAAATGAGAATACAGGTTTTTTTGAAACAAAAGTATGGAATATGCTCTACGCCTTCCAAAAGGATGCTGTCAAAGGCGTAATAAATAAGATCCTTAAACATAATGGATGCGTACTTGCTGACAGCGTGGGGCTTGGAAAGACTTTTGAGGCATTGGCGGTTATTAAATACTTTGAACTCTTGAATTACAAGACATTGGTGTTATGCCCAAAAAAATTGAGCGACAACTGGACCTTATATCAGGCTCAAAACAACAGCCTGTTAAACCCGTTAGTCGATGACAGATTGGGTTATACAGTTCTCAGCCATACTGATTTAAGCAGGGAATCAGGCAGATCTGTTACCAACATAGACCTCGGAATAATAAACTGGAGCAATTATGACCTTGTTGTAATAGATGAATCCCATAATTTCAGAAACAATACAAAGGGCAAACGTGATGAAGACGGAAATATAATAAGGAAAAGCAGATACGAAAAATTGATGGATGACATTATAAATTCCGGTGTAAACACAAAAGTTCTAATGCTCTCGGCAACTCCGGTAAACAATAACCTGAAAGATTTAAGAAACCAGCTATATTTCATTTCAGGCGGCAGGGATGACAGCTTTTATGGAAAAACCGGCGTTAAAAACATTGCTCAAACTATTAAAAATGCTCAAACCGTATTTACACAGTGGGCTGACCCCAAAAAAAATGCACATCGCAATACAAAAGAACTCCTTGAACGACTGGACTCGACTTTTTTTAAACTTCTCGATGAACTTACTATTGCCCGTTCCAGAAAGCACATACAAACCTATTATAAAGATGAGATGAAACGAATAGGGGCCTTCCCCAAAAGACTTCCGGTAATATCAAAAGCTCCGGATATAGATACAATAGACGAGTTTCCTTCTTACGATAGAATAAACAAAGAAATAATGACCTATAAACTCTCTCTGTTTAATCCGTCGGCCTATGTAAAGGATGAGCACAAGGCTTTTTATGAAGAAAAAGCGGGAAAAATGATTGCGGCTTTTTCGCAGGAAAAAAGAGAATATTTTCTCATTGGAATGATGAAGGTAAACTTCCTCAAAAGGCTTGAAAGCTCTATTGAATCCTTTGAAATCTCAATGGGAAGAACAATAGACAAGATAAGCGGGCTTGAAAAGCGGATATTTGACTTTAAACAAACCATGGATTCAGAAGAAATAGAGTCGCCTGAAATATATGATGAAGATGATACTGACCTCAATGATGCAAATAGTATCGGGAAAAAATTAAAATTCAATCTTGCGCATCTGGATTTGGATTTATGGCTAAAAGATTTAAAAAGCGACAAAGATGCTTTAGTGCTTCTAAAGGCAAGTGCCCAAGCAGTGACGCCTGACAGAGATAAAAAACTTTCAGTATTAAAAGAATTAATAAAAGACAAAATAGATAAGTCTCTCAACAGCGGAAACAAAAAAGTGGTTATTTTTACAGCCTTTGCCGATACCGCCAATTACCTCTATGAAAACCTTAAAGATTATATAAAAAAAGATTTAGGTTTAAATATAGCCCTTGTTATTGGAAGCGGTGCAAACAAAACGACGTTTGGTAAAAGTGAGTTCGGTCATATCCTTGCCAATTTTTCTCCTATTTCAAAAAATAGAGACAAAATACCTTCGATGCCGCAAGATGAGGAAATAGATATTCTTATTGCCTCAGACTGTATTTCAGAAGGACAGAACCTGCAAGATTGTGACTACCTTGTCAATTATGATATACACTGGAATCCGGTAAAGATAATACAGAGATTTGGACGAATTGACAGGCTTGGAAGTAAAAATGCTAAAATTCAGCTTGTAAACTTCTGGCCGACCGATGATTTAAATAATTATATCAATCTTAAAGACAGAGTTGAAGCAAGAATGGCGCTTGTTGATATTGCGGCAACAGGGGAAGAAAATCTTCTTGAAACAGACCAGATCCAGGGTTTGATAGAAGATGATCTGAAATTTAGAAACAGGCAGTTGAAAAGACTTCAAAAAGAGGTCCTGGATTTAGAAGAACTGGATGAGAACATTTCTTTGAGTGAATTTACTCTTGATGACTTCAGAATAGAACTGACCAATTATATGGATGAAAACAGGCAGAAACTTGAAGATGCTCCATTTGGTCTTTATGCAGTAGCTCCTTCGCCTTCCGGCAACTTTTGTAATGCATCTGATTTTTCGGACATAAGCGAGAATGCAAAAGAGATCATTAAGCCCGGCGTTATTTATTGTCTGAGGCAAAAAGGAAATACAGATGGAAATGAAGCCGTGAATCAGTTGTCTCCATATTTTCTGGTTTATATAAGAGAAGACGGCACAGTTCGTTTTAATTATACTCATTCTAAACAGATACTTGAGATTTTCAGATTGCTGGGCAGCGGCGTTAATAAACCTTATGAAGAATTGTGTGATATCTTTAATAATGAAACAGATAACGGCTCACAAATGGATAAGTACAGCAAACTTTTAAAAACTGCTATTGTTGAAATAAACTCTGTATTTAAAAAAAAGGTGAAAATTGGACTAACCCGCGATAGAGGAGCTTTGCTTATTCCAAAAACAAAACAGGCAGACAAAGCTGATCATTTTGAATTGATAACATGGCTGGTAATCAAATAAGAGATGAAAATGAAACTCAGGCAGAAAATACAAAACGCAATAAACGATTTTAAGAATCCCGATTTATTTAAAACCAGCATAAATCTGTTTAAAACTCTAGGGTACAACACGTACAGGCGGAGCAGACTTGATAATCCGACATTTGATGGCTTTTACAATGATTTTATAGACGGAAATGACAATATTCCTGATGTTGATAAATTTAAAGAAAAAGCCTTGACTTCGGACTGGCTGAGCATTGAGATGCTCTTTCAGCTTACAGAATCCGAAATGAGCAGCCGGGACTCTTTATTTGACACTGGCAGGGTTGATAACACCATTATAGAGGCATACCTTTTCTTTGCAATTGAACTAAAAGAAACGGATTACAGCCGGACAAAGCTTGCCGATATCACCAGATATCTAAACCGGATGTTTCCCATGCCTGTAATGGTTCTTTTTAAGTATGGCGGGTATTTAACTCTTTCCGTTATCAAGAGAAGACTCCACAAAAGAGATGAAAGCCGTGATGTTCTGAAAAAAGTAACCCTTATCAAAGATATAAAAATTGAAGACCCGCATCGGGCGCATATTGAGATACTTTTTGATTTAAGTCTGGAGGAATTAAGAAAAAAATATGCTGTCACAAACTTTGTGGAGCTTCATAATGCGTGGCAGAAGACGCTGGATAGCTCCGAGCTTAACAATAAATTCTACAAAGAGCTGGCAAACTGGTATTTCTGGGCAGTGCAAAATGTAGAGTTTCCGGATGATGACGAGAAAAATGCAGAGATAAGAAATGCCTCAAGTGTAATAAGACTTCTTACCAGGCTGATTTTTGTCTGGTTTATCAAAGAAAAAAGTCTTGTTCCAGGCGAACTTTTTGACAAGTCAAAACTTGATGACATATTGAATTATAAGGATAAAAACGAAAGCTCGTTTTACAAGGCAGTGCTTCAAAATCTCTTTTTTGCTACTCTGAATCAGGAGCAAAGCAAAAGAGCATTCCGAAGAAACGGGCAAAATTATAATGTCACCAACCTTTACAGACATAAGAAGCTGTTTAAGATTGATGAAATTAAGATTTTAGAATTTTTTCAAAACATTCCGTTTTTAAATGGTGGCCTTTTTGAATGCCTTGACAAACCCCATCCAACAAAGAAGGGCTCTCATGGCGGTGACGTAATCATCAGAATAGACGGATTTTCCGATAGAGATGACAATGTTCTGAAAATTCCTGATTTTTTGTTTTTTGCTGAGGAAAGAGAGATTGATTTAAATGAAATCTTTGGCACGAAAAACAAAAAATACAAGGTAAAAGGGCTTATAAATCTCCTCAATAAGTATAAGTTCACAATCGCAGAAAATACTCCAATAGAAGAAGAGATTGCGCTTGATCCCGAACTCCTGGGGAAAGTGTTTGAAAACCTGCTTGCTTCATACAACCCCGAAACCAAAACCACAGCAAGAAAACAGACAGGCTCATTCTATACGCCAAGAGAGATAGTCGATTATATGGTAGATGAAAGCCTGAAAGCCTCTTTATCAAATCTTGTGTCAAAAAAGATTGATAAAGTAAGCGAAGAGGATATCCAGACAGGTTTGGAAATACTTTTTGCATATACAGAAAAAGAACACGCTTTTACTGACACGGAAGTTTCAAAGGTCATTGAGGCTGTCTCCGAACTTAAAATACTCGACCCTGCCTGCGGTTCCGGAGCATTCCCTATGGGTATACTCCATAAGCTTGTCTTTATTTTAAGCAAGCTTGATGAGCATAATGAAAGATGGAGAGAACTGCAAAAGCAGAGAGCCTTGAAAGAGACAGAAGCTGCATATAATCTTGGCAGTAAAGATGAGAGGCATCAAAGACTTGCAGAGATTGAGAAAGCATTTGATTTTAACACATCCGATTACGGCAGAAAACTTTTCCTCATAGAAAATTCAATCTATGGCGTGGATATTCAACCGATTGCCGTGCAGATTGCAAAGCTCAGGTTTTTCATCTCTTTAATTGTTGACCAGAATATCAATAAAACAAAAGAGAATCTTGGTGTTCTTCCCCTCCCGAACCTGGAAACCAAATTCGTTGCGGCAAACACGCTTATAGGGGTTGATAAGCCTGACCAGGGAAGTTTTGCCGATCTTAAAACAAAAGATCTGGAAAACGAACTTTTAATTATCAGGCATAAACATTTCAACGCAAAAACCCAGAAAACAAAAAGAAAATACAGAGATGAAGATAAAAGAATCCGCCTTGAAATATCACAAGTCCTGAAAAAGTCAGGCTGGCCATCTGATACTGCTGAAATGCTTGCCACCTGGGATCCATATGACCAGAATCAATTCGCACGGTTTTTTGATATGGACTGGATGTTCGGGATAAAGGATGGATTTGATATTGTGATCGGAAATCCGCCGTATGTACGTGTTGATGATATTCCAAAATCCCTTAAGCCTTTATATAAATCATCTTACAATACTTCTGTCGGCAAATATGATTTATATTACCTTTTCTTTGAATGTGGGATCAATTATTTGTCCCAAAAAGGAATTTTAGCTTATATCACGCCAAATAAATTTTGCGCTGCTAATTCTGGAATTGCTTTGCGGAATTTAATTTTTAATAAGTTTGATAATGGAGAGATTCTTAGCACTTCGAGGCTTAAGGTTTTTGAAAAGGTTTCAAATTATCCTGTCATTTCAATTTTTCGTACTATGTCAAATAAGAATATTTTTTTAATAAGACAGGCTTTATCTATCAATGAACTTTTCACTCCAACAAAAAATAGTTACGAACTTAATAAACATATTTTATCTGTTCTCCCAAAAAAAATAATTCCTATTAATGTATCGCAAAAAAAGATTGATTTATCTGTAAGTTTGTTAAGCAAGTTTAATGTATTAGGAAATTATTTAAGCATTTCTGAAGGTCTTCGTATTCCTAAGAGCTATGAGTCAGAAAAAAAAACAGATAATAGAATTGTAAAACAGTACCAATTTAATAAATGGTCTATGATTGAAGACGCTACATATATAACAAATAAAGATTTGTTAAAAGTTACATCTAAAACATCATCGCGCTATCAAAAAATTATATCTGATAAAATACTAATCGCCGAAGATGCATTAAGCATCACTGCTACAATTGACTACAAAAAATATATCCCACAGGGTGGTATTTATTTTGGAGCTTTAATTAACGATACATACGATATAAAAGTTATTTTATCCTTTTTAAATTCCACTGTTTTGTCATTTATTTATGAAATACTTTTTGGTGGAATGCATATGGGAGGAGGGTATCTTAGGTATAGAAAAAAATTCTTAGAGCAACTTCCTATATCAAAGAGCATCAAATCTGAGCAAAAACTTATTAGATTATTTGCCGAAAAAATCCTCAATGCTAAAAAAACGAACCACACATCCGACACAACCACTTTCGAAGCCGAAATCGACGCTCGTGTCGCCCATCTATACAACCTAACCGAAGAAGAATACTCGCTGATTCTAAAAGAAACAAACTGCCCTGACCCGTTCCGTGTGGCTGCGCTGAATGTTTACCGAGATATTGCCAGAGGAAAAATAAAATGAAACCAAAACTTTCTTTGTCATCCTTTTGTTTGAAAAATTTCAAAGCTGTTCAGGACAGTAAAATAATAAAATTTACTCCCCTGACTGCATTTGTCGGCAACAACGGATCTGGAAAAAGTAGTATTGTTGAGGCAATGGAAACGTTTCAATCAGTCGTGTTAAATGGTTTGGATGAAGCCATGATTCCCTGGCATGGATTTGAATATATCTGGAATAAGGCCAAAGAACATAAGATGATCAAAGGTAAGATTTCAAATCCAATGACATTTACGTTTCGTGGCGCTACAGAAAATGAAAAAATAAAATTTCATTTGGAAGTTGTAGCTGATTCTACATTCAACAGGATTTATCTCCAGAATTACAAGACTGCATATAATTCAGGTGAACTAATTGATATGCACAAATACATGTCTAACGGCAACATTACGGATCCAAAACTGAAGGCTTTTGTCAATGGCTGGCAGTTCTTAAAACTTGATCCTTATTCAATGAGTGAGCCTATGCCGCAAAAACGGTCATACGCTGCCATTAAATTGAACCGGTATGGCTCAAATATTGCTGAATACCTTCAATCGGTTAGGGACCAGGACATTCAGGCATTTAACGGCATTATTGATGCCCTCAAGGTTGTTTTGCCTTTTGCGGAAGACCTGCAACCGGCAATTACATCCGAACTTGACCGAAAAGTTTACTTGATGATGTCTGAAGAAAATATTGCGGACAAACTGCCGGGCTGGCTTCTTTCTACCGGCACTCTTCGAATTCTTGCCCTTTTGGCTGTATTGCGTCATCCAACTCCTTCACCAGTTATTATTATTGAAGAAATCGAAAATGGGCTTGATCCTCGAACCATTCACCTGCTTGTGGATGAAATCCGGTATTTTGTCGAATCAGGCCGCGGGCAGGTTATTGTTACAACCCACTCCCCTTATCTGCTTGATTTATTAAAGCTGTCCCAGCTTGTTGTTGTGGAAAGAGATAGTTCCGGTTCGCCTGTATTTACGCGCCCCTCGTCTCAAAAATCGCTGGAAGAATGGTCTGAAAAGTTCTCACCGGGTAAGCTGTACACCATGGGAAAGCTGAAGCGGAGCTAAGATATGAAGATAGGATTTATTTTTGAGTGTGGTCCTGAGGGGCCGGACGTTCAGGTTTGTCGCTATCTGGTTCAAATGCTTGATCCGGCGATTGAATTTGTTCCAAGCACATTGGATAACAAGAAAAAACTGGTTGAAGATTGCGGGACGGTAGCCAAAGTCTTGTTGGATGAGTGTGAAAAAGTCATCATAGTATGGGATCTTTATCCGGCCTGGCGTGAAAGAGGAATGCGACCCTGTCGGCATGAAGACCGTCAAGCCATTTTTCGGTCTTTGCAAGCTGAAAATGTAGATTTAAGCAAGGTCTTTCTGGTGTGCATTCAGGAAGAGCTGGAAGCATGGCTGCTTGCGGATAATAGAGCGGTAACAGCCATGCTCAAACCGTTAAAACGTCCACATCCTGTCGGCCGCATTTCAAAATATTCAAACCCAGATAGAATCAAAAATCCCAAAACAACACTTACCAGAATTTTCAACCACGAACTTGGGGACGGTCGCCGATATGTGGATTATCAGCATGCAATTTTGATTGCCAGGAAAATTTCCAATTTTAATAGAATCAGGCGTTCGGACTCCTTCAAAAGATTCGCTTTCAAAACTGCAGGACTGGTATTGTGAGCTTTGAAGAAAATAATAAAAAAAATTTAAAAAACAAAAGCATTTCCATAAAGAAATACAGTAACACTTATGAATTCAGCCTGTTATCTTTTTAAATAAAGCTATTAGCCATTAGCGGTTAGCTCTTAGCTAAAGGCTAACTGCTAAAAAACAAAGCTAAAGGCTAATTGCTAAAAGCTAACTACTAAAAATCTTCGATTTGAGAATAGCATCCAACTGACTATAATTTCAGGTGTTTTGAGTTTTCGTCCAGACACTAATTAACTATGCCTAAAAACTTTAAATTAATAATAGAATATGACGGCTGCTCCTATCATGGCTGGCAGAGGCAGAAAAATCTGCGTACAATTCAGGGAGAAATTGAAAAAGCTTTGATGAGAATGACAGGGAATAAAATTAGCCTGACAGGCTCTGGCAGAACTGACGCAGGAGTCCACGCTTTTGGTCAAGTAGCCGGTTTTCATTGCGATACAAATCTGTTGCCAAAAGAATTCTATAGAGGGTTAAACAGCCTCCTGCCGGATGATATTGTAATAAAGGAATGCAAGGAGGTTGATGAAAAATTCCATGCCCGATATGATGTAAAAAACAAAACTTACAGCTACAAAATTTTAAATTGCTATACACCTGCCGCTATTGGCAGGCAGTATGCATGGTTCATACGCAAAAAGCTTGATCTTAATGCGATGGAATCCGCTGTATCACACATTATAGGCGCACATGATTTTAAGGCATTTGAAGGAACGGGAAGCCCAAGGTCACATACAATAAGAAATATTATTGATGCAAAAATTAAGGAAAAAAATAATCAATATCTTTACATTGAAATAAAAGCGGATGGTTTTTTAAAGTATATGGTGCGCAATATTGTTGGTACTCTTGCAGATGTTGGGCTTCACAAAATCACACCTGACGAGTTCAAGCAAATACTTCTTTCCATGGACCGCAATAAAGCCGGAGCCACAGCCCCTCCGCACGGTCTGTTTTTAATGCACGTTAAATATTAAGTAAGCGTTCACGGCTACCTATTTTTTTCCGCCCCATTCTTTTTCTTCTGTACCTGCTGATTGTAAAAAGAAATTACTTCTCTCCTGTTCAGCATTCCGACAAGAATACTATGGTCATCATCTTTAACTACAGGAAGGCTGTCTATATTTTTTATGGTAAACTTTCTAAGTACGGAGTTAAGATCTTCTGAGGCTGTAGTTACAATTATATCAGGTGTAGCAATATCCTGCATTACAACAAGTTGTTCGATCTCCTGCGAAAAGAGCACCTCCCTGATATCAGTACTGGAAAACATTCCGACAAGTCTTTCATTTTGGTCCATAACAGGGAAATAATGCTGCTTTGTTTTTGAAAAAAACTCCTTAAAATCCAAAAAAGGCATGTCCTGAGGGATCAGGGTTACATTTTTCACGAGGTGCATTAAATCCTTCACCTTAATTGTTTGCAAAATATCTACAAAAAAATCTCCTGCATGTGCCGGAGAATCTATCTTGCTTTTTACCTGCTTTTTATAAATAGTCCATTTCTGAGCTGCAAGGTAAGACACAGAGCAAACAAGAAGACTCGGCAAAAGCAGATGATAAGAATTGGTCATCTCACTTACAAATATAATGGTTGAAATAGGAGTATTTGAAACAGCCGTAAAAAAACCGGCCATACCTACAATTACAAAGGCTCCTGGCTGAGTTACAACCCCCGGTATAATTTGATTGAAAACTTTTCCAACCACACCGCCTACTGCTCCACCGATTACAATCGAAGGCCCGAAAACCCCCCCACTCCCTCCCGAACCAATAGAAAATGATGTTGTTAAAATTTTGCCGACTGCAAGAAAGAGCAAAAAAGGTATCGTCAGCTCATTACAAATCGCTTTCTGAGCAAAACCATATCCAAAAGCCAGAGTTTGAGGCAAAAAGAAACCTATTATGCCCGTACAGAGTCCACCGATAGCCGGCTTTATGTGATTTGGAATATTTAATGATTTAAAAAATCTGGTTACACTGTAAAATGATTTAATATAAAAAACACCTACACTTACAAGAATCAAAGCAAGAACGATATAAGGTCCTAATTCCAGCGGATTGCGGAATTTAAAATCCGGCGACTCAAACAGAGACCCCCAGCCAAAAACCAGGCAAAACACGCAATAGGCAACGACGGAAGAAATCCCCGCAGGTATAATAACTTCCGACTCAAATTCAGGATCTCTGTATAGGACTTCGGCAGCAAAAAGTGCTCCTGCCAGAGGAGCCCTGAAAATACTTCCTACACCGGCACCCACGCCGGCAGCCATCATTATCCTGCGCTCTCTGTCGGAAAGCTTTAACTTTGTCGCAAGAAATGAACCAAATCCCGCCCCAATTTGAGCTATAGGACCCTCCCTGCCTCCTGAACCTCCTGTTGTAAGAGTGATGGCCGAAGCTATGGTTTTTATAATTGGAACCCTGCCTCGCATAAAGCCGCCTTTTCTATGATATGAATCAATGGCGGCATCTGTTCCATGTCCTTCTGCTTCCGGTGCAAATGAATATACAAGCCAGCCGCTCAGAATTCCTCCAAAAGCAGGAAGAAAAAGCAGAATCCATCTATTAAAAGGTGTCGTTGTTGGTGAAAGAGGATTATGCTCACCGACAGGAAACGGAGGTCTATAACCAGCTATAAAATCCATAAAGTAATGAATTCCAAGCTGGCATAGATAATGAAAAGCAACTGAGCCGAGACCGGCAATAACGCCAATTGCTATAAAATAAAGAGTCCACTTGCCGGCAAGAGCTATATTGACAGATCTTTCTCTGCCGGTAACGGACTGTAAGATTTTCTTAAATTGATTAATAAATACAGCCATTTTGTGACAGGGTTCCCTAATCCCCGACCCCTGCCCTTAAATCTTCAATCCCTTTTAATATGATATCGAACAACTCAGGGATATCGTCCTCTTCCAGGCATGAAAAGGCTATTCTTAAATTGGATTCTCCCATGGAAATAAGCCCGACTCCGTATTTTTCCAGAAGATGAAGCCTGAGTTTTTCAGCATCAACCCGCTTTAGTCTGATACACATAAAGTACCCTGAATTAAAGGGATAAACATCCCAGGCGTCTTTGTATCTGGAATCCAAAAGAACTTCTTTAACTCGTACTGCTCTATTTTTAAGTATTTCGAACTTCTCTGTCTTCTCTTCAGGATATTTTACATGCTGCATAGACTTTAATATTATAGACTGGCCTAGATGTGATGCATTGGATATGGAGCCTCTTACACCTCCGGCGGTTTTTCTTTCAAGAGCGTCATAAATATTTGCGGGATCATCTTCGGTTTGACATCCGTACGTAATAAAACCTACTCTCAAGCCCCACACGAAGTTCTCTTTTGTTGCGCCATCAAGCTTTACAGCAAGAAGCCTGGGGTGCAGCCCATTAAGACGTGCAAATATAGATTCTTTTAATATCCCTTCTTCGTAAAAAAGTCCGAAATAAGCATCATCAGACACAGCGATTATGTTTGTTCCCCCTTCTGCTACATCAATAAGAGTTTTAACTATGCTGTCTGCCTCTTTCTCGGTAAGAGTATATCCGGTAGGGTTGTGCGGAAAATTAAGCAAAACGATGATCTTTTCATGTTTTTTTGCCTCATCCCTTACCTTTTCCTCAAAGGCCTTAAGGTTGTATCCCCCTTTTTCTGAAAAAATAGGATATTTGCTGATTCTTGCCATTTTTCTAACATTTAAAATAAGGTTATAGTTTCCCCACATCATGTCGGGTAATATTATAACGTCACCCGGATTCACCCAGACATCTGCAAATACACTGATGGCATGAGTAATACCGCATGTAACCACAGGCATACTTATGGATTTGCCGGATAGAGAAGGGTTTTTTTCAAATTGAGATTTCTGCCATATCTTTCTTAAGGCTGGAACACCAAATGATGGAGCATAAGTTAATGACTCTCTGGGACGAATTTCCTTTATCGACGATACAACCGAATTAAAATGCATGGTTCTACCCTGCTCTTTAGCTATACCGATTGTTGCGTTAATCTTATAGGCTTTTTCCTTTGCCTCTGCGCTCTGGCTCAAGATGCCTTTTGGAAAAAAAAGATTTTTACCAATTTTAGACAGCATTCCCATTACATAGGGATTCCCTTTATCGATAATATTATTAAGCTGTATCGCAATAGGATTCATAAACAAAACCTCCGAAAAACGTAACGCTTTAGCTTTATGAAAGATCTAAATTTGAGACAAATAAACTGTTAAGTGCCTAAAGTTAAGGTGTCGCTTCGCTCCATCAATTCATACCTGCCCGCCATCACGAGCCGTACTCAATGCTCTTCGTCCTTTTGTTGGCTCGCTCAGGCGAGGCGGGCGGGTAAAATTAACAAAATTCCAAAATTTTAGGCACTTTAGTCACTTCATACTTCATTAGCGTAGATTATTTTTTTGCCAGGGTTTCAAGTAAGCTAATTTGCCTGGTAAAAGTTAAAATTAGCAGCGCCGGGGGCGCATTCCTTAACTTTAGGCATTTTAGGCACTTTAGCTCACTTTAGGCACTCTTGAATAATTACTGTAACGGTAAAACGAGTACTACCATTAGATGTAGTAGTTTAAACCGATTAATCAATAAGAGTGATTCTTACAGGTTAGATGGGAAAAATGTCAAGGGAAAAGAGCTTTAAAAAAGGATGATTTAAAATGAATAAACCCCGCTCAATTTAGCTTGAATTAAGCGGGGGTTATCTGTAGATAGAAAGCAACATTATCTGTTGCTTCTCTTGGATGCCTTTAATGGATTAAGCTTTGCTTTTTTACCATTTGATGCTGCGGAAACATGAGAAGCAAAGTTACAGTCCCCATTTTTCCATTTTAAAGATGGATCCGGATATACAGTACAGTACCAACCGGATGAAAATTCAGCACTGCGGTTACATCCTTTACATTTCTCATCGATCTCATGGCAAATCCCGCTATTATAATTACATCCCTTTGCAGTCATAAATGGGCAATTCACACCTTCTCTAACAGTTGAACAAACCAATTCAACCACCTCCTTTTTTACCTTGAACCTTATAAAATCCAAAAAAAAGCCTCAGAAACATTAAGTCTCCCCGGCTTTCAAAAAATACTCTTCAGAAAAGCAGGCGAAATATATAATCAACTAAAAATTGATTGTCAACTAAAAATTGATAGCTTCTTGTTGGGGTGGTAAACAAAAAAAGAGCGCTTGATTTTTAATCGAAAAATTGAGAACTTAGCTTAAAGCTTTTAATTAAGGGTAACAGTTCGGCCTTTTTTAAAAAATGGCAAAAGTTAACCGCGGAACAACACAGAGTTTCACTGAAAATTGCAAACAGAGACGTTCGCGATGATGAGAAGAGTATTTTGATAATTCAGTGTAATTCCGTGAAAATCCGTGGTGAACTATTACAAATAAGGAAATAATATATATGATAATTAAAGAAGCAATTGAGGTTCTTAAAATAGAAGCAGAGGGCATACTTGGATTGACAGACAGAATTGACGACAATTTCTCCAAGATGGTGGAACTTATCTTCAATTCCAGCGGTCGTGTAATAGTAGGCGGTATCGGCAAATCCGGAATAGTGGGCAGAAAGATCGTGGCCACCCTGAACAGCACAGGCACAAGATCAATATTTTTACATCCTGTTGAAGCCATGCACGGAGATCTTGGCATTGTATGTCAGGATGATATATTTATTGCTGTTTCCTACAGCGGTGAAACCGATGAGCTTAATATCCTTTTATCAAGCATATGCAAGATAGGGTGCAAGATTATAGCTTTTACAGGGAATATACATTCAACCCTGGCAAAACACAGTGATATAGTAATTAATGTTGGTGTCGAAAAAGAAGCATGCCCTTTAGGCCTTGCGCCTACTGCCAGCACAACCGCCATGCTTGCAATGGGGGATGCGCTTGCTGTTGTTCTCATTAATAAAAAACATTTTAAACCCAGCGATTTCAAAAAAATTCATCCAGGAGGCATATTGGGCCAGCGGCTTTCCAGTAAAGTTAAAGATATCATGCTAACAGGAGAGGCTGTGCCAGGAGTTTTCGCGGGAACAAGCATGGAAATCGCCATAGATGAAATCAATCGTCTTGAACTGGGAACGACTCTTGTAATAACAAAAGATAAAATCCTTACAGGTATAATAACCGATGGTGATATAAGGCGTATTATTACAAAGAAAAAGAATATTTTTGAGCTTACAGTCGAAGATGTTATGACAAAAAATCCACGAACTGTCAGCCCTGATTCTCCGGCTTACGATGCACTTAACATAATGGAACAGTATCAGATAACTATCCTCCCAATAACTAATTCAATTGGAAAAATTGAGGGTATTTTGCATCTCCACGATATATTAGGTAAAGGTGATTTTAAATTTAACGGCAAGTAAAGAATCCTGGCCCAGAAGACCGGTTTTTTTAAATTCAGGAACGTGGACGAATTGGCAACTGTGAACCGTAAACCGTGAACTGTAAACTGTTAAATTGTTGAGGTTAGTTATGGATTATAATTCCATCGACGCAAAAATAGAGACTTTAGGTGAGCCAAAAATATTATCACCGATTAGAAGATGGGAAAAAAGCGCAAAAAGTCAAAATTTCGTTTCCGATAATGACAAGGTATTAATAGACGTAAAATCTGAGAGGCTTATAAAGACAGTCAAGGCAGGGGAAATACCTCCATCATTTGAAATAGCTGGTCCCAGAAGCAAAATATTTTTCGATCCCGGCAAACTAAGGTGTGCAATTGTGACATGTGGCGGGCTATGCCCTGGTCTTAATGATATAATTCGTTCAATAGTTTTGGAACTTCATTACAGTTACGGGGTCCGAGATATCTATGGTATAAAATACGGCCTCCAGGGTTTTATTCCAAAATACGGCCACGAGATAATGGATCTTAAGCCTGAATCAGTTGTCAATATACTTGAAATGGGTGGTTCAATCTTAGGGTCTTCAAGAGGAGCGCAGTCAATAGAGGAAATTGTCAATACCCTTCAGAAAATGAACATAGGCATCCTTTTTATGATCGGGGGCGATGGAACACTTATGGCTGCAACCAAGATAATCAATACCATAACAAAAATGGGCCTGAAAATAAGTGTCATTGGAATACCGAAAACAATAGATAATGATATTTATATGGTATCAAGGACTTTCGGTTTTGATACCGCTGTTGAAATGGCCACACAGGCGATCAGGGGAGCCCACAATGAAGCTGTAGGATATCCAAACGGAATAGGACTTATAAAACTTATGGGAAGGTATTCCGGTTTTATAACGGCAACAAGCGCCCTCGCTCAACAGAATGTAAACTTTGTGCTCATACCGGAAGTCGATTTTGATCTTGAAGGGCCAAAAGGTTTTCTAAACGCGCTTGAAAAGCGTATCAATCTCAGGAAACATGCTGTAATACTGGTGGCTGAGGGAACAGGCCAGAAGTTTTTTGAAATCGATAAAAATAATGAACGTGATGAATCAGGAAACATCAGGCTCAAGGATATCGGGCTGTTTTTAAAAGACAAAATAATATCTTATTTCAAATCCAGAAACATTAATATATCACTTAAATATATTGATCCCAGTTATATGATTAGGAGTCTGCCGGCAAATGCAAATGACCATGTTTTTTGCAGCTTTCTGGGACGTGATGCCGTTCATGCCGGCATGGCAGGAAAAACGAGAGTTCTAATCGGCCACTGGAACAACTATTTTGTTCATATCCCAATGGGCGCCTCAGCCGGCAAGCGGAAAAAAATTGATCCAAACGGTAAATTGTGGCTAAGTGTGCTTCATGCAACAGGACAGAGTTCATTTAAGAATGAGTAAACCGTTTACGGTTGTCGGTTCACAGTTTTTTTTAATGAACCATGCACCAACTGCAGCCTTTTAACCGTGAACTGTGAACCGACAACCGTTACTATTCCAGCTCAACAAATTTATTACCCTTAATTTTAAGAAGATAAAGATCTTTCTTAAGCTCCCCGTTATTATCAAATGAAGTAAGACCTGTCACCCCCTGAAAATTACCAAGTTTCATTAGCTCATTTTTTACTGCGCTTCTAAATCGGACATCCGGACGGCTGACTATCTGAAACAACATCATTGCGGTATCATAAGCTACAGCTTCTATGAAATCGGGCTTCTCCCTGAAAGTCTTCTCAAAAGTCCTGACAAAATCTCTCACCTTTTCTGAAGAGCTTTCTGCAAAAAAGATATCGGGCATTATGGCATTCTGTACATATTGGCGCGCCATTTTGATTAAAATGTCTGAATGCCATAGATTGGTACCAAAAAGATATACATTATCAACATCATAAAATGACAACTGAGGAATAATAAGTCCTGCTCTTTTCGGTGAGTCAGGAATAAATATAGCATCAAAATCAATAACAGGCTTTGGCTCATCATCCTCTATAAGTTCCTCATCCTCTACAGAGCCCTCTTCCTCTAAGGGCTCATCAGCCTCATTTTCATCCTTAACTTCTTCAAAATCATCGCTTTTATCTTCGCCTTCAATCAGCTCCTCTGTATTTTTTAGATCCTCCGGCAATTCATAGTAAAGCCCCACAAGTTTCTTTATTGGATCAGCAAAATCAGCGCTGTCAATCTCGTACGATTCAACCCCGACTACTTTCCCGTCATAAGCCATAACTTCATCCCAGAAAAGATTCATAAACACTTTACCATAATTTTCATTCGGATAAAGGATTGCAAAGTTTTTCAGCTCAAGCTCTTCAATTGCATAAGAAACAATTGTTTCAACCTGCATTTTGGGGGTAAAAAAATTTCTGAAAACATAATCTCCGGTATCAGCGATATTATCTTTCTGGGTTATAACAACTATAGGGATCCCCCTGCTTTGTGCTTCTAAAGCCGCAGACTCAGCAGTAAAAATTGGTCCGATAATCGCTGCAACATGCTCTTCAAACAACTCATTTACTGCATTGACAGCAACATCAGGATCAGAACCTGTATCCTTTATTATTATTTTAACAGACTGCCGATCTCCCTGAGCGCAAAATTGCCCAAGTGCAAGTTCAATTCCTCTCAATGCCTTGACGCCAAAATCTTTGTAATAACCGCTAAGAGGAAGCAAACAACCTATGGTATAGCGGCTGTAAACAGCCTTTGCGCTGAGTTCTTCTATAATCTTTTTCGCCTGCCCAACATAATTATGCCCAGGGAACCTGTCGACAAAGTAGGAAAGCATCATTGCAGCGTTATCATATTGCTCCTCTTCAGCCTTTTTAAGGCCGTACAGATACATAAGCATACCTGCAGGCGGTTTATATCCCATGTATTTTACAATGGACATAATATCTGTCTTATCAAGCTGTACGACTGTCTCCTTAAGTTTCGAAATAACTGTCTCTCTTTCCGGATCTTTTGACTTCTCAAATGCTAATGTATAGAAATGCAAAGCATCCAGCGGTGAACCGATTGCAATATAAGTATCACCCACAAGAACATAGGTTCTCAGAATGTGAATCCTGGATACAATTTTTTCCAGAACGCTGTCAGCTTCCCTTATTACTCTTTCGTATTTACCCTCATTATAAAATGTAACCAGCCCTTCAACTCTTGCATCAGGCACAAAAGAGCTGTCAGGATATTCAACAATCAAACGTTTATAGCTATCACGCGCTTCTGCATAATCTCCAAGCGCTGTATAAATTGCCCCTGTTTTTATGAGCGCAGCATCGGCAAGAGGTCTGTCAGGAAATCTGAAAAGATACTCATTATAAGCATTAAGGGCTTTCTTATATGATTTGGCCTGATACAATTTTTCTGCTTTTGAAAACAACTCATCCCCAGGGCCAAGCTTGACAGGAACAGGCAAAAAAATATCTTTTAACCCACATGAGCTTAAAAACAGGACTGCTATAAGGATAAAAATTAAATTTATTTTTCTCATAACTCAAAATTGACAGCTTCGAAAAAGGTAAATAGTTCAGCCACAAAGGCACTAAGACTCCAATAAAAGTTTATAAAACCTAAATAAAGCGATTAGCCTTAAGCTGTTAGCTATTAGGTTAATGATTACAGAATGTTTTACTATTACAAACTTTCACCCATTGGGTGTTATTTCTAATTAGCGTAATGTCCTGATTTTTCAAAGCTAAACGCTAATGACTAACAGCTAATCGCTCAACTTAGGTAAAAACTACATGAAATTTTACTATTGTCAAATAATTCTTGCAAGAATGATTTACACACTTGCAAGAATTACAATCAACTTAAAATTTAAATGGAAGTTGTCACTCATAACAATAAGGTGTATAGCTCGATGCAAAAAATACATAAAACACATCTGAAATAGCAACCTGTGCCTGCGTAATCCCGCCCATCAGTATTCCCCCAAAACACATTGAAACTATCTGTGAATACACACGCAAAATCGCTATCGAGCTGAATGTCATCGGGCTTATGAATATCCAGTACGCTATCGCAAATGACACGGTTTACATTCTTGAGGCAAACCCAAGAGCGTCTCGGACAGTGCCGATAATTTCAAAAGTCTGTAATATCTCCATGGCGCAGCTTGCCACACAGATCTTGCTGGGTAAAACAATCTCAGGCCTCGGTCTTAAGCAAAAACAGATCAAACATTTCGGAGTAAAAGAAGCGGTCTTCCCATTTAACATGTTCCCCGAAGTAGATCCGCTTCTCGGCCCTGAAATGCGGTCAACAGGAGAAGTTCTGGGGCTGGCGGATTCCTTTGGCCTGGCATTCTTCAAATCACAGGAAGCAACACAGTCATCGCTGCCAATTGAAGGAGCGGTTCTGTTTACCATTGCGGAGAAAGACAAGCCAGGTTCGCTGGAAGCTGCAAGGGTCTTCAGGGAGCTTGGATTTAACATACTGGCAACAAAAGGGACGCATCAATTCTTTACAGAACATGGAATAGATTCAAAACCTGTCCCGAAACTGGGATATGGCAGACCCAACCTTGTTGATGCAATTAAAAACAAAGAAATTCACCTGGTAATAAACACGCCGAGCGGGAAACAGAGCAAAACAGACAGTTCCTATATTCGTAAAGCAGCTATTAATTATAAAATCCTGAATATTACTACAATAGCCGCCGCTCTTGCTGCTGCAAGGGGAATTGCTGCTCGAAGGAAAGGACAGTCTAAAGTCAAGTCCCTGCAAAAATATCACGCAGATATATTATAATAGTTGACGGTTCACGGTTCACGGTTGCCTGGTTCCCATGCTCCAGCGTGGGAACCCATATGGTATGCATTCTCACGCTGAAACATGGGAACGAAAAATAAGGTCACCGATGTCTTGGCACTTATCAGTCAACCGTCAATCGATAATCGTAAACCGTAAACCGTATTTAAACAACCTCCATGGTTGACGGCGGCTTCTCAGCAATATGATAAGTTACGCTGACAACACCCCGGACTTCTTTTGTAATGCGGTCAGCAAGATAAAACAGGGTTTTGTAATCAACTCTCATTGGGCTGGCGGTACGCGCATCAGTACTTTCCCAGCATCTTATTTCAATCTGTCTGCCGAATTCTCTCATGCTGTTTCGCATACCAGTCACTCGATCCTTATGCAAAATAGCCATATTCTGAAATGAGTCCATATCCCCAAAGACCTCTTCCATAATAACGGTCGCCTGCCTGACGAGCTCAACATCTTCAGGCGTAACAGCGCCAATAACTCTTGCAGCAAGTGCAGGCCCTGGAAAAGGTGGTCTGTTAAAAATTACTTCAGGAAGTCCGAGGCCTTCAGCAACTTTTCTTACACCATCTTTACGAAGTTGTAATAATGGCTCAATTATTTTGTATCCGAATGTTTTCTGGGGATCAATGCCCAATTGTTCAAAGACATTATGCTGCCTCTTGATACCTGCAACCGTTTCATCAACATCAGTTAATATAGTCCCCTGAAGAAGATGCTTTGCTCCGCTTTCTTTAACAAGTCTCCCAAAAACTTTTTTATAAAAGGTCTGGGTAATGGCTTCTCTTTTTTTCTCAGGATCATCTATGTCTTTCAATGCTGCGAAAAATTCCTGCCTTGCATCAATTATTTCTACATTAACGCCCATTTTGCTGAAGATAGAAACCACTTCTTGCGGCTCATCCTTTCTCATCAAACCATTATCTATAAAATAAGTTTTCAGTTTTTTATCCAGAGCCATATGTCCAAGCAGTGTAACAGTTGAAGAATCAACGCCGCCTGACAGGGCATTAATAGCTGTATCATTCCCCACGGCTTTAGATATATCCGCTGTCTTATCTTTAATAAACTTTTCAACATCCAGTTCATTTGCCGTTATTTCACTTATAGACACTGTTTTTCCTCCTTATTAAATTAGTTAATCTCTTCAAGGCACAATTATATAACTATCGAGAGTCTGATTACATGAAAGACTATTTTTTATACTTCCGTCAGCGGGAGTCGAACTTACTGCATAGCCCATGAATAAAGGGTTTGCTGGAGTCTAATTAACATCTAATCAACGTACTTTAAGTTGTCGTTTATTTTAGAAAATAAAAATATCTAACCGATATTATAACCTTTTTATGAATTGCATGGGTTCGAGGTATAACAGAAATCACAGGTCACGGATTGAAGATTTCAAAGCTAAATCGTTTAGATTTTATGGCTTCAATTTTTCAAGGTCGAAGGCAGGAATCATCACTTTTGTTGATTACCGAAACAGCAATATGATTGCAACAAAAATGAAAAGGCAGGGCCATTGCTGACCCTGCCCGTTTAAAATATCATTCTTTAGTGTTATCTCTTCTTCAGAATGACCACAACATCCTCGCCGATGATTGGAGTACTGCCAAATTCCTCTTTTAAACTACCTGTGAGGGTTAACACAATGCAGTCCCCATCATTTACGCCTCCGAGAGTCGCGAGGACATCCAGGGGGTTGAACTTTAGCGTAAGATCCAAATAACCATCAGGTCCCAACTCATTGCAATCTTCGCAGTTTTCTTTTCCAACCATAGGTATAAATGGAGTTGACTCATCACTCAAAGACCAGCGAAGCGGTGCGACGTCACTTAAGCGCACAGTTGCAGGATCAATCTGAGTCACATCAAGGTCATCTGTACCCAGTATAGCGACAGGCAATACACCTTTGATGCCAGTATTGATAGGATTCGGACAGGACTGGGGTCTGATGTCAACACTGACCTTGAGTGAATCCGATAAGATTGGCTTCCCTGCGCTGAACTGATACATACCAGTACCGCTATTCGCATGGCTGACTTCGGCGTGAAGCTCTGTTCGGCCTTCTACTGGCACCGCCAGAGCCAAGTAATCCTCACCATTCACCAGATCGTTGATCATAGCGGCGACGATTTCGGTAGTCCCGTCCTCATCCAAGATCCTGAGCCGAGGCTCCATACCCAGCGCGAGGCCCGTTACTCGGAATATTAAATGATCCAGTCCCGCGGTCGCCACCGTGAAGACGTCAACGTCACCTGAGACCTCTATACGACCCGGCACATCGCTGTTGTTCGGCGTGACGGGCGTCCCTGGCGCCAAATTGGGATGGTCGTCGGGCACCACCCCAGACACGACCAACTGCACACTTGCGTTGCGCGTAAAGTTTTCCGTGATCGGCGGAAACACAGGCGCAGAAGGCATCTCTCCATTTTCGGTTGCCGAATGAGCAGGCACAAGTCCCTCCATGGTGAAATGGGCGGTTTGAGCCGCATTGTCCACCACGACCTTGATGGTGTAAATCCCATTCATCGTATAGTCAACGATGGCCGAGTAGGTCCCATCGTTGGCTATCCCATCCCCATTCTGCCCTGTGTCAACCAAAGTAAGGGGCGTAACGGTGCCTGTGGGATCTGTGATGGTCGCAAAGATGTTCACCCCCGTAATGGGCAGGCCTTGGCTAGGGATAGCTGTCAATAAAATAGGATTCGGGTATGTCACCTCGCTGCCGTCCAGGGAGGAGACGACCAGGTCGTAGGTCCGAACGGGAAGGGGGATGGCAAGGATGTCAGCATTCACGTCAATGGACGCTCCTGTGTTGTTTGTAGCAACAAGAGCCCATTCTCCAATCCCGCCGGCTATGAAAGCCGTCTGGCTAACTGCGGCGCTGCATGCCGTAGCCCCTGCTACCTCCGTGCAAGCGAAGTTTATGCCACTTACGGGACCGCTTGGCCCGACGAGCGAGAAGTCGACATCACCCGAGTTCCCCACGTAATTCGCGAAGATCGACAGTTCTTGCAGTGTCCTGTCGACGGCAAAGTCGAAATTCCTGGCGGAAGCCGCCGGAACGGCCATGGTCTCTTGGAGGACGGCAGCGGACGAGGTAAGCGCCGCCTTCACCGCTAAGAAAGCGCTCTGAATCTCGGCCAGGGCTGTAGGTGAGGTCCGGAATAGACCCCCCGTATCTTCAGCCATGTGGCGCAGCACCCCGTCCGGCGCGAACCCACCATAGGCAAACGTGCTAAGAGGTACGTCCGCGGCCTGGTAAGCTGCGGTGACCGTTGCCTGGGTCTCGGTGGATGCGTTGTCAAGCCCGTCGCTGAGCAGGAAGACGAGCTGCGCGGCGTTGGTCCCATTGGTGGTGGCGTAGCCAATGAGATTGTCCAGTGCCAGCTTGGCAGCATCGAACATGGCGGTGGTATAGCCAACTGTCAAAAGGTCAATTACGTTTTTGATGTCATCTTTCACCGTGCCGGGTGGATCCGGGATGGGCACGATGGGCTGGTCCTGATTTACATTAGTTTCGAAGGATACAACCCCCAAAGCAGTATGACCGTCTTCCACATCATCCACCAAGGTTTTGGCCGCCTGCTGGGCATTGGCAAAAGGATCGCCGGACATGCTGCCCGAGCGATCAATCACGATCTGCATCTCAATGTCGTCCTGCATCCAGATTATCTCAAGTTCGTCGCGGGCATCGTTCTGCTCGCCTGGGAGCTCCAAGACCATCCAATTGTCAGCGGCAGTGGGCTCCTGTCCCATCAGGGTGGTGTAACGTACTCGCTGGGGCAGAGTAGAGCGGTCACCGTCTTTGGGGTCGTCCCCCACCTCCCGGACCATAACTTCCCAGCCGCTCGCGCCATACACCCGTCCCTGGGCCGTATTGGCCTGGTAGTTATTGGAAGTGGAGTGGTTGAGCCAGCGGAAATCGTTCCCTCCACCGGCAGTGGTTGCATTCCATTGGCTGTTCATAATGGAGTCCTGAACAGGGGTGTCCCCCGACAGGGGCCAGTAGATGTAAGGCGAAGTAGCAACATTGCCCCGGTACTCGTCGTAGAGAGCAAGGACATAGTGGCCAAACTCATGCCCCAGGGTGTAGCCAGCGTCCTCATGACGCGTATTATTAAGAAAGTTGATGTCACACCCGGGCCCGCAGCCGCCCGTGAAAACGTCGCCGAAGATAATGTGCCGGCCGCTGACGCCGAACCCTGATGGGTTTGCACGTGGCCCTTCAGCTGCATTCCACACCACATCCGCGAGGGCACCGTAGATGCCGTTGCGGAAAATCCTCACCTTGCCCAGTCTAAGAGCGCCATTCGACTGCTCATAAACCGCATCGGTCCAGAAACGGATGATCTCCTCATAGTTGGTCTGTTCCTCAGCGCCAGTGTCGTTGTTGGGATCGTCATCACCCGAAGGATCATTGTAAAGAGAGATAACTACATCGAAGACTGTGGTGCCGATGTCCCCGGCCGCCCTCGTGGCCGGAAAGTCTTCGGACATTTGCGTTTTTTGTCGCGCTTTGGAGAACCAGGAACCGCCGGCTATTGCGGACTGAAACGCGCTCTGAAACATAAAACCGCAACCCAATACTGCAACGAATACTAATCTTCTAATAATAGTATACCATTTAGCTGTATTCCTCATGTTAAGACCTCCTTTCTGCGAGACTATCCTTTCATAGCCTACGCGATGATTCGGTAGTTGATTTCAGGGTCTATTAAGAAGACAATAATCAAGTATAAAACGGCATAAACTTACAATTATACCACCTCCTTCCTTTTGTTGAGCTATTTGCCTTGTTCAAGATAAACACTCATTCTTTTGAATTTTGATGGTCGTAATGATAAGGAAAAATTATATATGCATCTT
This sequence comes from Deltaproteobacteria bacterium, assembly GCA_030606805.1. Lineage (GTDB taxonomy): Bacteria > Desulfobacterota > Desulfobacteria > Desulfobacterales > ETH-SRB1 > B13-G4. Next base: position 35,155 of record JAUWFS010000004.1, read on the forward strand.
TTCCTATTTTTGTGTGAATAGGGACACCGGACTTAATCATAATATTATCAGCTAGTACGGCCCTGCCATTTTTTTTATAAATTCGAACCAGGGCCATCTCATTTTGGAGTATTGTATTCAGTGTGGGAAAAGAGATAAGGTCAGATCGTTCCAGTTCTAAATCAAATTTTATAAGCTGAAGATTTGGCGCTGGAACCCTGTGAGCCCGTACATATAGTCCTGGTTTTGCATAATGTAACGTGTTCTTTGCAGCAAAATCTGAAACTTTTTCAAGGAATTTTTTGCAAGACTTAGGGTATTTAGCCTCTCCGAAATATACATAAATGGACTCGTTCTCTCTCTTAAAAAAGTAAGCTAATAGTTTTTTGGGAGGATGATATTCTAATAATACATTATTTTTGTTATCGATAAGGGGTTTTTTCATTTGGGTAAAGTCAACATTGCTGGCGATATCATTAAATAACTTACTTGTATCTGTGTGTGCTATCATGAGCGTGTGAAGTACGCCGTTAGTCTCTTCTTTGCTAACCTGGATGAGACCCGAAAGAGAAATATATGTGGAATTTGAAAACGCGCTGAAACCACCAACCATGCCTCCAATTTGCGAGGTAAATACGAATTGAACCAACTTCTCTAGTTCCTGAGCATTGGCACGTGCCAAGTCTTCCTGAACCTCAGGTTTGATGTTAAATGAAGGGCCGATTGTAAACAAAAGTACTATAATTACCAAACTTAGACTTCTTTCAAGTAATCTCCACATCGATGCACTTTTGGGCACGTCTTTTGAAATCATATTGAAATCTAAGAGCCTATGCGAATCACGCAACGTGACTTTAACGATATCACATCCAGCAGCCCGGTTGTTTTTTTAGCTACTAGAGATAAACCTATTCGTGGCATTCAATCGCTATATTACGATGGTTTTGGTCTTGAAAAATAAGCTTTTAGAGCTCCGAAAGGAACTTGTTTATACCGGTCTGAATTGCTGCACCCAATATGCCCTTTTATGCCTTACAAAGCCCTTACTCTTTCCCTATTCCCACTCCATGCTTGGGCTTAAAACAAATCCAGATTTCCTAAATCCTGTTTTGAAGAAACCCTTAATAATTTAATCAATAACTCTCTCTTTGGTGTTATCGCCGGTTAGAAAGTACCCAAAAACCGGCGGAAAAAAATCCGCCACTGGAGGTTTTAGGCGCTGCTCGGCATCTCAGTTTTTTCAACTCCTCCTACGTTCTGTCAGGAGCATGACATTCAGATTTTCAGGGGATTCTCCATGATCTTAACTAATTGAAATAAAAAATATTATAATGGATGCTAATAATTTGAATGAATGATCTTTAGGTTTAGTCAGAAAATATAAATAAATATATAAGAATGATAAAAAAATGCAATTGGACTTTGGTATGATTTTTCCAGAAAAAAAGACATACAACTTAGGATCTCATCGCATACCTTCGGCCTAAAACTTTAGACATAGATTTTTGATCTTATCTCAAACTAAAGACCTAAACCATTAGGCCTAGGCCGAAATGACCACTTCTACCAGTGTCTCCTTCGTTTTTCGCCTGTCAACATAGCAGCGCTCATATGAAAAAGGCTCCTTTTTGGTCCGTCTCTGGCCATATCGACTGTCCACTTTGACCTTAACATCCTCCTGGCCATTAAAGACTCTTAGAAGGTCTGTTGCCAGATAATCATATGGCCGCCGGACGATGATGCTCATTTGTCCGGCCTCTTCCTTCGAAATCGGAACTGATTTCAGGATCCTCAATAAAAACCCATCCAGTATGCTCATTGCGATTTCTCCTGTTAAATCGTGAGATTTTCTTTTGAATGAATATTTAAATAAAGGGAATGTGTCAATTGGACTTTGGTTGGAATTTTGACTGAAAAAAGACCTAGGTAAAACCTAATTTGATAGCAGAAAGGATGGCATTAAGGCGTCGGCTGACGTTGAGCTTCTTAAAAATTTTGTTCAAATGGCTCTTGACCGTCTTTTCGCTGATAAAGAGGTCATTGGCAATCTCTTTGTTTGTGGAGCCTTTAATGAGGAGACGAAGGACATCTTGTTCCCTTGGAGTCAAGTCCTTCTTCGGGTTTTCTTGTCGGTCTTCTCTACCTATATCAGCGGTAATATCCCCATTAAAGTATCTGGCGACCAGTTTCCGCTCAACCCACAGTTGACCCTTATTTACCACCTTAATAGCCTTGATGAGGTCTGAAGTGGTTGTATTTTTCGAAAGATATCCCTTGGCACCAGCATTTAGGAATTTAAGAATCTTGATTTCATCCTTAGATGCGGTGAGCATGAGTGCTTTTGTTCCGGGGCTCGTTTGTTTGATTATGGGAATGACCTCGATACCACTCAACTCAGGCAATATGATATCGAGGAGGACAAGGTCGGGTTTAAGGACACTGATCACATCGATCGCCTGAAGCCCATTGGCTGTCTCTCCTACGATTTCAAAGCTTTCCTCACCATTTAGGATCAGGCGGAGACCTTCCCGGAATAGCCTGTGATCTTCAGCAATTACAATCCGAATTTTGCTATCGGGTTCCATCATTCACCAAAATCTATTGAAGAAAAACAATTTAAAATGGGAAAAAGTTTCTGATTATATTTTTAGGTAAAATTGGTGTCAATAGGTAAAAATGGGGTCAAGTCTACGGTTGACCCTTGCTCAAAATTAATAAGGGTCAAAAGTAGACTTGACCCCTCTGATGGCAAACCTGAAGGCGAAGCCGATGGCGGACAGGCTTCTAAACCACATCCTTTGGAAACATGCGAAGCTCAGGTATATTAAACTGATATTGCGGCAAATATTGAATAATGAGTTGTGCGACCGCCAGCCCCTGATCATGATCCCGCTGCTTTTTTACTGGTTCACGGTCAGATTGTTCACTTAACCATAATTTATGCAAGGCAAAGGCCCGTGGGTCAGGAACAACTAATGAAGCAGGATATCCATCCTCTCCTATGACAACCTGAAAAAACTTTGGAGAAGAAATAAGCCATTGAAGATTACGAATTTCAGCGGCTTCCAGATCATCTGGACCACCCATTCGCCTTGTTTCCTTGTTGAGCAACTGCTTTGGTTCTGATTTTATCAGATCCACCATAAATCCATCACGATTTACAGCTCGGAATCCAATAGGACTGATGGATTCAAAAGACCGATCTGCTTTTTTGATAATACCGAGCAAGCCGGTATTATCCATATCCTTATCGGCAACAAGAATAAGTTTCGGACGAATATCCATATCCTTGGTTGCCATTGTCGAAATATCAAAAAACACACCAGCAGATGCTTCGTAGGCATACATTGCATTGGTGCCGATCATCATTACATTTCGACCGAGAATTTTTTCAGTTTCAGGAGATCTGGTTTTCCTTCAAAAATGCAATATAATAATATTGAAGGAAAACCGCTCGTTACGAAAACACTTGTTTATATTATGTTTTATTCAAATAACTCACTATGAGATCCGATATCAATAAGCTGAACCTCATCTCTATAGACCCTATAGATGACTCTGTTGATTTACTATCTTCTCAAAAAAATCGACACAATATGTAGTATGCATAAGACGAATCAACCACAATGCCTTGTGTCTTGATTTTTAAAATCGGAGTAAATCAACAGGGTCATAGATAAGTAATAAATCTGGTTTTAAATGGCATTCTTTATATCGCTCAGGATTGCCTCTCAAAAAATGATCCTTATACTTTTTGTCCAAAGCAATTCCGTTTAAGAGCTTCGAAACTACATCTATATAGATAGCTTCATCATTATCTTTTAGGTGAAGTTTCTTGAAAGATTTCTTAAATTTCTTTGTTCTTGCCAGACCAAATTTCATGATTTCAAATCGTTCATCATATCTTCAATGCTATCATATCTAACTAAATCATTAATGTCAGCCTCTCTCATAGCTTTTCTCAATTTTTCTGACGGTACTTTTACTGGAAAAGGTAATCCGCCCTCAATTCGTACACGGTTCAGAAAAATATTAATAGCGTCCGTTACTGTTAAATTGTACTCTTTAAAAATAATTTTGGCCGCATTCCAAGCTATTGGATCAACCCTAATTGATGTCTGCCTTCTCGTGCCCATAACCTTCTCCTTTGAAATTTATTCTTTTGAAGAAATACTTCAAAAGAAGTTCGTTGTCAACTGAAAAAGATGGGATGAATTCCTTCGGAGTTTGGATGAATAAGAGATATACTGGGATGCTGGGATTAAGGGATTGGATGGATGATTGCATGACTGGATGGATGAATAGAATGTTTAAATAATCTGTGAAATCTGCGTAATCTGCGGATGGGATTTAGGAATTTAGGAATTATCGAAATGAGGCCCAAGTCCGAGATGATTTGGGCTTTTCTTTTTTAAACGAAGACAGCGGGACACCCTTAAGATTCTAAGTTGACAAGGTATTAGGAAAGTAATAAATATGAATGTATGTTAAGCATTAGCCCGACTGGACGCACTCTGTGTTTTACATCACATTATGATCAGGGAATAGAGCGTCGAAAGATATTCAGAAATGATAAGAATCGTGAAGATTTTTTAGAACAGGTCAAGTTCCACTGGCTACGGTAATGAGGAGGCTTCAATGCATGTTACATTTTATGGCGGAGTTCGTGAAGTTACAGGCTCAATGCATCTAATTACTACTGAAAATGACAGGATACTGCTGGATTGCGGAATGTTTCAGGGAAGGCGCAAGGAAAGTGAACAGAAAAACAGAATATTACCACTGGATCCCACGATTATCACAAATATAGTTCTTTCTCATGCCCATATAGACCATTCGGGTCGCATACCAAGGGAAAAATTGGTGTCGAAATTGGTGTCAAAGCTTGAATTGTGAATTAAGTTTTTCAAATTGGTTTCTCACTCTTTTATATTTATTCATCTTCTCTTTAAATGTTTTCACACAATGACTGATAGCAAAATAACTCATATTAAAAAGCTGCCCTAACTTTTTCATTGGTCATTAATCCTTTATTCCAAAGTAAATAAACTATTAAATCACGTTTGTGTTTATCTATACCATACAATCGTTTTGCCTGAACACATTTATCAATATCAATTTGAACGATTTTTGCAGATTTTTTTAATAAATCCTCCACATTGATATCTTTTGCCAAATGCTTTTGCTGAGGCAAATCATTGTGGGGGATATCCGGTAAAAACTGCTTTCGAATTTTATCAACAAATTTTTTAGAGCCTAAAATCATACCATGGTGAAGATCCTCCAGAAGTCGTTTCTCTTGCTTTGCATATTTTTGAACCTTTTCCCGATATTGCTTATGTTTATTAGAGCCTTTGAAATATGATAAAATTACTTGTGTGGATAACCAGTCCGGGCATTTCCTGGCATAGGCATAGATTGGATAGCTGCTCCATTTATAGTCTATCAAACGGCTTACAATGCCGGCTCTTAATGGATTTCGATGGATATAACAGGATAACTGCGTAAGATATGCATCATTTTGAACCAGAATGCTTTTATACCGCCCCTGGAATAAATGACCTTTTTTTAAGTTTTGGTTATTGAATCTTCGGGTGTAGGTCGTGCCAAACCATTGCATTGCCTTTTTTAAATTTGCACGATTGGTTCTTACCAGGAGATGATAATGATTGGACATTAAAACATAGGCAAAGATATCAACTTTAAAACGTTCCGACATTTCCGAGATCGTTTCTAAAAACAAATTTCGATCAGCGTCATTTAAATAAATATGCTGTCCGTCATTTCCCCGGGACATCAAGTGATATAATGCGCCTTCATATTCAATTCGCCATGCTCTACCCATACTGATTTTCCTAAATGATAGTGGCTTAATTGTCAAGCATTAATTCACAATTCAAGCTTTGACACCGATCCATGCTCTACCCATACTGATTTTCCTAAATGATAACGGCTTAATTGTCAAGTATTAATTCACAATTCAAGCTTTGACACCGATCCCAAGCAACCTGAAGCCAAGAATAAAACGCGAATGATCATCCAAAAGCAAAATCAGGTAAATCTTGAGCTTGTTAATGAAAAATTCCAAAATGTCCATCTGAGCCAATTCCAGCGGACGGATGGCTTCAAAACGCTGAGCAGGCTGATCGTGTTTCTTTTTGCCGGGAACCTGATATCCGTTGGCCTGCATGATCCTTCGCACAGTGCGGATGGAAATCGTAATGCCCTGACGGCGAAGCTGATTGCGGACTTGGCCTGGACCAAAGCCGGCGTTGTCCCGCCAGATTTTGAGCACCGCCTGCTCTTGCCCGGGGGTAATCTGTTTAATGCCTCGTCCAGGGATAGCGGACTGATGTTCAACAAACGCCTTCTTTCCCCTGGCTTTGAGCTGATTGCGCCATTCATATACCGTTGTGTAATGGATACCTGCAATGTCCGCGGCAGGCCTTACTCCCAATTTCTCGGCGCTTTCTAAAATTTTAAGTTTTTGTTCTTGACTAAATTGCTTCTTGCTCATTACACTTCCTCCTGCATTTCTGGGGAGAAAGTGTTACCCTGATTTGATCTATTTCGTACGAATTCTTAGTATCAGAAACATTTAATAAGGCAATATTTCCCCAAAGGGACAAACTTTAGAGATATAACCAACAAAAACATTGCATTTGTAGTGAAAAAATTAAATCATAGGCCATGAAGATGCCTCAATTATCAGACACCTCATGAAATCATTTGCGGTGCTATTCATGGTGCACTTGCAATTTGAATTCACCATCAAATTTGACTTTTGCAACTACTCCGGCATGATCAGATGGCCAGAAGCCGCTGGGTGTCATATTTTTCACCTTGTTACCAACGACCCTTGCTTTGACTTTGTCTATTTCCAGATCTTTTGGATCCAGAAAGATAAGATCGATGCGTGAAGTGAGTTCAGCGGTCGGATTACTGACATACTCGTCAAAGCCGCTTGTGAAACCATCACCATATTTTTTTTGCTCAAGCCAGGAATCTTTGTATCCGGCATCAATTGCCATCATATAAGGCGGTACGTAGGGCATCAGCACATACCCACCCTGTCCGTCAGGCACATAGCTTTCGCCCGGCACATCTTCCGAAGAGCTGTTGAAATCGCCGACCATGACGACAGGTTTGGAATCAAAAAGCCATGATAGATAGTCTATGGTGCCTAATAACTCCTCCATCTGAGCTGCCTGGAAAACTCTAAAAACGCTTCCCGGCGCACTGCGTACTTCCAGATGGGTATTGACGAAACGGAAATCATCGCCCTTGATATTCACATCAAGAGCAATATAACCCCGGGTGAATGCAACGGAAGTGCCTCCGAGATCCAGCTCCAATTGATATTGGTAGTTGCCCTTGTACTCATTTGAGGCAACATGGTCTTCGCGCACCAGAATGACATCATGGTCAACCAGACGAATATCAGAAAGGTAATAGGGATGTCCGGCATTGAGATCCGCCATGGGCATTTCTATATCGGCATTGGTAACCGTAAAAGCGGTATAATCCATTCCACGCATCTGCAGTGCAGCATCAAGAACCGAATAAAAATCAATGAGAACCGTATTTGCCTGAACCGGGTTGCCGAAGATAAAATCGCCAGGGGTCTGGATGTAGTAAGTGAACACTTCCTGCAGGCCGATAACATCCGGTTCGAAGAGCGCAATTTCATCGGCAAGCGCTTCAGCACGCTCCCAGAAGTTGGTATATAGCATTGTTTGATAAACTTCCGCCACTGCATATGGAATTGAGTCAGGGTCAGTTTGAGCAGCTTCAACCACTTTGAAAGTATCCGCACCCAAATACAGGTTGCGGGTCATCGTTTTTATCTTGGGGTCTCCTGCAAATACCGATGAGGGAAGTGCAATTAGCATCAGGACTGTAAATAAAAGCAATCCTTTTTTGAAGCCTGAAAACATTTTTCCGAGTTTCTTTTCCATGATAAATCCTCCGTCTTGATTGATGTTAATCGGTCAATCGACCTAAAACGCAATGTTCACAGCATGTTGCAATGGGAGAATGAGATTGAAATTGGTGTCAAAGCTTGAATTGTGAATTAAGTTTTTCAAATTGGTTTTTCACTTTTTTATCTTTATTCATCTTCTCTTTAAATCTTTTCACACAATGACTGATAGCAGAGTAACTCATATTAAAAAGCTGACCTAACTTTTCATTGGTCATTAATCCTTTATTCCAAAGTAAATAAACGATTAAATCACGTTTGTGTTTATCTATACCATGCAATCGTTTTGCCTGAACACATTTTATCAATATCAATATCAATTTGAACGATTTTTGCAGATTTTTTTAATAAATCCTCCACATTGATATCTTTTGCCAAATGCTTTTGCTGAGGCAAAGATATCTACTTCAAAACGTTCCGACATTTCCGAGATCGTTTCTAAAAACAAATTTCGATCAGCGTCATTTAAATAAATATGCTGTCCGTCATTTCCCCGGGACATTAAGTGATATAATGCGCCTTCATATTCAATTCGCCATGCTCTACCCATACTGATTTTCCTAAATGATAGTGGCTTAATCGTCAAGCATTAATTCACAATTCAAGCTTTGACACTTATGTTGCGAGTCCTTCTAACCTATTGAAAAAACAAGTGGATACTAACCAAAACCTTATGTGTCGATATTCACTATAATAACAGGAACTTATGAAAAGCCCGCAACATAACTTAAAATGACTCGCAACATAATAATGTGGTTATCTTAAACGTATCCACCAATGGCAAATCATCGAAATTTGCGTACGGTTGAACTCAAGGGACACCATGGCTTT
>JAUWFS010000205.1:0-5887 GCA_030606805.1 Deltaproteobacteria bacterium
GGTTTGAATCGGTGCAGTCGATGGCGCAGGTTCTCAGCAGCGAGAATCAAAAACTGCTTAAAATCATAAAGGATCAAAAACCGGCATCTTTAAAAGAGCTTGAACTTATATCAGGCAGAAAACGCGGCAACCTGTCCAGGACATTAAGTACAATGTCGCGATACGGGATAATTGATCTGGTCAAACAAAAAAACCGAGCGGTGAAGCCGATTCTAAGGGCAACAGATTTTAAAGTTGAGTTTGGGCTAAATATTGCGGCAAGGTAAGAAGGCCGGTAGTGTGCCAGCATTCCTACCGCGACCTATATCCGTCCTATTGACGTTTCCATAGTCCTCACAAGTTTAAAAGTTGAATACGTCCCCTATAGGCCTTTTCTCTCAAACAAACTGGCGGTTAGTCCAATTATACCTCGGAAGGCCACAAATTGCGCTTTTTTCGGTGAGCAATAAACCAGAAAAAATACATGTCTGCGATTTCCCCAAAAGACCAAAAATAAAAGTTGAGATGTAAAGGAATAAGTAACTGAATCCAAAATTCGATTGGTTACTCTTGAAGATACCCCCCGGAAAGATGGTGATATATGTATCCTCCCCTGGAAAGACTTTATTACGAACCTGTGGCAGGATGCATATGTATGATAATATCCCTAAACGCTTGCCCCGCAATGCGAGGCTTTTCGCTGTCACAAAAAAAACCTGGCGGTAAAGCCTTACTCTGCTCGCCGGTTTTTCATGGGTCGTGCTTTTCTATGAGCATTATACTGAACTTAAAAATTGCCGGCTTTATTTTTTTATTAGGTTCAGCACTCGCTTCTGCTTACCTGTTTCTTTAACTTCCATACCCTCTTGGATTTTTGCTAATTAAACAACAAGGGTCAAAGGCAGATCCCATCTCCCTATGTCAAAATATGAAGGAACGTCCCATAAATGCCTCCATAAATGCCTTCAACTATATTAATCTGACAGGATAACAGGATACACAAGATATTATTTATTTTGAGCCGCAGAATATCTAAGGGTGAATTCAAATTGCCCCCTCTTTGGCAAATATTTGAGCCATTTTTTGGCTTGATTTTGCGCCTATTTTGTAATAAACAATTTGATGTACTTTTTAGCCATAAAAGGAGGCGTAAAATATGCAATCAAATTTACAACCTAAAAAAGCCAGACTTAATGTTCAAATCTCTTCTGAACTTAAAAACAAACTTTACCAGCTATCCGCTTTTCAAGGCAAAAAAGTTTCTTCCCTGGTTCGAGAATCGATTGAAGAAAAGCTAAAACAAATTGATAAAAAGATATTTGAAGAAAAAATGAAGTGTGCCTATCAGGAGTTGGCGCAGGAAAATCTGAAAATTTCAGAGGATTTCAAATACGTTGATACCGAAAATCTTTAATGAAAGACCTTTGCATAATCCAGGAATTGACCCAAAATGAGGGTTGTGCAAAAGTCTCCTTTAATGAGGTGAACTTATGTCTGTTATTCAAGTTAAGCGAGGCGATATCCATTATGCGAATCTTGATCCGGTTGTGGGAAGGGAAACAGGCAAAACCAGGCCTGTGCTTGTGATTCAAAACGACATCGGCAATATGCACTCACCAACTACCATTGTGGCCGTAATCACTGAATATTCAGAAAAAAAAGCATCCTATCCCATCTGCGTTGCCATCAAGAAGGGGAATGGTCTTAAAAAAGATTCAGTTGTTAATTTATCCCAGATTAGAACCATTGACAAAAACAGGCTGATTACTCCAAAATCAGGCACACTCCCAAACGATTCCATGAATAAGGTTGATAATGCATTAAAAAACAGCTTGGCGCTGAGTTGATTGCACTGGTGGTAACTGCTATCTCAAAAACATATTGAAATAATCAGCATACAGTTTGGAGGTTACATACGATGGAAAACGCCTGTTGCAAAAATTTCATGAAGATAGATCTTGAAAGAAATCGGATTACGGCTGCAGGGCAGTCGTTCAGTGCTGCTTTATTGTTAATGGTCGTGTTTCTGTTGTTTCCGGTTCAGTCTCTTGCCGCTAATAAAGTCTTTGAACGTGAATACACCTACTCCGCAAGTGAGGCGGACAGCAAGCTCACTTGCAGGGTCATTGCACTGGAACAGGTAAAAAGGCTGCTCCTGGAGGAATTGGGAACTTACCTCCATAGTATTTCCGAGGTTAAAGATGGCGTATTGACCAAAGACGAAATTGTTAGCCTGACTGCTGGAGTTGTTCGGAGTGAAATAATATCCGAGCATTGGGATGGAAATGTTTACCGCCTCAAGGCAAGAATAAAGGCCGACCCTGATTATGTAATCAAAGCAATTAACCTCCTGCGCAAGGATCGCCAGAAGAGCAAAGAGCTGAAGGACTCCCAGGCAAGGGCAAAGCAGTATTTGAACGAGATTGAGCGCCTGAAACAGGAATTGACCAAAACCAAAGGAGAAGCGCTTAAACGCAAGCAGATCGAATACAGCCAGGCAGTAAAAAACTTGAGCGCTGAGGACTGGTTTGAGAAGGGTTATTCTTTCCACATTTCCAATCAGTACGAGGAAGCGATAATGGCCTATACTAGGGTACTCAACATAAACCCTCGTTTCGTCAAGGCCTACAACAACAGAGGGCTCGCCTGGGCAGATAAAGGTAACTATGACAGGGCTATTACCGATTTCAACAGTGTTCTGGAGATAAACCCGCGCTATGCCATAGCCTACTACAACAGGGGGAATGTCTGGAACGACAAAGGCAACCTTGACAGGGCTATTGCTGATTACAACAAGGCTCTGGAGATAGACCCGTGTGATGCCGAGGCCTACAACAACCGTGGGAACGCCTGGTCTAGGAAAGGGAACTATGACAGGGCTATTGCTGATTACACCAGAGCCCTTGACATAGACCCGCGCTATGCCGCAGCCTACTACAACAGAGGGTTCGCCTGGGCCAGGAAAGGCGACAATGATCGTGCCATTGCTGATTACACCAGAGTCCTTGACATAGACCCGCGCTATGCCGCAGCTTACAACAACAGGGGTGTTTCCTGGGCCGTGAAAGGTGATCTTAAGCGGGCCCTGGCCGACGCCAGGAAAAGCCTCAGTCTGAAACCAAATGACGAAATGTATCAAAAATTTGTGGACCTTTTGAAAGCGGATATTAGGGACAAAAGATAGAGCGTACTTGGTTATGTGACAAAATATAAACAATAGAGGAGTAGCAACTATGACAAAGACGATACTTGTAACCGACTTGAACGAAATAACGAACGTTAAGGTGTCATGTAAAAAGTGTGGTTATGCAGTGCAGTTGCCGTGCAAAATTCCTAACGGCTACAATGTGCATGATTGTCCCTCTTGCAGCAAGAGATTCCCTTTGTCAGATGAATCTGTAAAGGACTTCTTCCGTTTTTTTAGATCGTTACTCAACAATCTAAAAGACGATCCAAATTTCAAAAATATCAAGTTTGAAATCGAAACAGAAGATACCAAATAACTAAAATTTGAGGGGATAGGGCGGCCACCTGAACGCCGTTATCCGCAACGGCTTCCTCTCCAATACTTGCGGTGCTGTCTTGCGGAGGATGGTAGATGGAAGATCATAATCTTTTTGAATATGACAAATACTCTAAAGCCATGAAAAGTGGAGTGCCAGCCATGATGTTAGTACAAGCTCATCTGTTAACCGAGCACTATTTGAATCAAATAATTTCTATATGTCTTGAGAGAGGTGAAAAGTTAATAAAAAATGGCAAGCTTTCTTATTTTCAAAAAACCTTATTGGTTGAATCTTTAGATAAAATATCTGATCGTATAATACAAAGTCTTAAAGATTTAAACTCGATACGAAACAAGTGCGCCCACGAAATCGACAAGGATATTTCTTTGTCTGACATAGATCGTATTGGTAGAAATTTCGGCAAGGATTTTGTTCCAAAAAGGAAAAAACATATTAACGACCATCGAAAATTATTAGGAGATATCTTAGGTTCTATTTGCGCGATGATGCTTGGCGAAATTTGCAAGTTGGAGGATGAGCTTATTAAAAACAAGAGCACATAACAAATCACTACCCAACACCAGAAGCAGGCAGGCTGAGACTTTAGCCGCTTCAGAGCAGGACGTAGGGCAGTTCATAAAACGGAGGCAATATTTTGAACGAAAAAGAGGCTATTGAAAAAGCAACCGCTGATGCGTTTATCGAATTATACAACTCTGAAAGGGGAACTTCCTTTTCAATTATTGAATATTCAGATGCCCCAGATATACGCTGCCAAGATCCAGAAGGAAATAAATTTAGTTTTGAAATTACTCTGACAGAAGATAGACCAAAAGATATACAAGCACAGCTTGGTAGGTCTGATCATAAGAGTTCGGAGTCATTAAAAAAACATCTTGAAGATGTAAAAGCCGGAAAGGCGAATCCTTTGGAAAAAGCGAGTTGTCTGCAAGGCAATGTAACAGCAATGATTGTTAGCAGAATTCAACCCAAATTGAAGAAAGACTATGGAAGTAATGTTGCTCTTGTAGTCAGAGGGGCATCATCCTCAGATTGGGACTGGGGCATAGTTATCGATCAAATAAAAGCTCAGCTTAGTTTGGACAGAAATCCATTTGACAAAGGAATATGGATCATAACGTTTCGGAAGGATAAGATTTATAGGATTTTATAAGGGAACTTAAAGAAAGAAATGGGGTCAAGTCTACTATTGACCCATGGAAGCTAAAATGTTATATATTACAATATGTCACGTCCACTTAGAATAGAATATCCTGGAGCATGGTATCATGTAATGAACCGTGGGAGACGGTCTGAAACCATTTTTTCAGATAAACATGACTATTTAATGTTTATTGATCTGCTGCTTGAAGCATCTGAAATGTTTAATGTAAATATAGCTGCATACTGTTTAATGAAAAATCATTATCATGTTCTGCTGCAAACACCCGAGGGAAATATATCAGGATGCATGAGGCATTTGAACAGTGTATATACCCAGAGGTATAACAGAAAACATGGATTTGATGGCCAGCTTTTCAGGGGAAGGTACAAGTCGATTCTTGTCTGTAATGACAGCCATCTTCTGCAACTGGTAATATATATACATAAGAACCCTGTAAAAGCAGGTATAGTTAAAGATATGCCTGATTATGAATGGAGCAGCTACAAAGGTTATCTTTCATATGCAAAAAAGTGGAATTGGCTACATAAAGATTATATTTTTTCCATGATAACCCCCAAAAAACAGGGCAGGCTGAAACCGTTTATTGAATTTATGCAAAAAGATAATTCAGAAGAAGTTACAAGGCTGTTCTCATTAAAGAAATTCCCCTCATTTTTTGGCCCGGAAAGTTTTATAACAGGAATAAAAGAAAAATATTATTTTAATAAAAAAAGCTATGAGGTTCCTGAATCAAAAAGTTTGGCTCCGACATCTGATTCAATAATTTCATCAGTGTGTAAACATTATGGCGTATCATTTAATGAATTATTGATAACAAGACGCGGGATTTTTAATGAACCTCGTAATATTGCAGTTTATCTATTACGTCAAATACGTGGCGAGGGCCTTAACAAAATAGGTGAACTGTTTAATATCAAAGCATACAGCACTGTAAGCAGCATAATACTAAGAGTTTCAAGGCTTAAAAAACATGACAGAAAAATTAAAAGCCAAATAGAAAAAATACATGACAGTATTAACAAGGGTCAAAGGCAAGCACGGTAGGAATGCCGGTTGCCCAGCACCCCCCGTACAGATCCGTACACGAAGAATTACCTCATACGGCTCCTACCTCGGGTTTGTGACGCTAAGTCGCTGACTTGGATAGGGATGCTTAATTTTGGCAGTGGGTAACCAGGTCTTGACCAGTCTTTTGAATCGCTCCCATGTCAAGCTA
>JAUWFS010000229.1:0-4686 GCA_030606805.1 Deltaproteobacteria bacterium
CATTCCTATAAGGAAAATGCCGAGTCCTGTGACATAGATTATATCCACTTTGCCGTAGAAAAAACGTGTTAAAAAGACGGCAAAAACAGCGCCGAACACGGCTCTTATTATAAAAACATGAAATTTGTTCATAAAATGCACTCTATATTAGAAGCCCAAAAGAATCAACACCAAGTTATAAAATCGCTTCGCGGTTTTATATAACGCGGCTTCGCCGCTCTAAAAAAAGAAATTTCCATACCATCAAGGCTAAACCGAATTTATCATGAGGAATTTTAAATTTGAATTCCCCGCTGCTTGTAGCGCGGGATGAATACAAATGAACGAATCAAGCTTATGAAACCAGGTGAGTCCAGAAAAATTAATGATAAAATGACTTGAATTGGCTTATGCAATCTGTTATTTAATATGCTTTTCAGTTAGATTACCCAAGCATATGGCGAGGTTCGTTTGGGTCATTTTGTCACTTGAGATTCGAATTTGTTTTGTATTTCGGATTTTGCCTGCCCCGTTATCGGGGATATTCGGATTTTGCCTGAACATGACTTTCCGTTAATGCACTAATTAGCAGACCTGTTACATCCCTGATTTAAAAAAGTTCTCAGGTTCAGTGATTGAGTCGGGCTTTGTTGTATATTTCGTCGGTACAGTTCCTTCCTTGAAACATTCAAATATTGTCCTCTTGGATTCAGGAATAGGTAACAGCCCGGTTTCCGCATCAATTTTAGAAAAAACCACTCCTTCCGGTATATGGAAGACCCTTACAGGTTTATCAGCAACTATATACTTCATGAAACCAAGCCATATGGGGATTGCGGCCCTGGAACCTGTTTCACCTTTACCAAGGGAGCTTTCACAATCAAAGCCTACCCATGTCCCTGTAATATAGCGCGGGGTGTATCCCACAAACCAGGCATCGTGCAGATTGTTTGTTGTGCCGGTTTTGCCGGCAACCGGTCTGTTTAATTCACGTACCCTCCGGCCTGTTCCATATTTTATCACTCCTTCAAGCAGGCTGGTAATTATATAAGCCGTACTCTGATCTATTACCTTTTTTCTTTTGATAGGAGCTTCCTCAAGCACATTGCCGTTTCGGTCAATTATTCGGGTTATGAAAACAGGTTCGATTAAGTAGCCGAGATTGGCGAAGACAGAATATGCTTTTACAATTTCTAATAGAGATATGCCTGAAGACCCCAGAGCTATTGAAAGATCCCTGCTCAGATTTGAAGTAATACCAAGTTTTCCGGCATAATCTATTGCGTAATCAATACCAATGTCTTTTAAAATTTTGATAGTTACTACATTACGAGACTTTGCAATGGCATCGCGCAGAAGGGTAGGTCCGTGAAATTTTTCTTCGTAATTCCTGGGTTTCCATGTAAAATTCTGTTCAGTATCCTCAAATACTATCGAAGAATCAATTATAACACTGGCAGGGGTATATCCTTTGTCAATTGCAGCCGCATAGATTACAGGCTTAAAAGCGGAACCGGGCTGACGTCTTGATTGAATGGCCCTGTTGAACTGGCTTTTCCTGAAGTCTCTTCCTCCGACTAGTACTTTTACATGGCCTGTTTCAGCCTCAATAGAAAGTAGTGCCGCCTCGGCATTTGGCTCCTGTTCCAGTTCGAGGTTCCATAGATCCGAGTCTTTTATTTTATTATTAATTTTTACCAGTATAACATCGCCGATATCGAGGACTTCTCCAGGATGCTTTACTCTTGACTCGTAGTAGGGGACTTCGGGATCAGGCTTTCTTGCCCAGCGCATACTATTAATATTAATTATGCCCTGAGCATTTCCAATACGAACAATAGCGGTATCGTTAGTATCATTAACCTCAATTACGACTCCATTAACTATCTTTCCTTCTTCAACAGGATTTTCTTCAAGCTCCTTCCGGAGTTCTTTTGAAAAAGTTTCGATTTCTTCTTCCGATAAATGTTTAATGGGACCACGATAACCCTGGCGTTTGTCAAGAGCCTTTAAACCTTTGTTTATCTCTTTCCTTGCAGCCTTCTGCATTTCAATATTAGCAGCAGTATAAATCTTGAGGCCATCGTTATATAAAGCATCAGGGCCGTATTTATTTTTGACATAACGCCTTATATGCTCTGTATAAAAGGGGACTTTTTCAATATACCAGTTGCGCCGCGGTTTTATATCCAGTTTGGTATTTATAGCTTCTGTTGCTTGAATATTTGTAATATACTCTTCAGCAATCATGCGGTTTAGAACGTATATCTGGCGTTGCTTTGCTTTTTCAGGACTTTTGAAAGGTGAATATCTGCTGGGGGCCTGGGGCAGCCCTGCTAAAATAGCGCATTCAGCAAGGTTCAGGTCTTGAGTTGATTTGCCGAAATAATTTTCTGCAGCAGCTTCCACGCCATATGCGCCATGTCCCAGATATATTTGGTTCAAATATAGAAAGAGAATTTCTTCTTTGGTAAATTTTTTGTCTATGCGATATGCAAGAATGACTTCTTTTATTTTGCGGGTGTAATTTTTTTCAGGTGTGAGCAAGAAAGACTTGGTAACCTGCTGAGTAATAGTGCTTCCACCCTGGACTATGGTACCAGCCTCGATATTTTTAATATAAGCTCTTATAATGCTTAAAAAATCTATTCCCTTATGCTTAAAAAATCTTGCATCTTCTGCTGCAATAAAAGCGTCTATGAGCATTTTCGGCATTTCGGAAAGAGGTATAACAATTCTGCGCTCATTATAAAATTCAGCAATTTTTCTATTATCATCCGAATAAACAGTTGTAATAATCGGGGGCCGATAATCGGTTAGAGAAGAAATTTTAGGAAGATCTCTGCTGAGGTAAAAATAAATCCCGCCGATAGTGATAGCGCTTGATAATATTATTAATACGATCAGGCTGACAAACCATAAGAGTATATTTGTTATAAAACTTTCTTTATCTCGTATGGATCGCTTTTTTAATATTTCAGATGTGCTTTTTTGTTTAGCCATATTACAAAATTCCGAATTCTATATAAATATATATTATTAGATCCCCAATCAGTTTTCAAGAATCCGTTAACATGAAAAAGAATTTGACTTTATTACATAATATAGTTATTTAATCAAGTTTTAATCCGTCATCACCAGAAAATCTATAAATTAACGAGGCTTATACCAATGATCAGACTCGATTTTAATAAAATCAGAGGCCTTGTCCCAGCTATAGTCCAGGATTACAAAACAGGAGAAGTATTAATGCTGGCTTTTATGAATCAAGAAGCCTGGGAGACAACTCTCTCAACAGGCAAGGCCACTTTTTACAGCCGTACAAGGAATGAACTCTGGATCAAGGGAAAAACTTCAGGGAATATGCAGATAGTTAAAGAAGTAAGAATAGATTGTGATGATGATACAGTTCTTTTGAAGGTTGAACAGGTCGGGGGTGCTGCCTGCCACACGGGTCATAAAAGCTGTTTTTATAAAAGAGTTGAAGAAGATGGATCAATAAAAATTATTGGAAAGCCTTTGTTTGATCCTGAGGAGGTATATAAGAAATGAGTGGAAAGTTAAAACTGGGCATTCCCAAGGGCAGCCTGCAAAATGCTACAATAACACTTTTCAAACGGTCGGGGTGGAAGATAAATGTTAATGGAAGAAGCTATTTCCCTGAAATTAACGACGACTCGATTGAATGTGCGATTTGCAGGGCTCAGGAGATGTCGCGTTATGTAGAAAACGGAACTCTTGACGCAGGTCTGACCGGGAAGGACTGGATTGCTGAAAACAGCTCTGATGTTCGTGTTGTTGCTGATCTTGTTTATTCCAAGGTAAGTGCGCGTCCTGCAAGATGGGTACTGGCTGTTCCGTATGACTCGCCGATTAATAAACCTGAAGATCTTCAGGGGAAAAAAATTGCAACAGAGCTGGTTGAATTTACGAAAAGATACTTTGCTGAAAAGGGTATTGATGTTGCAATTGAATTTTCATGGGGCGCAACAGAGGCAAAGGTTGTTTCCGGTCTTGCAGATGCCATCGTTGAGGTTACTGAGACTGAAAGCACAATAAAGGCGCATGGACTCCGCATTATAAAGGAACTGATGAAAACAAATACTCAGCTTATCACAAATCACAATGCATGGGAGAATGCTTTTAAAAGAGAAAAGATAGAACAGATAGCTCTTTTACTCAAAGGAGCTCTTCTCGGTGAAAAACTGGTTGGGCTTAAAATGAATGTGCCTGAACCGAAAATTAAAAATATTGTATTTCTGCTCCCAAGCCTGAATGCCCCAACAGTAGCACCTCTTTATCAGTCAAAATGGTTTTCAGTAGAAACAGTCGTAGACTCCAATGTTGTCAGGAATTTAATCCCAGACCTCCTTAAAAATGGCGCTGAAGGTATAATTGAGTATCCGCTTAATAAGGTAGTATAGTTGATGATTGATGATTGTCGATTGAAGGTATTCTGTCAATTTTTAAAAATGGACGGCACGGACAAACAAGTTTGTCCATGGCACCCTGCCCAATAACTCACGAAAATCTGTGTAATCTGCGTAATCTGTGGATTAAAGACCTGATTGAAATGAAAATAAAATCCGCTGAATTTATTACAAGCGCTGTTAAGCCGTCTCAGTATCCTCCGGCAGTCTTACCTGAAATAGCTTTTGCAGGTCGTTCTAATGTGGGTAAATCTTCTCTTATTAATACGCTGTTAAA
>JAUWFS010000193.1:0-6438 GCA_030606805.1 Deltaproteobacteria bacterium
AATAAAGGCTTGGGCATAAAGGTAACTGTATGGTTGTGACGACAGGCCACGTTCTTTAAAATATACTTGAACCACATGAGCTGATCACCCATCTGCACCAAAGGCTTAAAACGCATATCTATCTCTGCCTGACCGGCTGTAGCTACTTCATGATGCTGACATTCAACATCTATACCTAAATCCTCTAAAGTAAGCAGCATCTCTGTGCGTAAATCCTGAAACTTATCCATGGGTGGAACAGGGAAATATCCTTCCTTATGGCGAGGTTTGTATGCCAGGTTGGGCTCCTCATTTCTACCTGCATTCCAAATCCCTTCTATTGAGTCAACCTGATAAAAGGACTTGTTCTTGGATGACTCAAAACGAACATCATCAAATATGAAAAACTCTGCCTCAGGACCAAAATATGCTGTGTCTCCTATCCCGGTGCCTTTAAGATAAGCCTCAGCCTTCTGGGCTATGTAACGGGGATCTCGTGAGTATGACTCACGGGTAAGCGGGTCTACTATGTTCCCTATAAGAACAAGTGTCGGCACTTCAAAAAATGGATCCATCCTGGCTGTTGCAGGATCCGGTATCACTAACATATCACTGGCGTGAATAGGCTGCCAGCCCCTTATGCTGGATCCATCAAATCCAAAACCATCCTCAAATGAAGACTCATCTACCTCGCTCACAGGCACGGTAAAATGCTGCCATACTCCAGGAAAATCCAGAAAACGTAAATCAACTACCCTGGCTCCTTTTTCTTTGATCATCTCCAATACATCTTTTGTTGTCATTATGAAAATCCTCCTTAATTTAGTATTTTGCACTTAAATTAATAATCAAACTGCATCCTTTCCCCTTTCTCCCGTGCGCACTCTTATTGCTTCTTCAACAGGAAATACAAAAATCTTTCCATCTCCTATTTTACCAGTGTTTGAAGCCTTCCTTATAGCTTCAACAACCTTGTCGGTCTTATCTGCTTCAACAACTATTTCAATTTTAATTTTTGGTATGAAATTCACCAAGTACTCGGCACCACGGTAGATTTCCTTATGTCCTTTTTGGCGGCCACAACCCTTAACCTCTGAAATAGTCATTCCATGAACACCTATTTCACTTAATATATCTTTTACATCATCGAGTTTAAAAGGTTTTATGATCGCCTCGATCTTATTCATTGTTTCTCACCTCTTTATATTAAATTCGTAATCAAAGTGTATAGCCAACCTCACTGTGCTGTGACAGATCAAGCCCCCGAACTTCTTCTTCATCTGAAACCCTGAGACCAATGGTCATGTCAATAAATTTAACAATAATTGCCGTCACTGTAATAGAAAATACAATTGCAGCAAACGCACCTGCAAACTGTATGACAAATTGATTCAGATTTCCAAAGAACAATCCATCAGCTCCGTCGGGATTAACCGCAGTAGTTGCAAACAGCCCGGTCGCAAGAGCGCCCCATAATCCACCTGCTCCATGTATGGCAACAACATCCAGAGCATCGTCATAACCAAATTTGTCTTTCAATGTCAGAGCAAGATAGCATAAAATACCTGCAATAAGTCCTATAATAAGTGCTGATACCGGCCCAACAAATCCCGCTGCAGGTGTTATAGCAACAAGACCGGCAACCGCCCCGGAAGCTGCACCAAGTGCAGTAGGCTTACCGCGAAGTATCCATTCTGTGGCCACCCAGAAAACCGCTGCTGTCCCTGAAGCTATCTGAGTGGTCATAAAAGCCATAGTTGCTATTTTACCGGCAGAAAGAGCGCTGCCCGCATTAAAGCCAAACCATCCAAACCACAGTATGCCGGCACCAAAAACTGTCATAGGAAGATTATGCGGCAAAAATGCTTCCTTTCCCCATCCCTTTCTCTTGCCTAACATAACAGCGACAACCAATGCTGCTGCTCCGGAATTAATATGAATGACCGTTCCTCCGGCAAAATCAAGTGCACCCATATTTCCGAGCCAGCCACCGCCCCATACCCAGTGGCATACAGGTAAGTATACAAATGTTGTCCAAAGAACTGTAAAAAGAATAAAGGCTGAAAATTTCATCCTTTCTGCAAATGCTCCTGTAATAAGTGCTGGTGTAATTATAGCGAACATAAGCTGAAATGCGCAAAATAATAGATGCGGGATGCTGTCGGAGTATGGACCAGTTGACAGGCCAACGCCCTTGAGAAAGGCCCAATCGAGATTGCCGATTACTCCGGCAATATCCGGCCCAAAAGCAAGAGAGTATCCATATAATAACCAAATTATTGATACAATGCCAAGACATAAAAAACTTTGTAAAACAGTTGTCAGCACATTTTTGGAACGAACCAGCCCACCGTAAAAAAGAGCTAAACCTGGTGTCATCAACATAACTAAAGCTGTTGCAACAAGCATAAATGCTGTATCGCCTGTATTAATCATAAATTTTTGCCTTCCTTTTGATTCTTTATTTTACCAGGACTCATTATCCCCTTCCCGGCAACACTTCTGCAATTGCATCCTTTATCGCCGCCACCTGGTCGGGTGAATCAACCTTTTGGCCATCAAAATCTCTGACGTAAAAAATATCTACGACCTGATCAACCTTTGTAGAAATTTTTGAGATCCATACATCCAGCCCGCACCTGAAAAGAGCGTCGGTAATGCTGAAAAGCAGCCCCGGAAAGTCATAGGTAAAAACTTCAATGATTGTAAAAAAAACGGAGCTTTCATTATCTACAACTATCCGGTTAGGTCTTTGTGATGTACGGGGCCTAAAGGTTCGATAGGGGGACATCTTCTCCTTTAGAGCTTCTGCAAGATTCAACTCGTCTGATAGAGCAGATTTGAGATTCTCTTCTGCTTTATCCCATCGCTCGGTTTCAAAAATCTGATCAAGGGGTGGTTTAACTTTAAAAATATCAAGAGCTATATTATTTCGCCATGTATATGCCTGAGTATCCAGAATATCGATGCTGTTCAAAGTAAATACTCCGGCAATTTTTGAAAATAAGCATGGACGGTCTTTTGCACAAATCGTTACAACCCTTGTATTAGAATCAGAAGTTCGCGTTACTTTCCAGACAAAATCTGCGTTACCAAGACTTTTGTAAAGCTCGATATGTTCCAGTATATCTTGTGCCGAAGTGTACAGAAGATATCTCGGCGACATTACATTAAAAATCTGCTCTAATTCTTGCCTTGCCTGCTGAGAAGATGCAGATAATAAAATTTCTTCCTTCTTCTTCTCAACTATATCAACAGCTTTCCCTGTTGTCAGCTCACCTTTTTTCAATATGCTCAGCACGTTAAGAAAAAGATTTTTTAAAAGAGCCGAAGCCCAGTCATTCCAGGCAGTTGGACCGGTAGACATTGAATCCGAGACAGTCAGAAGGTAAAGCATTATCAAACGCTCTATGTCCTTTATCTTTCCGGCACAGGTGATAGCTGTCCCCTCATCATTTAGATCTCTTCTGAACGCAGTTTTGATAAGAAGTAAATGTTCATTTATCAAAAATGTTATGGTTTCTATATCGCTTTTTTTGAAACCTCTTTTTTTAAGTATATCTTTAACGATTTTTGCTCCTTTCTGTGAATGCCCCCCAGCCGGTTCTCCTTTCCCAATATCATGGAAAAGAGCTGCCCAAAGCAGTAATTTCTTACTGGAAAGCTCTTTATACAGACTTCCACACAATTGGTTTTCAGCTTTATCTTCATCAGGCATACCGAATTTTTTTATTGTCTTTACGGTAAGTAACGAATGCCTTGCAACAGGATAGATATGATACTCATCATACTGAATTCGATTAACAATATTTTTAAATTCGGGTATAAACTGCACTAAAAATCCTGTGCTTAACATATCATTCAAAACATCAATTGTTGTGGGCGGAGCAAATAAAATCCTTTCAAAAGATTTTAAAGCAAACGAAGCGTTTCTGAAATCATCATCAATCAAATAAATAAATTCTTTTAACAGCCGCTTTGCTTCAGAACTTAATGGAACTTGCAGGCGAGCGCTTTCTTCAAATATTTTTATCAGCAAATCCGGAGAATCCAGTATAGCCTCGGAAGAAACAAAATTAAGCATATCCCTCTTAACTTCGAGACCATTTATTTGAGTTTGTGGATTGAGTTTTTTTGAAAGCTTTGACTTTTTTGTGTAAGCTTGTTCACCAATAAACATCAAGTATTGCTGCTTCAAAACCTCCATCCGGCTGTGCAATTTTGCTAAAAATCTTTCTACTGGCTGCAGCCCGTTTTGTTTTCTGAAATTCAGGGCATTGGCCAGTTCTGTCTGATACTCAAAATACAGTTGATCACATTTTCTCCCGGCTATATAATGCAATCGGTTTCTAACTTCCCATATAAAAGAAAGGGCTTCTGATAAAATTTTAAACTCATCGTACGAAAGGCAGCCATAATACTCGAGATCTCTTGGCTGCTTGATATTATATTTTATCCGGCCAATCCACAGCATTGTGTGGTAATCTCTCAATCCCCCTTGCCCTTCCTTAATATTTGGTTCAAGCAAATTAGTAGAGTCCCCAAAACGATCATGGCGCTGAAGATTGCTTTCAATAAGCCGATTAATGATTTTGTCAGATCGCTTGATAATGACCTTTTTTAGGATTTGCTCCATAAGTTCTGAATACAAAAGGGATACACCGCATATAAAACGGGCATCCAAAACTGAAGTCAGCACCTCCAGGTCTTTCCCGGAAAGACTAACACATTCCTTAATTGAGCGAGTAGCATGTCCTACATCAAGACCGATGTCCCATAGCGGGTAAAGAATCTCCTTGATAAGATCCTCGGTTTTATCAGGAACATTTTTTTCAAAAAGAAAAAGAAGATCTACATCAGAGTGAATGCACTGTTCTTCCCTTCCATAGCCGCCAAGGGCAAAGATCGCATAAGGATTCTTGTTTATACGCATTATAGGACCGACTTCACTTCTCTCAAAACTTTCACGAAAATAATCGTCTAAAATCCTGGCATTATGCTCCAAAAAAAAGGGGTCTCTTTTGTTTAAAAACCCTGAAATCAGTCGATCCCTCTTTTTCTGCAGCATCTTTGAAGCATGGTCATACTTGTTTTTCATGTTTGTTACGAGCAATAGTCTTGTCCCCAAAAAGTTTAATAGACTTTGTTTATTTAAGTATTAGCAACAAATATACCCAAAAAATATACCAACAATAAAATCTATTAATTCAGCAAGATATGAATATCGGTGTGAAAGAGATAAGATAGAATATTACAAATTTGTAAGTAAAAGATATAATATTTACAAATTTGTAGGCGACCTGTATTTAGTTAATGAGTAGCCGTTCACGGCTTGAAACTTGAAATTGGAAAGTAGAAATCAGGGAGAGATGAAAGGTTCAGAACACCGTGGGCTATCAGATAATATGACCGTCTGACAGCATAGCTGCAAATATAAAAGCAATAGTTAAAAAACTCGGCCCAAAATTGAATACGTTCATCAACAGTACAAAAGCATGAAGGCCAAATTTCTAATTTCAATGTTCAGTGAACGCTTACGTTAGGGAGAATAACATAACGAAGTATCTGTAGTGGTGAAGCACCAAGATTCATGGCAGCTCGTCGAAGAGTGGGATCCACACGCATGGTTGCATCTGTGGTATAAACTAAAATGGAAGCAAAACTCCCCATAAAAACAATTGCATACTTTTGCTGCTCATCAATACCCAGCCAAAGCATAGACAGGGGGATCCAGCTTAATGCGGGCAAAGGTCGAATTATTGAAATAATCGGATTTATTGCAGCACGAACAACTGAGTTCATCCCTATAATTAACCCGGCAGGTACACCTACAAGAACACTCAATAAAAACCCTGTCAGCACTCTTGTTGCGCTTATTTTAATGTCTGCTAATAAAACGGCATCTTTAGCGGTAGTCATTTGAATTGCTTTATCAATGACCTGGGTTGGCGCCGGCAAAAAAAAGGGATCAATAACATTTGTTCTCACAAGAATTTCCCAAATACTGAGAAAAACAAGTAACCCTATAGCTCCAATAACAGAAGAGCGCCATAAACCAAGTCCTTCTCCTTCCACCTGTCATTCCCCCTGACTTATAATGATTGCACTTTTATTTATTTGTAAGCGTTCACGGTTGTCGGTTTACAGTTCACAGCTTTTTCGAGGACCCCATAATTCTCCCCTATCTTCTGTTTTTTTCAACCGTGAACCGATAACTGTAAACCGTGAACGGCTACATTTTTATTTCCTAAAAAGAAAGAATATCAAGATTAACCCATTTGCGAAAATCAGGTTTATAATGACGTTATCCCTTCCTTTGCAACAAGCCCCTCAAATCCAGGTGCAATATCCTGATTACCAACCCAGTAAAAACGTCTATTGCCATGCGCCATTGCACTGAGCATGGCAATTTCCCCTAAACTGGCAAAATGAGCCTCTCCTGAAGAAATAGCATTTAAT
>JAUWFS010000225.1:0-4903 GCA_030606805.1 Deltaproteobacteria bacterium
GCTGGTTTGTGAAAATGATGCATATCCTGCTCTGGATACTGCAGGAATCAACAGGCTTAGTTATTCTGCTGATGTCCGGTTTGTTCCGGTTAGATGCCTTGGCTCTGTTAATGTAGTCTGGATAAAGGACGCTCTTTCCAAGGGCATGGATGGTATCTTCCTGCTTGGCTGCAAGTATGGTGATGACTACCAGTGCCACTTTGTAAAGGGTAGCGAACTTGCCAGTATCAGGATGAAAAAGATAGGCGAGGCACTGGCAAGTCTTGCCTTGGAAAACGAGCGCGTAGCGCAGTTTGATATTGCAATTGACGAGTATGACAAGATTCCGGGAATTGTTAATTCTTTTGTGGAAATGGTTGAGGAGCTCGGTCCAAACCCGTTTAAGGGATTCTAGTGATTGATGATTGATGATTGATGATTGAAGCCGCTTTTCCTAAATCAATCGTCAATCGACGATCTTCAATAGTCAATATAAAAGGAGGTATCAGTATGGCGGATAAATACCTGGTTGAGCCTGATGTTAAGTTTGTTAAAGAGGTGATCGGGCTTGGGGGAGATACACTAAAAAAATGTTTTCAATGCGCAACCTGTTCAGTGGCCTGCCCGATCTCTCCGGAAAATAAGCCCTTTCCAAGAAAAGAGATGATTGCCGCATCATGGGGGCTGAAGGATAAACTGGTCGGCAACATGGACATTTGGCTGTGCCATAATTGCGGAGATTGTTCTACCTTGTGCCCGCGTGGCGCAAATCCAGGTGATGTGCTGGGAGCTATTCGTTCTTATGCAATCACGGAATATGCAGCGCCGAAATTCATAGGAAAAGCTGTGAATGATCCAAAGAAGCTGCCTGTGTTATTGGGAATACCTGTGGTTGTATTTCTGGTGCTTGGTTTTATTACAGGCCTGCTCGATTTTACCCCGGGCGGAGATGAAATCGTTCATTCACATTTCTTTTCCTCATGGCTTGTTGACATGATTTTTATTCCGCTTACTGCATGGGTTGTAGTGGTTTTCGGAATAGGGCTCAAAAGATTTGTAAATGATATGCATGAAAACGCAGTGCTTGAAGGCAAGACAGACAAAAAGAAACTTGAAATTGGAGGACTTATACGGGCGCTTTTCACCGTTCTTCCGACAATATTAAAGCACAATAAGTTTTCTGAGTGCCTCGAAAATAAAGACCGAACCACAGCGCATCTTATGGTATTTTATTCATTTATTGGGCTTTTTATTGTGACAAACATATTTTTTGTCGTGCTTTATGTTTTTCAGACTCACGGTCCATATTCTCAGTTGAACCCGGTGAAATGGCTTGCCAATGTCTGCGGGATAGCCCTTGTTATTGGTAGCGCATTGATGATAAAAAATCGTATGGGCAAAACAGATCAAGTGTCCACCTATAAGGACTGGTATCTATTATGGCTTGTTTTTGGGCTTGGGGCCAGCGGCATGCTGACAGAGATGACAAGGCTGGCGGGAATAGCCGGTCTTTCTTATGCCCTATATTTCATTCATCTTATTTTTGTATTTAACTTATTTATGGTTGTGCCGTTTTCCAAGCTTGCACATCTTGTTTACAGGACAGTTGCCATGGCATATGCTGAATACGGGAATAGAGGTTTTGTAATAAAATAACTACAATATAAAGTAACCGTTCACGGTTCAGAGGTTCAAGGTTCAAGGTTCAAGGTTTATGCATTCCCATTCAGCCCAAAATTGAATGCGTTCATCAACAATACACGTGCAGCGCAGGCGCTTGCGCCGCGTGAAAGCATGAAGGCCAAATTTCCAATTTCTATTCATATTAAATACGAACTAATATTTCATATGAAAATATCTGAAATTAGAAATATATTAAAGGCGACTGTGCTTGTTGGAGATGATCAGCTCGATAAAACAATAGTAGCTGGTGGAGGATCGGATCTGATGGATGATATTTTGTCCTCACTGGCGGAAGGCTCGGTTTTGCTTACCGGCATAACCACAGAGCAGGTTATACAGACAGCTAAAGTTGCCGGAATTATTGCAGTTGTTTTTGTAAGAGGAAAGAAACCAAATGAAAACATTATAGAGCTTGCAAGTTCCTATGATATGCCCATTTTACTCACAAGTTACTCTATGTTTGAAGCAAGCGGGCGTCTTTATATGAACGGATTAAGGGGCCTTGACGGATTCTGGTAATTATGAAGACAAGATGTGAGTGGGCTGGGAGTGATCCCCTTTATATAAAGTACCATGATAATGAATGGGGAATTCCTTTGCATGATGATAGAAAGTTGTTCGAGTTGCTTATACTGGAAGGAGCGCAGGCAGGTTTAAGCTGGCTGACCATTTTAAAAAAGCGCCACAACTACAGAAAAGCTTTTAATAATTTTGACCCGGAAATGGTTGCAAAATTTGATTCAGCTATAATAGAAAAGCTTTTATCCAACAAAGGAATTATCCGAAACAGACTTAAGATAGAAGCCGCCATTCAAAACGCCGGAGCATTCCTTAACATTCAAAGAAAATTCGGAAGTTTTGATACATATATCCGGCAGTTCACTAAAGGCAAACCAATAAAGAATGCATGGAAAAATCAAAACGAAATTCCTTCAAAAACAAAGGAATCAATGGCTATGAGCGTTGATTTAAAAAAAAAGGGATTTAAATTTGTTGGTCCGGTAATATGCTATGCTTTTATGCAGGCAACAGGAATGGTAAATGATCATACTGTAGATTGTTTTCGATATCAGGAGATATATGAATATAGTAAATGATGAAATTAAATTTGAAAAAGAAAATTCTTGCCGTTTATTTACTCCTCACAAACCGCGACATGTTGGATTTATTGCAACACGTCTTGCCGGGACAGACGGCGTTTCCCTTGAAACATCAAAATGGGCTCACTTTTTTGAAAAAGATGGATTTACATGTTTTTATTTTGCCGGTGAGTGCGATTGTGCACCAGAGCATTCATACATAGTTCCTGAAGCTCACTTTAAGCATCCCAACATACGGGAAATCCATCAAAACTGCTTTGGATTGAAAAAACGAAGCGACTATATAACACAGAAAATCCATGAACTCAGACTGAGATTAAAGAAACATCTTTATAACTTCATCCGGCAGTTCAAAATTGATCTTCTGGTAGCTGAAAATTCCCTGACAATACCGCTCAATATTCCTCTTGGCGTAGCCATTGCAGAGTTAATATCTGAAACCGACATCCCAACAATTGCCCATCATCACGATTTCTTCTGGGAACGACAGGCTTTTATGAGAAACGCTGTATGGGAATACCTTAATATGGCCTTTCCTCCTCATCTGCCGCAAATTCAGCACGTGGTAATCAACTCTTCTGCTAATAACCAGTTAAGTCTTAGGACTGGTATTTCTCCAACCATCATCCCTAATGTCATGGACTTTGATAATCCGCCTGAACCAATTGATGATTATGCATCTGACGTGAGAAGTGCCCTTGGAGTCGAGGACGACCAGTTATTTATTCTCCAGCCTACCAGAGTTGTTAAGCGCAAAAGAATTGAGCTTGCAATAGAGCTTATCAACAGATTGAAAAAGAAAGCCAAACTCGTTATTTCACATGCCTCAGGTGATGAAGGCTATGATTACGAATGCAGAGTAAAAGAATATGCTTGTCTGATGGGCGTTGATACTGTTTTTGTTTCAGATATCATTAATGAAAAAAGAGGGTTTACAGAATCAGGAAAGAAAATATATACCCTGAATGACATTTACCCTTATGCAGATCTTGTTACCTATCCTTCAGATTTTGAAGGCTTTGGCAATGCTTTTCTTGAAGCAATATATTTCCGAAAACCAATAATGGTTAATGCTTATTCGATTTACGCAATGGATATTAAACCAAAGGGATTTTCTGTAATTGAAATTAATGGTTATATAACAGATAAGGCAATAATGCAGGTTGAAAAAGTTCTTGCAGATGAAAAGTTTCGGAAGAAAATGGTTGATCACAACTATAAAATAGCCAAAACTTGCTTTTCATACTCAGTTCTTCATAAGAAGCTTAAAAACCTTCTTATGGAATGTATACAATGCGATTATTAAAACCTAAATTGAGCGATTTTTTACTCGACTTGCACCAATCTCTTGCGCATCAAGGACTTGCGAAAAGTCTCGACATATCCATTGGTATGCCTACGATTTTCGCAAATCTTGCTGCATCAAGATCTTAGCACATTTCTTCGCAAAAAATCGCTCAACTCAGGTAAAATGCACAAAATGATAAGTTTGTTTTTCAAGGGAGAATTGCTCATGGAAGAAAAAGTATTGATTTTTGGAAAGAATACCTGACCTTTTACTACAGAGGCTCGTGAGGCCTATTTAAAAAACGGAAGGGATGTGGAATATATCGATGTGCTGTCTGATGCCGGCAAGCTTGATACTATGTTGAAATATTCCGATGGGAGACGCAAAGTCCCTATTATTGTGGACAAAGGTAAAGCCATAATTGGATTTAATGGTAAGGCGTGAGGGGTCTAGTTATCGGCTGGATGCTGATAAGGATAAATTGTAACAGTTCATGGTTACCAATAAACCTGTAACTTCTCAATAAATCCGGGTAAATTACATGATACAAGACTCGCCCACTGATAATAAAATGTAAGAATATCTGAAACTTGCCCAAGTGAGCCTAAAGAAAAAACAGTGGCCAATCCTTTTAATACATATTGGTTAAGCGATAGATCAGATGCTTTAAAGATAAATTTTCTTATGCGCTGTTTTTTCTCAAAGCTCACTAAGGAACGTGGACGAAATAACTTCCCCAACTATGCATCACAGCTTCAGGCCGCCTTTGTCCGGTCTCAAATCACAAAACTATTGAAATAGCTCGCTATTCCTTCAACTTTTGTGATCTGAGATCGAACAAATTCGACCCAAA
>JAUWFS010000194.1:0-6377 GCA_030606805.1 Deltaproteobacteria bacterium
TTTTCTTTGTCCAAATCCTTTTTTGTGGATATTTTATTATCTGTACTGTGCTTATCAGTTTCAGCTTTTTTTTTTATTTTCTTTTTATCGTCGGTCATCAGATAGAGTTGCTCCTATAAACTTTCAGATAAATAATTTCACCGTGTTATCATTCGTCGACGTATAACTAATACGCCTTCCTCCTTCCGGCCTTGTGAAATTAATTATCTGAAAGTTTATATGTTATTTTCACACTTTTTTCAGGGCCGGAAGTTTGAACAAAAAATAATGCTATATGTAAGAATGTCAAGGTGTTTATTAAAAGGGCTGGTTGTATGGTTGTGCACCCTCTATCGAATCTTTTTCTGAAACATTTAAGCCAAAACTCAACCGGGATCAATCCACGACACAGACTGTATCACTTATCGCTGCTTCCTTCCGGATCTGACGAGGTTCGTGAGTGTCTGTTGCATAGCGACCGGTCAGGATGACTCGAAAACGTCCAGGATAAAACCCTTTAGAGGGAATTCAGCCCCGCATTAAGCGGATTTCGGGAATAGGGCACCGCTAGCTCCCCGCTTAGCACAACCATTTGTATAAAATAATTCATAAAATAATTTTTTCAAGGGCAAACATTTATAATAATTTGAAAAATGTTAATTATGAGTTATATTAGGTTTATATAACTTTTTATGTAACCGTTCCGTGAACGGTTACACTTTTTTTATACTATACCTCGAAAGGTCACAAACAACAATTTTTCATGCTATCACCACTCAAAGATTACAAAAACAGATTGATAAAAACCGTAGAGGCAACCATTAAGGCTCACAGTATGATTAGGGCAGGGGATTCAGTTCTGGTTGGTGTGTCAGGCGGGCCTGATTCCGTAGCTCTGCTTCATATTATACTCTCATTGACTCAACGATTTTCCCTTAGAGTCGGTGTTGCTCACTTAAATCACTGTCTCAGGCAAAAAGATTCAGACGATGATGCCGAGTTTGTTGCATCTCTTGCACGCAAACTTGATTTGCCTTGTTATATTAAAGAGGAAGACGTTCGTAAATATCGACATGAAAAAAAGTTGTCTTTGGAAGAAGCGGCAAGAATTGTTCGCTACAGATTTTTTGAAAGTATCGCAGAGAAATACATGTTCAACAAGATTGCTCTCGGTCATAATGCTGATGATAATGCAGAGCTTGTAATAATGCATTTATTGCGGGGAAGCGGTCCCGTTGGTATTTCAGGAATACCACCGGTAAGGAATGGAAAAATTATTCGTCCTTTAATAAAATTAACCAAATCTGAAATACTTGAATTCCTGGCGGTTAATGGATTAAAGTTTGTTTTAGACAAGTCAAATAATGACCAGAGATATCTTCGGAACAGAATCCGTCATCATTTAATACCACATTTAAAATCTTCTTATAATAAAAGGATAGTGGAAACTATTAACCGTTTTGCATCAATTATAAGATCTGAAGAGGAATGGATAGATGATTTAATAAAGCCCATATTCAATAAATCTGTTCTAACTGCCGAGAATAATTCAGTTACCCTTTCAATCTCTTCAATTAATGAATTGCATATTGCGGCCCGGAGAAGAATTATAAGAAAAGCAATTGCAGAAATAAAAGGAAATTTGAGGCGCATTAACTTTTCGCACATAGATTCCGTTAGTTCCCTTTTAAATAGCGGACATGCTTTTGGCCATATCGACCTTCCCGATCGTATTTGGATTAAACGAGATGAAGATACTGTTTCCTTTTCAAGGGAAAAAATGGTATTGCGTGACCTGGACAAGAAATTAAGAGATGAGAATAAACTTTCATTTGAATACAGGATATTAAAACCTGAAGCCGGCTTCAAAGAAGAGATATTTCCCAGATACTTATTAATTAAGGAACTTGGTTTAAATATTGAATTTTCTAAGATTGACATTGAAGATTTGTCAGATATCCGTTGCGCTGGACATAATATTGCTTTTTTTGATATGGATAAACTTAGCTTCCCTTTGGTTTTAAGAAACTTTCGACCTGGTGACAGGTTTCAACCATTTGGTATGTCAGGGACACAGAAGGTAAAAAAATATTTTATTAATAATAAGGTTACAAGAGCTCAGCGCGCTAAATGCCCGATACTGCTTAGTCATGAAAAAATAATGTGGGTTGTCGGTTACAGAATAGATGATTTTTTTAAAGTAAAACAATCAACAAGAAATATACTTAAAATGGAAGTTTTTCTTGCCTAATATGCAATTATGATTAATATGATGGAACGTTTACAATAAATTTTTGGAGGAAATGTCTTTTGAACCCATTTTATAAAAACATTGCTTTATGGCTTGTCATTACGTTGCTGATGATAATGCTTTATAATCTTTTTAATCAGCAGCAAGTGCCTGAGGAAAAAATTAGCTATACGGAATTTCTTGCAATGGTCGATGAAGAGCGAATTGAAGGGGTCGTTATTCAAGGCCAGGAACTCTTTGTAACAGATATAAACCGTAATCGTTTTAAAGTGTTTGCGCCTCAGGACAGCGATCTTATCAAGATGCTCAGGCAAAAGGGCGTAGCCATTAATGCAAAGCCACCATCAGAGTCACCCTGGTACATGTCTCTTCTTGTTTCATGGCTTCCTATGATTGTACTCATTGGAATTTGGATATTTTTTATGCGTCAAATGCAGGCTGGTGGCGGCAAGGCGCTTTCATTCGGGAAGAGTCGTGCTCGTCTTCAATCAGACCAGGCTCCTAAAGTAACCTTTGAAGATGTTGCCGGAATTGATGAAGCAAAGGAAGAATTGGGAGAAATTATTGATTTTCTCAAAGAACCCAAGAAGTTTACACGTCTTGGTGGACGAATACCTAAAGGGGTTCTTCTTATGGGACCTCCGGGAACAGGAAAAACTCTTTTGGCGCGAGCTATTGCCGGCGAAGCCGGAGTGCCTTTTTTTAGTATAAGCGGTTCTGATTTTGTTGAGATGTTTGTCGGAGTAGGGGCATCGCGTGTAAGAGATCTTTTTGTCCAGGGTAAAAAGAACGCTCCGTGCATTATCTTTATTGATGAGCTAGATGCCGTTGGAAGGCACAGAGGAGCCGGTCTCGGTGGAGGACATGACGAAAGAGAACAGACTTTAAATCAACTTCTGGTTGAGATGGATGGATTTGAATCAAACGAAGGCGTCATATTAATATCCGCTACAAACAGGCCTGATGTTCTTGATCCTGCTCTATTGCGTCCCGGCCGTTTTGACCGACAGGTCGTTGTTTCACTGCCGGATATTAAAGGCCGTGAAGAAATTCTTAAAGTTCACATGAAGAAAACACCAATTGCATCCGATGTGTCCCCAGTTATTCTTTCAAAGGGAACACCGGGATTTTCCGGGGCTGATCTGGAAAACCTTGTCAATGAAGCTGCTCTGCTTGGCGCTAAAAGAAATAAAGAAAAGGTTGATATGTCTGACCTTGAAGATGCAAAAGACAAGGTTTACATGGGGCTTGAGCGCAAATCTAAAGTAGTAAGGGAGGAGGACAGGAAAGTAACGGCATATCACGAAGGCGGCCATGCTCTTGTATCTCGTTTCCTGCCGGGAGCGGATCCGGTTAACAAAATTACAATTATTCCAAGGGGACGTGCAGCGGGTATTACCTGGTTTTTACCAGAGGAGAGAGATTTTAAATTTAAGGATCAGTTGGAAAACGAGTTGACCGTTTCCTTTGGAGGAAGAGTTGCAGAAGATATTATTTTTAACCGTATAAGCACAGGGGCAGCCAACGATATCAAACAGGCGACGGATATTGCCCAGCGAATGGTGCGGTTATGGGGCATGAGTGAAGAGCTGGGACCGCTTTCTTATGGCAAGGGTGAAGAACAGGTTTTTCTGGGTCGTGAAATATCACACCCAAGAGATTATTCCGAAGAAACAGCCAGAAAAATTGATGAAGAAGTAACTATTCTGATCAAGAATTCATACAAACGCGCAAAAGAAATTCTGAAAGAGAATATAGATATTCTCCATAAATTGGCAGAACTTCTGCTTGAAAAGGAAACCGTCAAAGGAGATGAGCTTGATGATCTAATTCGTTCCATGCGACCGGATATTGAGCTTTCATAAGATGAAATAGGCATACTTCATTTGTAAGTTTATACTTTTTAAAGGTGGTTTTTCTCTTCGGCCGGGAATATGAAGTGCCTAAAGTGAGCTAAAGTATGTTAAAGTGCCTAAAGTTATGGAGTCGCTTAGCTCCATTAATTTACATACAATTGGCAGCACCGAAGGTGCATTCCTTAACTTTAGGCATTTTAGGCATTTTAGGCACTTTAGCTCACTTTAGGCACTTATTGTTGTGTGGTCGTACAAGGTTAAAAAAGTGTCAACTACTTTTGCTCTGTTTTGAAAGATGCTATGAAATCATATAAACTTTCATGGGGTTCTCACAGCCTTTTGCTTGGTAATCGTACGTGTATTATGGGCATTTTAAATGTGACCCCTGATTCTTTTTCAGATGGAGGGCTTTTTTTTTCATGTGATGCAGCGGTGGCTCACGGCGAAAAACTGGCTGAGGCCGGCGCTGATATAATTGACATAGGAGGCGAATCCACACGGCCATTTTCCGAGCCTGTATCTATTGAAGAGGAGGGTCGGCGTGTTTTGCCGGTTATTGAAAAACTTGCGAAACGTGTATCAATTCCTATCTCAATTGATACAACAAAGGCAAGTATGGCGAGAGAGGCTATTGAATCCGGCGCCTCTATTATTAACGATATAAGCGCCATGTACAGTGACCCTGATATGATGGGCGTTGCAGCAAAATATGGAGTTCCGGTAGTAATTATGCACATGAAGGGCGCTCCAAAAACAATGCAGGTTTCTCCTCACTATGACCATCTTATAGAAGAGATCAAAGAATTTCTTGAAAAAGCAATTGACAGAGCTGAAAAAAACGGAATTGCAAGGTCTAAAATAATAATAGATCCTGGAATTGGGTTCGGCAAGACAGTTGAACATAATCTTCTTATAATTAAGTATCTGAATAAATTTAAAACTCTGAATAATCCTATTTTGATAGGGCCTTCAAGAAAATCATTTATTCGAAATATTCTTGAGGGCATCCGCGACGGTGACACCAGGCTTGAAATGCCGGAGCTTGAAACAGGAACCCAGGCAGCGATTGCCGCTGCGGTTTTAAAAGGCGCTCACATTGTAAGGGTTCATGACGTTGGTAGGGCACGTTCGACATTGGAACTGATTGATTCAATTAGAAGCGTTCGCTATGATAAATCATAATTTTTTGTCTATTTTTCGTCACAGAATCATTAAATGGGTTATTCTGTGTTTTTTTTTAGTTAGTTGCTTTTTTTTACTATGGCATGACTCACCTTTTCAAGAAACAGATATATTCATCCCAATAGATCTTGGTAAAATCCCTGACGGGTTATCAATAACCGACCCTCCATTAAAAGGAATAGAAGTACGTATCAGGTGCCCTGAATCATTGGTTAAAACTCTTTCTAAAATCAAGTCGCGATATTTGCTTGATCTTTCTGATATAAATGAAGGAGTCAACAGTATTCCAATAAGAAAAGATGGTATTAAACTTCCCAGTGGAATCTCTATTATAAATATAACTCCGTCCTTTTTGATTGTAAAAGTTGAAAAAGAGCTTAAAAAAGAGTTGCCGGTTATAGTTTCTTTTTCAGGCAATCCGGCTCCTGGTTTTTTTACATATGCGGTTACCAGGCCATCCTCAGTAATATTGAAAGGTCCTGAAAATATTCTTGGATCAATTGAAAAAATATTTACAAAGCCTATTGATGTTAACGGGCTGTCAGAATCCTTTAAAAAGGAGATATCGCTTGATCTGCCTGGATGTCTTGATATTATTTCTTTTTCAGGAATCATTCTCGCCGAAGTATTTATTGAAGAACAAATTGTGGCAAGAGAATTTAAAAATATTCCTGTTAAAGGGAAAGATTCTACTTACACATTCAGTATTACACCTCCTGTTATAGATATTGAAATAAAAGGCCCTGTTAATGTACTTGAAAAGTTTTATCAAGACAATGGATTGGAAGTCTGCGTAGATCTTAAAGGATTAAAACCAGGTGTTTATGTTAAACATGCGTCAATAATTTTGCCTGTTAAAACTATCCTTGTATGGGTAAAACCAGAAATATTTACAGTAAAAATAGATGGTCTTCGTCCATAATTACACCTTTCGCTATTTTTTAAGGCATAATTTAGTTTATAACGTTAGGAACGTGGACGAAATAACTTCCCCAACTATGCATCACAGCTTCAGGCCGCCTTTGTCCGGTCTCAAATCACAAAACTATTGAAATAGCTCGCTATTCCTTCAACTTTTGTGATCTGAGATCGAACAAATTCGACCCAAA
>JAUWFS010000037.1:0-19496 GCA_030606805.1 Deltaproteobacteria bacterium
TGCGCCTCCGGCGTTGCCAATTAAACAAATTAAGAAACGAATTGATCATTACAGGACGGTCATTAGCCGTTCTTACAAATAGATAAAGCCCTATTCCTCCGATTACAATATTCGGCATCCACATTCCTATTAACGGTGGATAAACACCAGTCTCGCCGAAAACCCATCCTGCGGACAGCATCAAATAGTAAAGCAGAAAAAAAATCAGGCCAAAGACTAGGCCAAATGCCCGCTTTGCTGATTTTGACTGTACTCCCAATGGAACGCCAAGAAGACCAAGGGCAAAACAGGCAAAAGGAATTGAGAATTTTCTGTGAAATTCTATAAGTGCAGCATAGTATTTTGCATCTTTATTAACAGTATCTTTTAAATACTTGTTCAGCTCAGCTATGCTCATTTCCTTTTCATCTTTTCGCCCTTTTTTTGTCGTAACGGATTTTTTCAGATCAAGATTTATGTCATAAGTATCAAAAGTTATCGAATGAACTGTTTTATTCTCAATATCAACCTGATTAATTGTTCCATTGTGCAGCCGCAGGTGAAAAAGGAGTTTGTCCGGTTCGCTGTATATTTCTCCTCTTGGAGCTACAATTGTACTTATAATGTTTTTTGTTCTTTGATCTTCAATAAAAATATCTATTAAAGCCTTATTCTTTAAGTCGATTTTATTCATATAAAGCATAACGCCTTCAAAATTATCATTGAAAGTTCTTTCTTTCATTCCAACATTGACATTGGATGAAGCTACTTCATATGTCAATTTTTTAAAAGACAGCCTTCCCCATGGCAACCCATAGATGGTCATAAAACCTGTAAGCATACATCCTATAAGGCAGAAAAGAAGTACAGGAGGAAGAAGTTTGTAAATACTTATACCTCCGGCTTTAAGGGCAACAATTTCGTTGTCGCTTGACAGACGGAAGAAGGTCAACAGAACAGTTGTCATAACGGACATGGGGATTACAAACTCGAGAAAGTGCGGCATTGAATATATAAGCAGCAACATAACATCAAACAGGCTGATCCTGTAATTTACGATCATATTTGTAATATCGAGTATCTCGGTCAGCAGAAAAATAAAGTTGAAAAACAAAAGATTGATGACAAAAGGAGGGATCATCTCTTTGAAAATATATTTATATATAATAGAGTTGATTTTCATAAATAGTAACAGTTCACGGTTGTCGGTTTACAGTTTACAGTTTACAGTTTTATGCTTTTCGTTCTCGTTCCCATGCTCCAGCGTGGGAAAGCATATGGGTTAACACGCCGAAGCATGGGAACCATGCACAGTTTTATGCTTTGATCAACCGTAAACCGTGAACTGTGAACTGTGAACTGTCACCATAAATAATACTGCAAGGAAGGAAAAAAAATTATTTATTTAAGCCTTCAGACCACATTTTTGCCGTTGCTGAACTGGGACTGATAGAGTTTGTAATATTCTCCTTTAAGAGAAATCAGATCTTCATGTTTTCCCTCTTCCACAATCTTGCCTTTAATTATAACAACTATTCTGTTTGCATAACCAATAGTTGAAAGCCTGTGGGCAATAACAAAGGTAGTTCTTCCCTTCATAAGATTTTCAAGCGCTTTCTGGACAAGCATTTCAGATTCGGTATCCAGAGAAGAAGTCGCTTCATCAAGTATTAATATCGGAGCGTCCTTTAAAAGAGCACGTGCTATGCATATACGCTGCTTTTCTCCGCCCGAAAGACGACTTCCAAGTTCTCCGATTTTTGTGTCAAATTTGTCAGGAAAACTCTGGATAAAATCATATGCATATGCAGCTTTTGCAGCTCTTTCTATATCTTCATTCAAGGCATTTCGATCGCCATAAGCTATATTATCCCTGATGGTATCATTAAAAAGTATGGGCTCCTGTGTAACCATTGCTATCTGCTTTCGAAGAGAAAAAATTGAAGTTTGCCTGATATCAGTGCCGTCTATAAGGACAGATCCTTCGCTTACGTCATAGAATCTGGGTATAAGATTAACAAGAGAGGTTTTTCCTCCTCCGCTCATTCCAACCAGAGCCAGAATTTCTCCGGGCCGTACATCCAGGTTAATATTTTTTAATACCATTTGATCATCGTATTTAAAGAAGACATTGCGGAAAGTTACCCTGTGGGACCCGGATTTTATTGCAACAGGATTTTTTTGCTCTATTATATCAGATTCCTTCTCAAGGATATCATAGATTCTGTCAGTGGCGGCAAGACCCTGCTGTACTACATTGTTAAGCTTGCTCAGTTTTTTTACCGGGCCGTAAAGCATCAGGACGGCACCCATGAAAGAGAAAAAGGTTCCGGGTGAAGAGGTACCTGCAATAACTTGGGAACCACCATACCATATAACAAATGCAATCCCAATGCCTCCAAGAAATTCCATTACCGGTGAAGAAAGCGCCTTGGCTGCAACAGCTTTCAGCTCAAGTTTGAAAAGGTTGAGTGTTTCTTTAAAGAAACGATGCTTTTCATATTCCTCCATTCCGAATGCTTTAACTATCTTATTTCCTGCAAATGTTTCGTGAAGAAAAGAAGTCAGCTCGGCCATGGATTCCTGGGTTCCGGTGGTTACCTTGCGAACACGCCTCCCCAGCGACACAATAGGGAAGAACGCAACAGGTAATACTATAAAAGCAAACAATGCCATCTTCCAGTCTCTGTAAAATATTACTGTTGTTAAGCCAATTATGGTAAAGCAGTCCCTCAGGGACCCTGTAACAGCAGTTGAAACCATGGTCTTTATGATATTAACGTCATTGGTAATGCGGGAGATCAGAACACCTGTTTTTTCTTTGTGAAAAAAGGATAGCGGAAGATCCTGAATTTTGCCGTAGAGATTGTTTCTAAGGCGCCTTATTATATTCTGCCCTACATAATTCATAAGATATTCCTGGCCGTACATTGCACTACCGAGCGAAAAGTATATAATGATAACGGCAAAAGGAATAAGCTTAAGCATAGCTATATCTTTGTTGATAAATATATCATCAACTACAGGTTTTATCAGAAATGGTATGGCTGAATTTGCAGCAGCCATTACAAGCATGCATAACATCGCCAGAAAAAGCTTAGACCAACTGTCTTTTATAAGCGAGAGCAACTGCTTGTGTCTGTCTTTTATAATTATGCGTTTTGATTTTTGTTTCATGATCAACTGTTACTGTTTACGCTATCTTATGATTAAAACAACCGTCAGCCTCCAGGGTAAGACGGTTCAGTTCTTTTTCAAGGAGATTCCGGTATCTCATCAAGTCGTCTTTGCCGGCATCTTTGGGAACATAGAATGGTTTGCCATAGATACCCAGACATTTTGTAAAAGGATACGGAAGAATAAAGCGATCCCAGCTTGCAAAAACCTTGATTTTCTTTGCGCTGTAGCTGAAAGGCAAAACAGGGTATCCGGTTTCTCTTGCCAGAATGATTATTCCTAATTTTACCTTGAATTTTGGCCCCTGAGGTCCATCCGGTATAATTAAGCCTGGCCTTTGTTCTTCTTTAAGCTTCTTGATCAGCCCTGATAATGCTTTAATTCCACCTCTTGTTGTTGAACCACGAAAAGCTTCATGTCCTTGTCTCTTAAGTATCCTTGCCACAAATTCACCATCTTCTGAACCGCTTACCATAGCGGTTCCAGCCAATCCCCTGCACAGATAGTTCAGAAGCAGAAGTCTTGAGTGCCATGCTGCATAGATGAATTTTTTTGAGTTAAAAATTGGCCTTACTTTCTCAAATCCTCTCAATTCTATCTTCATTGTATAAAATAGAATATCAATTAAAAACTTGCCAAAAATACCGACAAGTTCCCATTTGATTTTAGCAAATTTATTTTTCTGTTTTGTTCTTTTAATATTTTTTCTCCATCATATTTAGAGCTATTTCAGCTACCCGTTCTGAAGCACCGGGCCCCCCCAACATGTCTCTTATTTCAAAAAGCTTTTTCCTCAGCTTTTGCAGCCCTTTTGCGTCTTTTAACATATTAAATGCAGTATTAGCTATATTTTCCGGGGATGCTTCATCCTGTAATAATTCCGGGACAATATTTTTCCCTGCAATAAGGTTTACAAGACCGAAATTTTTAACCTGTACCATTAATTTGCCTAACCAGTAGCTTACAGGAGATACCTTGTAAATTATTACTGTTGGGGTGCAGGAAATCGCTGCTTCCAATGTAACAGTACCGGAAGCAGCCACAACTATCTTGCACATTTTAAAGACCTTTTTAACATCTCCTGTCGCTATCTGGTAATTACATATTCCTTTATGCTTTTTTAATATTTCTTCAACGTGTTTTGTTTCAACAGAGGGAGCTGTGGAAATTATGAATTTTATGTTCTTGAGCCTGCTTTGTAGAATCTTGGCGGCATCAAGCATTACTGGAAGATGCCTTATAACCTCTCTGTCACGGGAACCCGGCAGAAGGCCTATAACCGGCATTTCATGATTTTCATTTCCAACTGTTTCCAAAGTGTCTGACTGACGGAGATCATTTTGAGTATAATTGTCCAGCAATGGATGGCCTACAAATGTTACCGGCACTTTGTGTTTTTTGTAAAAGTCTTCCTCAAAGGGCAGGATAACAGCAATATGATCCACAAGTTTTTGAATTATTTTGACGCGGCCCGGTCTCCATGCCCAAACCTGAGGACCGATATAATATAAAACAGGTATATTGAGCTTTTTAGCGGCTGCTGCAATTTTAAGATTAAAATCAGGGAAATCTATTAATATAACAAGGTCCGGCTTAATACTTTTTAAGTGTCTTTTGACATTGGCAATCGCCTTAAAAAGATTTGGTATTTTGGAAAGCACCTCGGTTATCCCGACAACAGACAGCTCGGATGCATCAACCAGGATTTCAACTCCCGCATCCCTGAGAGCTTGTCCTCCGATACCTGAAAAATGTATCTTATTGTCTCTATTACATATAGACCTTACAAGCTTTGACCCGTGCAGATCGCCGGAAGCTTCACCAGCTATAATCATAATATGTTTCGGTTTCATATAATGAATTTAAATTTTATTCAGGTTTTTGGGGCTACCAACTTAAGGCCGGGACATTCTGTAATTTTAATAAATTATGTAGGGTGCATTCTATGCACCATGGTGGTGCATAGAATGCACCCTACATGGATATGTTGTGTCAATTTTGGACAATTGATGTCTTACGATAATCAAGAACAAAAAGTTCGAAAGTGTCCCGCCTTAAGTTGATAGCCGGTTTTAGGTTACAGAAGGCTTTCGTTAGACTTGCTGATCTGATTCATAATGCTTAAAGCTGTTTTTAAAGCATCGCGTCCCATTAGTCCCGTAACTTCAGGGACATTACGATTTTGTACCGATTTTACAAAGGATTTAAGCTCATCTTCCAGAGCGTCACTTTTTGTAAAGCAGAGCTGTTTTATTTCCATGCCCGGGATAAGGCTGTTTGGACTTTTTTCGTTCTGTCTGATCACAGTTATTTCATGATTTGCAAAATCAACAGAAATATATGCATCTTTTTGGAACAGCCTGATTTTCCTTTCATTTTTTGTTGAAATTCTGCTTGCCGTAACATTTGCAACACATCCGTTTTCAAATTCTAAACGAGCATTTGCTATATCAACGTGTTTTGAGATTACAGGTATGCCTGCTGCATGAATGTTTTTTATGCCATACCTGACAAAGTTCAGAATTATATCTATATCATGAATCATGAGGTCCAGAATTACGCTGACATCGGTGCATCTTTCTTTATATATGCTCAAGCGGTGTGATTCTATAAACCTTGGATTTTTAATAATATCCTGCAAGGCAACAACAGCAGGATTGAATCTTT
Organism: Deltaproteobacteria bacterium; assembly: GCA_030606805.1. Classification (GTDB taxonomy): domain Bacteria; phylum Desulfobacterota; class Desulfobacteria; order Desulfobacterales; family ETH-SRB1; genus B13-G4. Next base: position 5,824 of record JAUWFS010000037.1, read on the forward strand.
CAAGATGCCCGACCTGTATAATAAGGTCCTTTGATTCCGCAATTTTAATCAGTTCGTCAGCTTCTTCAAGGGTTGTTGTTATCGGCTTTTCGATAAGAACATCAACGCCGTTTTCAAGAAAATTTTTACTGACGGCAAAGTGGACAGGCGTGGGAACGACTATACTAACAGCATCGACTTTTCCGAATAGATCTTTGTAGTTTGTATATGCGGATATACCAAAATTTGCCGCTGTGTTTTCGGCTTTTTCTTTTTCTATATCAACAACGCCGACAAGTTCAACTTCATCCATTCCTGCATACTTTTCAGCATGAAATTTACCAAGATAACCCGTACCTATTACACCAACTCGAAGTTTTTTCATTTATTGTTCCGTTTTATGATTTATTGCGACTATAGCAATCCCAAATTTGTCTGCCATAGCTATCATTTCTTCCCTGTCAAAAACAACGGCCTTTCCTGCTTCAATAGCCAAAGCCTTTGCGCCTGCTTCATACATAGTCCTGATTGTCTGCGCGCCGATAGCGGGCATATCAAACCTGACATCCTGATTTGGTTTGCAAACCTTAACAACAACAGCGGTTCCATTGCCAAGTTCTCCGCCTCTTTTTATTGTGGCATCAGTTCCGTCAATAGCCTCCACGGCAAGGACTGATCCACCTCCCATAACAACGCATTGACCTATATCAAGCCGTCCAATCTCCTTTGCATATTTCCAGCCCAGGTCGATATCGGCTTTTTCCGACCTGGTTGGCTTTCGTTTTGTCCAGCATCCTTCCTGAGCCAAAATGTCGGGGAGTAAGAACGTTGAAGCCCTTATTTTGATGCCTTCTTTTTCAAGGGTTCTGGCAAAGGCACTCAAAATTCCATCATCATGTGTATGGATCATACCGGCAAAAAGCGACATGGCTTTCATATCCGGTTTTAAAGCTTTTAAGTCTGAAAATATACTTGTTTTACGAATGGCGCCCATCATGACAGCTTTGCTTATATCGTGTTTTTTAAAAAAATTGATGAGACGCTTCAACTGCCCCAGATGCATCCATTCTATTTCATCAACGTGGTCTTCCAGACTCTTGTCAGTCTCATTCAAAAAAGCTGCGGCATAAACAGAAAATCCTTTTGATTTTGCTTTTTTTGAAAAAATTATGGGAAACTGGCCGCTCCCCGCAATTAGACCTATCCGCATAAATTAATCCCTGACCCCTGCTTACCTAGTTATTCCTCGCTGAGATGATTTAATAAAATCTATAAAGTGAACTACTTCAGGAATCTGTTCCACTTCAGCACTCACTCTCTCTATAGCCTCGTTTATTGTAAGGCCTATTCGAAAAATAATTCTGTAAGCTTTTTTTAATAATTTGAGTTTATTTTGAGAAAAGCCACTTCGCTTCAGACCCACACTGTTTAAGCCGTGAAGTATGGCTCTGTCACCTGCTGCAATAACATAGGGCGGTATGTCTTTTACAACTGCTGATTTTCCTCCCACAAAAGCATAGTCACCTATTCTTACGAACTGATGAATAGCTACAAGGCCTCCAATGGTTGCATAATCGCCGATTGTAATATGTCCTCCAAGTGTTGCATTGTTTGACATGACGACTTTTCGGCCAATTTTGCAGTCATGGGCGATGTGAGTATAAGCCATCAGGAAATTTTCCTCGCCGACTTCAGTTATGCCGCCGCCGAATCCTGTTCCTCTGTGAATTGTAACAAACTCGCGTATAATTGTTTTACGCCCAATGTTGACATAGGTTTTTTCGCCTTCAAACTTTAATGACTGTGGAGCAGCGCCAATTGCTGCATACTGGAATATATGACATTCCGGCCCAATGGTAACATAAGGTTCAATCACTACAAGGGGACCTATTATTGTTCCAGCTCCGATAGAAACATTTTCTCCAATAATCGAATACGGACCGACTTCTACGGTGGAGTCCAGCTCAGCCTTGGGATCTATAATTGCGGTTGGATGTATCATGATTTTTCTCTAATAGTGGCCATAAATTCAGCTTCAGCAACGACTTTTTCGTCTACAAATGCGGTACCTGACATTTTAATTGCCTTTGCCCGCTGCTTCAGTATTTTGATTTCAAGCAAAAGCTGGTCGCCCGGTAAAACAGGCTTTCTGAATTTGACTTTGTCAATTCCCATAAAATATATAAGAGCACCATGCTTTTCCTTTGGCAGGGATATAAAAACCAGTACGCCGCCGGCCTGAGCCATAGCCTCTATTATAAGTACGCCCGGCATAATAGGAGCGCCCGGGAAATGCCCCTGAAAAAAAGGTTCATTTATGCTGACATTTTTGAGGGCGACAACCTTTTCATCAATTACAAGCTCAAGTATTCGATCAACCAGAAGAAATGGATAGCGGTGAGGAAGCAAACTCATTATTTTCTGAATATCATAATTGTTCTTCATTATCTTTCTCCTGGATAGTAACGGTTTACGGTTCACAGTTTACAGTTAAAATTCTTCAGCCCTTGCATAATTCATTAAAAAAACTGGGCGACCAACTTATTTGTGGTCTGGCTTAAATTTGATAGCCAAAAACTGTAAACCGTGAACCGTGAACCGTGAACTGGTTATTTACATCTCATTTAATTTCTTTTCAATTTCAGATAGTTTTTTGCTGAGTTCGGGAAGCATAGGTATAATTCTCTGCACCCGCAACCATAATCTGTGGGGCATTGCAGGTGTTCCGGATACGATCTGGTTATCCGGGACAGACTTCGCAACACCGGCCGTAGGACCGACAGTGACATTGTCACCAACGGTTATGTGTCCCGATATTGCCGCTTGTCCTGCAATTGTTACATGTTTGCCTATGACTACGCTTCCTGCAATCGCGACTTGTGCTACGAGCAAAGTGTTTTCACCTACAGTAACGTTATGGGCAATCTGAACGAGATTATCTGTTTTAACGCCCCGGCGAATCCAGGTTTTACCAAAAGTTGCCCTGTCAATTGTATTGCATGCTCCAATTTCAACATCATCATCTATTTGAACAATACCAGTTTGAGGGATTTTATAATATTTATCTCCGTCAGGAGCGAAACCATAACCATCGCTTCCTATTACTGATCCGGCATGAATTATAACTCTGTCCCCGATCCTGCATCTTTCAAGTACAGTTACATTGGGGTATATTAATACATCATCTCCGATAACTACATCATCTCCGATAACTGCGTGAGGATGCAGGATAACATTTTTCCCAAGCACAACATTATTACCGATCGCAACAAAAGGCGCGATGGAAACATTTTCTCCGTATACAAAATTATTACCGATATAGGCATTTGAACATATTCCATCAATACTATTAGAATAGTCCGGTCTGGATGGCGTATGAAAAAGAGCCATTATTTTTGCAAAAAAAAGACGAGGATTATCTACTATTAAAATATTTTTTGAAGATTCCTCAAAGCCTGATGGAACAATAACAGCGCCGGCATTCGTATCATCTATTCTTTTCAATAATTTTTTATTATCAGCAAATGTTATATGGTCAGCAGACGCCTCATTAAAGGGGGCCACGCCGGTAATAATTTTTTCAGAATTGCCCTTAACCCTACCTCCGACAACTTTGGCTATTTTTGCAAGCGATATTTTCATGATAATATATGTAAGCGTTCACGGTTGTCGGTTCACAGTTCACGGTTTTTTCAATGAACTATGCAACGATTGAAGCATTTTGGATATTGATTTCAACTCTTGAATTAATTCTTTCACATCTAAATCAGAAAATATATTAACCTCTCGTGAAATATAAATCTGTGTTCTCAGCTCCGCAACCGATCCTTGTGCAATATTTATAAACCTTCTGTTTTTTCAACCGTGAACCGATAACTGTAAACCGTGAACGGTTACTTGTCTTTTTTGCTTTGTTCTGCGACCTTCTCATTGTATAGCGGGATCAGTTTGTCTGTTATATCTATTGCAGTTGGTGAATACAAAACGCCGGCTTCGTTCTTTTCAACAATAAGGAGATATCCTTCTTTTTTCCCCATTGCCTCAATAAGTTCAAAAACATCTTTTTTTATACGATTGACAAGCCTGTTGTTTAAAACCTTGAATTCATCCTTATATTTTTTTTCAAGAGATTTAAAATCATTAACCTTAATTCTGAATTCACGTTCTTTTTCTTCGCGCATTTCCTTGCGCATAACCAGAACTTCGCGCTCAAGTCTCTTTTTTAATTCTTCTAATTCGGTTCCTTTTTCTTTGAGATCAGCCTCCATCTTTTCTCCACGGCTTTTGATTTCTGCCTGTGCGGATTTGCCGGCACTTGATACCTCGAGAATTCTCTGAAAATCAACCACTCCAATCTTGGCAACATCTGCGCCATATGAAACAGTAAGTGAAAATAAAAACAAGATTGCAGTAGCAAAAGCTATTTTTGCGGTTTGCATTTAATCCTCCTATGAATAAATTTAAGTGCCTAAAGTGAGCTATAAAGTATATTAAAGTGCCTAAAGTTAAGAAATGCGCCTTGGGCGCTGCCAATTTTAATTTTTTTCACCATACAACTTTGCTCATTTTGTTTCTATCTGAAGTTATAACCAAGCCCTGAATATCTATAGCACGCCGAAGGCGTACCACAACTTTAGGCATTTTAGGCACTTTAGCTCATTTTAGGCACTTTTTTAAATTAAAACGCTGCTCCCATTGTAAAATCCCAGCGACCGCCCGTATCCTCTCCCTCTTCAGGATCCAGTATATATCCATTTTCAAGGCGGATAGGACCTATGGGAGAATACCATCTAAAACCGAATCCCGCGCTTTGTCGCATATCACCCAGTTTTATGCTGCCGGCAGACTCATATACATTGCCGGTATCATAAAATATAACACCGACGATTCCTGCTTTTTCGATTAAAGGAAATACTAATTCGATGTTAAACTGGACATATGTTTCTCCTCCGATCTCAGCGCCATCTTCATCTGTAACATGAATATCCTGCCAGTCAAATCCGCGCATTGAATTCATGCCGCCAAGATAGAATCGTTCGTAATCCGGGAGTTTTTTCCCGGAACTTTCTTTTACATAGCCTATTTCACCATGCAGAAAGCCAACCGTCTCCCAGAACATAGGTATATACCAGCCTGTTTCCGCCAGGTATTTTGTAAAACCAATATCACCGCCGATACCCGCATATTCCATACTTATACTGTGATTCTGGCCTTCCGTTGGATTAAAAACCCTGTCCCTCGAATCGTAACGCAGTAAGGTGGATATACTGCTTAAAGCATTTTCGCCTTCCATTTCCCTGATATTTTTTGAAGCGTTCTCATCAATATTGGAAATGTCGCCGATCTCGTATTTATATGATAAGTAGAGCCTTGTAAAATCATAGATCGGATAGCCAAATCTCACACCACCGCCCATACTGTTCTTATCGTATGAGTCGTAATCTCTATCCCAGTTGTAAAGATCAAAACCGGCTGATAATGGAATATCAAAAAGCCAAGGTTCTGTAAAACTTAGGGTGTATCTGTTTGTTCTTCCGCCTATTTCTCCTTTCAGGTTTAGAATCTGGCCGCGTCCGAAAAGATTTCTCTGGGATATGGACGCCATGACAAACATATTTTCAACGCTGCTGTAACCGCCCCCAAAACTAAAAGTGCCGGTCGGCTTTTCAGAAACATCGATTTTCAATATCATCCTGTCATCTGAGCTTCCCTTTATTGTATTAACTTTAATGTCTTCGAAGAAGTCAAGCCGGTAGAGATTGCGCATTCCTCTTTTTAATCGACGTCCGCTGAAAAGTTCCTGTTCATACACCTTAAGCTCACGGCGTATGACTTTATCCCTTGTTTTTGTGTTGCCGGCAATAATAATTTTTTCAAAATATACCTGTTTGCCTTTTTTAATAACATAAATGATGTTTACTGTAAGTTGATCAAAATCTTTATCAATACGCGGCATTATTTCCGCGTATGCATATCCTTCGTCAGAGTATATATCTGTAAGGGCAAGCACATCATTTCGAACAACTTCACGGTTGAAAAAATCTTCTTTTTTTATTTTAAGTTTTTGGGCCAATTCTTCTTTTGACAGAACTATGTCTCCTTCGATATCAACCTTTCCAACCCTGAACCGTGGTCCTTCATCTATTTTTATTGTAATGTATATCCACTTGTCCTTATATTCGATCTTCGGCTCTCCAATTCTGGCATGTATATATCCTGTATTATTATAAAAAGCCGAAAGCCTGGCAATGTCCTGATTAAGATCTTCTATATTCAGCTCTCCGGATGAAGTCAGCCACGAAAAAAAACCCTTTTCCGACGTTCTCATCAGGCCTTTGAGTTTGTCACTGTCAAATGCATTGTTCCCTTCAAATATTATTTCTTTTATTTGAACTTTTTCACCTTCCTCAATGATAAATTCAAGGTCCGCCTGATTGTGTTCAAGTTGCTTTAAATCGTAATCCACTTTAATATTATGATAGTTCTTCTCCTTGTACAGTTCTTCTATCCGTTTGACATTACTGTTTATCTTAAATATATTTAAAATTGAGCCTGTCCTGATGTTTAAATACTCCTTTATTTCTTCATCTTCATAAACTTTATTGCCTTTAATGTTGATTACCCTGATAGTCGGTTTTTCTTTGACTTTGAATATAATTATTTTTCCTTCAGGTTTATCATTAGACTCAATTCTTATATCCTCAAAATAACCCATTGAATATACAGACTTTAAGTCCTCTGAGATTTTTTTGGCATTTAAGATGTCACCCTGTTTTGTTTTTATGTATTTTTTTATGGCATCAGTTTCTATACGTTTATTTCCTTCAACAAGTACAGCGGCAATTTTTTCATGCTTGAAAATTCTAATCCCAAGGTTTTCTGAAAGTTTTTTTACGCTTATGAACAGATTTTCTATGCCTTTTCCTTCAACAAATAAAATGGTTGGCGGCTCATTATTAAAAGATTCCAGCATTTTTGCGTCTATGCTGAATTTTTTTCCCAGCCAGGTCAGGCTTCCCCAGACAACGTAATCAGCTCCGCTCTTAATGCCGAGATTTCTCATTCCGGCTACGCTTTTTGGCTGATTTTCCAATGAGAAATCCGGGATGCTGTCGATTTCTATTACAATAGCGCTGTTTTGTTTAAAATGGTTTTTTAATACCTCCGGAATTTCAGTTTTAAGATATGACAGGTCTTGTTGTGAGTGGATTCCAAAAGGCAGCACTAAGATTCGAACTGTTTCCAGAGAATATGCTCCAGGCGGAAGAAATAAAATTATTGCCATTAAAAGCAGGTTTAAATATTTTTGCATAGAGATCACTTATCTCGTTTTCACAAGTTTTCCGTCAATAATGGTCAGGCTCTGCGACATGCACGATGCAAGCTCCAGGTTGTGTGTTACCACAACCAGTGCCATCCGAAGTTCTTGATTCAGCTCCAAAAGAAGTTCGTGAACTTGTTCGCTGTTTTTTTTGTCAAGATTACCGGTAGGCTCATCCGCGAGGAGAATGGCGGGCCTGAGGATTAATGCCCTTGCCAGGGCAACCCTCTGCTGTTCGCCTCCGGATAGTTTTCCTACCCTGTAAAAAAGTCTGTCTCTTAATCCAACCCTTACCAGTATTTCCTCCGCGGCCTTACTGGAACTATTCTTGCTGAGACCCTTGATAAGCGCGGGCATCATTGTATTTTCAATAGCACTGAACTCCGGCAAAAGATGATGAAACTGGAAAACAAAGCCGACAAATTGGTTGCGGAATTGAGCTAATTTATCATTGTCAAAGAGAAAAACATCATTTCCTTTAAAATAAAGATTTCCGCTGGCAGGCCGGTCAAGAGTGCCTAATATATGTAGAAGAGTCGACTTTCCAATTCCGGATGCACCAACAATAGCTATTGTTTCACCGATATCCAGATTAAAGTATAAATCTTTCAGGATTTCGATACGGGCGCCGGCATTGTTGAAACTTATACAGATGTTTCTGGCGGCTATTAAATGACCTGAAACAGAATCGCTGTTAACCATAACGGATTGCCTCAACAGGATCAAGTTTGGATGCCTGCCTTGCGGGATAGAGTGTTGCTAAAAAACTGATTGCCATTGTTGCAGAGGCTATTATAACAACATCTAAAAGCTCAAGTTTTACAGGGAGGGTTGTAATATAGTATACATCGCCTGGAAGTTCGATGAACTGGTAATATTTTAGCACTGTACACAGAATAAATCCCAGACACACTCCAAAAATGGTTCCTATAGATCCTATTACTATACCTTTAAAGACAAAAATTTTTCTAATACTTTTATTTGTGGCGCCCATGGCTTTTAAGATAGCAATGTCCTTGGTCTTTTCCATAACCATCATGATGAGCGTGCTGGCAATGTTAAAGGCCGCAACAAGAACAATAAGTGCCAGAATGATAAACATAACCGTTTTTTCCAGCTTGAGTGCTGAAAACAGGTTTTGATTCATCTGCATCCAGTCCCTTGCCCAGTACTGAAATCCAAGTTTTTTGACTATCCTGCCCGCAATATTTCTGGCATTGTAAATGTCGTTAACACGGACTTCGATTCCGTTTACAGAATCTCCCATGCGCAAAATTTTCTGGGCATCTTTTATGTGCATGTAAGCCAGTGATCTGTCATATTCATACATGCCTGACTCGAATAAGCCTGCCACCTTAAACCGTTTCATTGTCGGTATGTGCCCTATGGGAGAAATCATTCCCCTCGGCGATATCAGATAGACAGGGTCACCCTGCATTACTCCTAAATTTTTAGCAAGTTCTTTGCCTAAAATTATAGCCGGCATGGCGATGGATGTACTTTTTCTTTGATCGGTTTCTTTAAGATTTTTCAGGGAAACCTTGTCGAGATTTTTTATAACTCTGTCCGCTGAATCAGGATCTATTCCTCTTAAAACAGCGCCTGATAGCGATAAAGATGAACGAAGTATAACCTGGGAATTAATAAAAGGAGTAGCTGCTTCAACTCCGTCGGTATTTTCCACACGTTCCAGTATGTTGCGATAGTCGGAAAAAGGGCCGTTATTGCGCATAATGACTATATGCGACTCCACTCCAAGTATGCGTGATTTAAGGTCGTATTCAAAGCCGGTCATAACGGCAATCACTACAATCAGGGCCATAACGCCAACTGTAACGCCCGCTATGGAAAGAACGGTGATCAGCGAAATAAAGGCTTGTTTTTGTTTAGTCCTGAGATAGCGACTTCCTATAAAAAATTCAAAAGACATAATAAATAATGTAATTGTTCACGGTTGTCGGTTGTCGGTTTACAGTTCACACTTTTTTAAATGAACGATACAACGAATGAAGCATTTTAACCGTGAACCGTAAACCGTAAACCGTAAACCGTTACTAAATAATAAATTTAACCCTTTGACTTCATATGTGGGAAAAGAATAACTTCACGGATAGAGGCGGAATTTGTAAGGAGCATGGCAACTCTGTCTATTCCTATTCCCTCGCCTGCGGTTGGGGGCATGCCGTACTCAAGCGCTTCTATGTAGTCTTTATCCATGAAGTGCGCTTCCTCATCACCCGCCTCTCTGTCCGCAACCTGCTGAAGGAACCGATTTTTTTGATCCTCGGGATCATTGATCTCCGAAAATCCATTGGCAATTTCATGCCCTGCAATGAAAAGCTCAAACCTGTCTGTAAGTTCGCTGTTTTTTTCGTTCTTTCTGGAAAGGGGAGAAATTTCTACAGGATATCCTGTTATGAATGTCGGCTGTATTAATTTTGGTTCCACTAGAACATCGAACAGCTTTGATATTACTTTTCCGAGATATTTGGTTTTTGTAATTTTGATTGACTTTGAAGAAGCAAATTCAAGGAGTTTTTCTTTATTTTTTAAAAGGCCGGGATCTATGCCTCCAATTGTCTCCAAAGCATATGTAAGGGTCATCCTGCTCCACTTGCCTCCTAAGTCGATGTCGTTGTTCTGGTAAGTTATCTTTGTTGACCCTGTAGCCTCCCTGGCCATGTAACCGAACATTTCTTCTGTCAGATCCATAAGATCATCGTGGGTTGCATATGCCTGATAGAACTCCAGCATTGTAAATTCAGGATTATGTTTGGTTGAAATCCCTTCATTCCTGAAATTTCTGTTTATTTCAAAAATCCTTTCAAAACCACCCACAACAAGTCGTTTTAAATACAGCTCAGGGGCAATGCGCAGAAAAAGATCCATACCAAGTGCATTATGGTGAGTTATAAATGGTGTAGCCTCTGCCCCACCCGGGATAGGCTGTATCATAGGAGTTTCTACCTCCAGAAAATCCCTGTCAAGGAAAAATGTACGTACAGACTGAATTATCCGGCTTCTTTTTATAAATATTTCACGCGCATTCGAATTCATAATTAAATCAAGATAGCGCTGGCGATAGCGTTTTTCAGGATCTTTAAGGCCGTGAAATTTTTCTGGAAGAGGCCTTATTGCCTTTGTGATAAGCTTCAGCTCATCGGCAATAAGGGTCCATTCGCCGGTTCTGGTTTTGAAAACGCCTCCTTTTAGGCCCACAAAATCACCGATATCCAGCTTTTTAAAGATATCGTAAGCCTGATCACCTATTTTATCTTTTCTAATATATGCCTGGAACTGTCCTGTTCTATCCCTGAACCTGATAAAAGATGCCTTTCCAAAACGATTAATAGCCATCATTCGGCCTGCAACAATAAAGACAGCATCTTCCTTAATCGAATGCTGTGACTCTTCTATGGCATCTCTCAAATCCTTAACAGTATGGGAAACAATAAAATCATTCGGGAACAGATTGATATCATTGTTTTTTAACTCAGCCAGTTTTTTTCTTCGTGTCTCAATTATGTCGCTTGTTTTATCCATTTCCACTCAATACCTATTTTAAAATATAGATTTTCAGATAATTATATTATAACCCCTGCCTGTCGCAGGCAAGTTGGTGCCTTTGTGGCCGAACTATTACAAAAAAAAGTTAAGCCGAATTTATTAACCAATTTATAACTATGTGTCAAGATTAAGTAGGGGCACGATCATCGTGCCCCTACTCATCATCCTACGATAGAGGCCATCTTGAATATGGGCAGATACATTGCGATGACGAGGCCTCCAATGGTAACGCCCAGAAAAACCAGCATAAACGGCTCTATCATTGCTGTCATGTTTTCAACTGCCTGATCGACTTCTTCGTCATAAAAATCAGCAATTTTTGACAGCATTTGATCCAGGGCGCCGGTTGATTCGCCGACCGCGATCATCTGGCATACCATCGAAGGAAAGACTCCGCTTTCAGAAAGCGGGTCAGCCATTGTACGACCTTCCTCTATATCGGAACGTACGTCGTATATAGCTTTTTCAATTGTTTTGTTTCCGGCTGTTTTTGCTACTATATCGAGTGCGTCCAGAATTGCTACTCCGCTGGTAAGCATGGTGCTCATGGTTCGTGTGAACTTGGCTACGGCGACTTTGCGTATCAGCGTTCCAAATACCGGCAGCTTGAGCGATAAATCATCTAAAAGAATTCTTCCTTTTTTAGTATTATAATACTTTTTTAAGGCAAATATTGTGAAACCGGAACATCCTATTATATACAGTATATTATTTTTTACAAAATCACTCATAGAAACAACAATCTGAGTAGGAAGGGGCAGACTGCCTCCCATGCCTTCAAACATTTCTTTAAATACGGGAATAACAAATACCATTATTATGGCAATTACGACTATAGCTATTATAATCGTTATGAGCGGGTATATCATTGCGCCTTTCACCTGGCTTTTAAGCTTTGCCGCCTTTTCCATGTAATGCGACAGTCTTCTCAGAATAGTATCAAGTATACCGCCTGCTTCGCCGGCGGCAATCATGTTTACGAAGAGATTGTCAAATTGTTTGGGATACTTTTTTAAAGCTTCTGCAAGGGTTTCGCCGCCTTCCACCGATTCCTTTATATTGCGCAATATATTTTTAAATGTTTTGTTTTCCTGCTGGGAATAGAGTATTTCAAGACACTGAATTATCGGAAGGCCCGCGTCGATCATAGTGGAAAACTGCCTGCAAAAAATTATTATATCAGATTGTTTAACTTTAGGTTGAAGAAAAGAAATGTTCTCAAACAGATCTTTTGGTTTTTGCTTGATCTTGGTTGGAGTTATCCTGAGTCTGGTAAGATTGGCTTTTACAGTCGCTTCATCAGGGGCATCCATCTCCCCTTTCTTAATCTCATTTTTTCTATTTTTCCCTTTCCACTGAAAAACCGGCATAATCAACCTCTCCTTATTGCAACAGTTCACGGTTCACGGTTGTCGGTTAACAGTTATATGTTTTGATCAACCGTCAACCGTGTAAAAGTCACCTCTTGGCATATTTTTTTTTATGATTAACCCCTTTTCAAGAAGAGCGTCAAGCTGCCTGTATATTTCTTCAAGGTTACTATCCGAAATTCTTGAAATATCTTCAGCCGTACATGGTCTTCTTTTTATGATGGATAGAAGATAGTTGCAGTCATCTTTATTAAGAGCGCCGGCAGTTGGCCTTGAGTCAAGGTTTTTTATTACATCGGCCCCATTTAAATATGATGCCGCATCCAATAAGTTTTTTTTGGAAACGGGCTTAATCCAGCTTTCAGCTCCAGGCCTGTCAAGCGTATTTAATTGAATTTTGTCAGGATAAATCAACCTTAAACTCTTTTTTATTCTATTAAGCTCATCCCTGTTATCATTTATTCCAGGCACAAGAAAAACTTCCATCCAGAGTTGTTTTGCAAATTCCTTTCTTAAAGAAACCAGGCCTTCGATTATTCTGGGGAGGTTCAGCCCAGGATGCGGTCTGTTAATTTTTTTGAAGTTTTTTTCTGAAGCAGCGTCAAGAGACGCTATTACTATATCAACACCAGCGATTCGTTTTCTGACGTCCGGCTGAAAAAAAAGTGTGCTGTTTGTAAGCAGGGCGATCTTGTATTTTGGATAATCTTTTTTTATAAAATTTACAATTTCTTTGATTCCTATGTGAAGTGTGGGTTCGCCGGAACCTGAAAAGGTTATAAAATCTAATTTTGGGTTGCTGGATAAAAAGTCTTTCAGTTCTTCCTGCAGCAGTTCTACTGGTATATATTCCTTGCATTTCAGGGTAAGATTTGTAGTTCTTCCGCACTCACAATAAACGCAATTGAGCGTGCATGTCTTGTGAGGCATAAGATCAATACCCAGAGATAAACCAAGCCGCCGCGAGGGGACCGGTCCGAAAATATATTTGTAATTTAGATGTTTTTTGTAAGTCATTTGCTGTAACTACCCAGGTTGTTAGGTTTACGGTGTTTTCAATAAAAAATGCAATGACTTAAGCATTTTAACCATTAATTGTAAACCATAAACTGTTGGCGTATATTTAATTACTATACTATCATATAAATTAAATAACAACAGCTCTAATCTGGAGTGATAAAAATCATGCTTTTTCCGGCATCCTTCATTTCATACGCGACCGTGACGGCCATCGCTGTCGGTGAGTTTGGTTATCCAAACTTGATAAACTTATTTTAGTGGCGTACATATACAAAATATTTTATACGTCATTATATTTGGAGGTGCTATATGAATTCTAAATTAACATTACGGCTTGATGAAGATTTAATTCAAAGCGCAAAGTCATATTCAGCTAAAACCGGTAAATCTGTTTCTAAAATTGTTGCTGATTATTT
>JAUWFS010000082.1:0-12895 GCA_030606805.1 Deltaproteobacteria bacterium
TGGGTCAGATTTGTTCGATCTTAAATCACAAAAGTTGATAGAATAGCAGGCTATTTTGATATTTTTGGGATTTAAGATCGGGCAAAGATGGCTTGAAGCTGTGATGGATAGTTGGGGAAGTTATTTCGTCCCCGTTCCTAAGTAGCCGTGAACACTTACAATTTTTCTTAGATACCAATATGCCTAATCCAATAGTAACAGCCTTAATACCGAACCATAAAACCCTTAAAGTCACCAAGCTATGCCTGCGCCTTTTGCGCAAGTATACTGATCCGAAAAAAATCAGCATAATCGTTATTGACAATGATTCTCAAGACGAATCTCTAAAATATCTGAAAAGCCTTAAGTACATAACGCTCATTGAAAGAAAGAAAAAACAGGACGACACTCCATCTTTATCTCACGCAAGAGCTCTTGACCTTGCACTGGAAAAGGTTACCACGCCTTATGTTCTTTCCATGCATACAGACACCTTTGTTAAGCACCCTGACTGGCTTGATGTCTTATTGGCAGAAATAAAAAAAGAATCAATTATTGCCGGAGTCGGTTCATGGAAACTTGAGAATAAGCCTTTTATTAAAAGACTGGCCAAGACCATTGAGTATCAATGGGAAAGCTTTTACTTCCGCCTGATCGGCAAAACAGATCACGCCCTGGAAGGAAAAGGAAAAAACTACTTATACCTGCGAAGCCATTTGGCTCTTTACCGGATGGACTTAATAAAAAAAAACAATCTCTCGTTTTCTGATGGCAAAGAAACCGCCGGCAAGATAATGCATAAAAAGCTGGAAGATAATGGCTATAAAATGGTTTTTCTTGAATCAGCATTCCTCAGTAAATACGTCATTCATCTAAATCACGCCACCATGGTGCTTCATCCGGAATTAGGCGCCAGGAAAAGCACTATCAGAAAAGGTCTAAAACGCATCAATAAAACCCTAAAGGATTTAAACGCCAAACAGATACTTATGGATGATTCTCTTGATAATTAAAGATGAAATCAACTGCTGATAGTAAATATCTTCGCTCTGGAAGAAATTTAGAAGTTCCCTTCAGGCTTCTTCTGAAATCAGATGGTTCTTCTATTGAACTTATTTGTGAAAGTATCGCACGAATAATTCCAGGGAAGAGGTTGGTGTGCATAGGCAAATGGAACGATAAACCGGTTGCAGTAAAAATATTTTTAAACTCCAAAAGCGCCGGACGGCACAGTGATCGTGAGATAAAGGGAATAAATGCCTTAAAAAATGCCGGAATAAAAACGCCGGCTCTTCTGCTTCAAGGCAATCTACAGCAAGACGACACTTCGGCTCTGGTCTTTCAAAGAGTTATCCCTGCCTTTAATCCCCACAAAGTTTTTGATATGGCTGCAACTGATGAAAAGCGCAGTGAATTACTTAAACGCATAGCAGTTGTAATAGCTGAACAGCATGAGGCCGGCCTCAAACAAAAAGATCTTCATTTGGGAAATTTTCTTCTCTCCGACAATGACATTTATACAATTGACGGTGATACCGTTGATACAGGCCAAACAGGAACACCCCTGCCAAAAGCAATGAGTCTGAATAATTTAGGGTTATTCCTGGCTCAGCTCAATCCTAAGTTAGAGCATTTGTTTTTTGCTGCTTTTCAGGTATACACAGCAAAAAGATCATGGCCATCAAACAGCGGCCTGTTTAGCCAGTTATTAAAAGAAGTAAATTTTCAAAGAAAAAACAGAAGTAAAAAGTATCTGCATAAAATCTTCCGCGAATGCACTTCTTTTGTGTGCCATAAATCATGGAACAGCCATATGGTCTGTGACCGTAACTTTTATCACGGGGAAATAAAAAAATTAATTGCTGATCCGGACTCAGTAATTGATTCAAGCAGACTGCTGAAAGACGGAAACAGCGCAACAGTTGCTCTGGCTGAAGTAAACGGCAAGCTTCTGGTAATTAAAAGATACAATATTAAAAATTTCATGCATGCCTTAAAGAGATGTCTTCGCAATACCCGTGCATGGACATCATGGCGTAATGCTCACAGGCTGGAACTTCTGGGGATTCCAACTCCAAAACCTATAGCCTTTCTTGAAAGACGATGGGGGCCTTTTCGGTCAACCTCATATTACATATCAGAATATATTGATGGAAGAGATCTCTACCGCCTGATTACTTCTGATAAATCAAAAGAAATTAACATAGAAGCTTTGAGTATAAGCTTTGGAGAAATGCTTAAATTGCTCGCGGACGCAAATATGAGCCATGGCGATTTTAAAGCTACAAACTTTATAGTAGCCGGTAAAAAGCTGTATATTATTGATATAGAAGGCATGCGTAAACATAGTTGCAGGTGGAGTTTAAAAAGATCACTAAAACGTGATTGCAGGCGATTTATGAAAAACTGGAAGCATATACCAAAAATTGCAAGGGCATTTCAAAACCAGATCAGAAAAATCAAATTTTAACCTAAATTGAGCGATTTTTTACTCGACCTGCACCAATCTCTTGCGCATCAAGGACTTGCGAAAAGTCTCAACATATCCATGGGTATGCCTGCGCTTTTCGCTTTGGGAAACACCATAGACAATTTAACAGGGCAAGTCATTGCAGCGTAGAAAAAGTCGACAGGAATTTCTTCAAGCTTGTCAACTACGTCCCATATCTGCCATATCTGCTCCACTGTGGTTACGAAAAAAAGCCATGGATATATTTCAAGGCTGTAAAGACAATAATGCCGCCGAGCATCCATTTAATGACTTTTGCAGGAACATATTTTTGGCACCTTGCCCCAAGATACATACCACACATGCCACCAAGACCGAAAAGTATTCCAAGCAGCCAGTCCGGTGCTACTGACATATCAGGATAGAATGGGGCGATCGCCTGGTAAAAAATTACACCGGCAATGGAGGTCACAAATGTCCCCATTAACGCTGCTCCTGCCACGGTATAGACGGGAAGGCCACAAAATGAGACAAAGAAAGGAGCGATAATGGACCCCCCGCCAATGCCATATACTCCTCCGACGATGCCCACAATAAAGCTCAAAGTGAAAATTGTCCAGATGGAGATATCAAAGCTTTCTCCATAGAACTCATACCCTAGCCGTTTGAAATTAAAATGGGTAATACGTACTGCTGGTAATGCCTTGCCCTTAAGGTTTTTAGCCCGCTCCTCTTTTTTTCGATATTGACGTACAAGCTCCTGAAACCGCTTTTCACTTGAAGCCTTGTCCGCACCTGGAAGTGGTTTTCGTAGAAGATCTCGAATCATGCGGGTTCCGATGTAGAGAAGTACCATGGCGGCAAACAGTTTAAAATGTTTTGGATTTGGGAGATAGGTAACGCGGACAAAAGCACCGATAAAGACCCCTGGAAGAGTACCGATGATAACGACCCATGCAAGCGGCCAGACCATTCGACCTTCCCGAATATAACGGTACACGCCGCTCGGAATAGCCACAATGTTAAAAAGGTGATTAGTGGAACTTACAGAGGGGTTCGTAAAGCCCAAAAAGGACATCTGAAACGGCAAAATGAGAAATGCGCCCGATACCCCACCCATTGATGTAAAGAATGAGATGCCAAAAGCCACTATCGGCGGCACCCAGGGAGCAACCTCTATACCGGCAGTTGGAAAATACATAAGAATCCTCCTTTCAATTTAACCTTGGCTTAGTGACACGACTATATATTTAATCGTGTTACTTAAATAATAAATTTTTCTAATGCTTGTCAACTATTTTTTTACGCAAGGCTTAATAGATGATTGCATTATATTGATTGAATAAATATAGTTGAGTTATTATAATGAAATTTTAAGGGCAAACGTGATGAAAAAAAGCAAAGAGGAAAAGAAGGATAACCTGATAAGAGACCTCCTGCTTATGAGAAGACTCACCCGTTTAAACCCCGCGGGCATCTTAACCATTCCGGAAAACGCCAAGTGCTTAGACACGGCACAACTTGATAAGCTTGAAAAATCCTTTCGGCAATGGATCGATAAAACGATTCGTACCGATGTACGGATCTCAAGAAAGCGAATCTTTCTTATCTTTATGTTGATACGATATACAGGTGCACGGTTTAATGAGATTTTAAGCCTGAATGTTCGAAAAGATATTGATGTGAAGAATAATCTTGTTCGAATCGGACAAACAGAAGGTAAGGACAACCCGGAATTGCGTGATGTGCATATCCCGTTAGATCTTACAAACGAAATTAACGAAGTCCTGAATAACCCGAAATTTTCCGGATTCCTATCCTCTCTTTTTAAAATTGACCCGGGACATGTAAGGCGGAAGTTTTACGAGCGAGCTCAAGAATGCGGGTTTCCCAAAGAGTATGGCAACCCAAATGCAATCAGGCGGTCAAGGTCTATTGAACTCTTGCGGAGCAATATACCAACAATGGTGGTCCAGAAGATCCTCGGACTTTCGACCCCGGGCTTGACAAGATCGCTTCTAAAATTTTCTAACGAAGATATGCGTCAGATAACCCAATATTATGTGGATAAAGAGAGCCGAAGAAAAACAAGTGCAAGAAATACATTTTTATGCAAGATCATGCATATCCGAAAGGGCGATATTCAAACTGAAGTTGAGATGATGACCATTGGCGGATACTCACTATTTGCTGTGATCACCAATGAAAGTCTTAGACGTTTGCAAATAAAGCCAAATTTTTTTATTGCAGCAGAAATAAAGGCACCCTGGGTCATTTTGAGCAAAGGCGATACAGAACCTGAGAGCAGTGCTGAAAATCGGCTTAAAGGAACGGTATCCAATGTCATTCGTGGTAAAATCACCACCGAATACATAGTATCGCTTCCGGATGGTACCGAATTATGTTCAGTGGTCACAGAGAAAAGCAGGCGGCGGCTCGGATTAAAGGAAGGAGACACTGCGTGGGTGTTGTTTAATTCATTTTCAATCATACTCAATGTTGACTAAATCGGGAGCCCTTGAATGGGTGAAGATGCGCGGTTTAGTGAGTCGTCTGCGACAGAAGCATTCCCGGTTCTCGGCAACAAGTGGTTCAGCATATGTCTCAAGGCCACGTCATTTAAGATAATAACCTCTTAAATTCACAAGAATTGCTTGCTTATTCAATTTTCAATAAATTCGAAGCTCGAAGCTCGAAATCCGAAACAAATACGAATGACCAAAATTCAAAATTTCAAACATGGTGGAGCGCCATAGATATTGCATAAGTGACTGTCATGTTTTGGTCATTTGATATTCGAAATTAGATATTGTTTCGAGTTTCGAGTTTCGTATTTCGGATTTTGAGGTCCCCACAAACTCTAAATATTAGCACTTTAGCAGTGACTTTGACGTTTCCCTGATCAATCATATCTTACGGGTTGCAAGGATACGATGATATGATATATCAATCATGAATTTTCAAGCCAGAAAGCTCGAATCGGAGGATATAATATGATTATTGTAACAGGCGGCGCCGGTTTTATCGGAAGCGCAATTGTATGGCGACTCAACAAGCGCGGTATTGATGATATCGTTGTTGTCGATCATCTGGACGAAACGGAAAAGTGGAAGAACCTTGTTTCACTTCGCTTTTCCGATTATTTTGACAAATCCGACTTCATTGAAAAACTTGAAGCCGGATATTTCGGAAACAGTATCAGCGCTGTTTTTCATATGGGCGCCTGTTCTTCCACAACCGAGAAAAACTCTGATTATCTCGTTGAAAACAATTACCGCTATACAGCCCGTATCGCCGCATGGCAAGAAGAACACCGTTCTTGCAGGTTTATATATGCCTCCAGCGCTGCTACCTATGGAGACGGTGGGCTGGGCTATCGTGATGCAGAGGATGAATTACACCTTCTTCGCCCGCTCAATATGTACGGGTATTCAAAACACATGTTTGATCTCCTTGCTCTTCGCAAAGGATGGCTGCCGCATATTGTGGGGCTAAAATATTTCAATGTCTTCGGGCCTAATGAATACCACAAAGAGGATATGAGAAGCGTCATAAATAAAGCCTATCCACTCGTGAGAGATGAAGGGAAAATTTGTCTTTTTAAGTCATACCGTGAGGAATATAAGGATGGGGAGCAGCTTCGCGACTTCATCTACGTTAAGGATGCAGTTGATATGACCCTGTTTTTTCTCGACAACCCCCCAATAAATGGTATTTTCAATATCGGCACAGGCACTGCCCGGTCGTGGAATGAGGTGGCAGCTTCTTTGTTTCAAGCAGCCGGTATGCCTCTTAACATTGAGTACATCCCCATGCCCGATAAGCTGAAGGGAAAATACCAGTACTACACATGTGCTGATATGACAAAACTACGATCCGCCGGATGCCCACATACCTGCATGGATCTTGATGCGGCAGTAAAAGAATATGCAAGGGATTATCTTCAATCAAACAAATACCTTTCTGTTACTATGTGAGTTTCTTCTTGACAAAAACTTATTAGTTGTTTAAGAGAAATGCCAATGTGCAGTAAGAAATTGCACTCTTTTAAAATTATTTAAAACAATATCAAAAAAAGCCACGAAGGTCTATTTCCTGAAAAAGGAATCAAGAACCTTTGTGGCTTTTTTGTTTTTAAGGATATGTCGAGGCTTTTCGCAAGTCCTTGATGCGCAAAAGATTGGCGTAGATCGAGTAAAAAATCGCTTAATTAAGAAAGGATCAATAACAATGAAGGAATCAAGAAGAAGGAAACCTAAGCCATCAAAAATCGTTGGACTCTTTGTCCGTCTTCTAATGATTGTTGTGGCTCTGGCTGCATCGGCTATGTTTGTTTGGGCAGACGAACCCAGGGAAAAAGAAATAACAACCCTGGGAGATATCGTGGTAACTGCCACCAAAACTCCTCATACCTTAAAAGATGTTCCAGTAGAAACTATCGTGATTACCAGGGAAGATATCGAGAAAACGAACGCACAAAACGCCATAGACATCCTGAAAAACATTCCTGGAATTGACGCATCTGTTCATGATGATGTTTTCGGAACTTACACTTGGCAGGCTAAAATGCGAGGGTTGAGCTTCAATAACGGTTATGGCCTGATCCTTGTTGATGGACAAAGGGTGATGGGCTGCGGTCAAAGCGGAGGCATGGGCGAATATGGCAGTGGACTCAACCAGATTCCAGTAGATATGATCGAAAAAATCGAGGTAGTCAAAGGCCCTAGCTCGGCATTATACGGCAGCGATGCTATGGCTGGTGTCATCAATATTATCACCAAAAAAACACCGAAAAAAGCGACAGGAAGCGCGGGTGTGTCGTATGGCTGGTACAAAGTCAAAGAAAAGGGGGAAACGAAACCCTCTGATGATGGTCATAGCCGAAACATTTCTAAGAACTATGTTTCTTATGGCGACAAGATCTCAGACCGTTTTGGCTATTTGCTGCATTACAATTATGACAGTGCGGAAGACATCGGACGGGATCCGGTCAAATCTGATCGTCACTCTTTTATGGGTAAATTGGATGGAGAGCTTAGCGAAAGCATTGATCTTTACCTGAAATATGAAGTGAGTGATTACGAAAAGGCGGACAGCAGAGAGGAGGAGAGCTATCGTGTTTCTGCCGGAATTAACTTTCGCCCAACGGACGATCATTTCTTTTCTTTGAAGGGATATACATATGTTTGGGATTTCACGCATGGCTATCCTGGTTATTCTTATGGCTATAAATATGGCGATGTAGGTTATGATCAGATTGAAATTCAGCACACATGGTATTCGAGCGATTGGAATGCTCTCACCCTGGGTGGAGAAGTTCAAGAACAGGGTATTAATTACGTGATAGAAAACGCTGATGGTAGCAAGGTTAACGTTGAAGAAGGCGTGTACACCTCCAGTTTGTACGTTCAAGACGAGATCACTCTGTTTAAGGATTTTACTTTGGTTGGTGGCTTCCGTTATGATGATCATTCAACCTTCGGAAGTAAAGTAAATCCCAAATTAAGCCTCATGTACAAGTTTTTTGAAAATACAACTTTCAGGGCTTCAGTAGGCAAGGCATTTAAATCGCCCACCATTCGTCAACTTTATTACGATATTCCGTATTTGCATCGGGGCTATTATGCACAGTCTAATCCGGATCTGAAACCGGAAAAGGCCATCGGTTATTCCGCAAGCATAGAACAATGGCTGTTTGACCAGAGTATTATGATCAATTTCGGTTATTTCCGCAATGACGTGGATGATATGGTAATCAGCGAAGATACAGGCAAATTGTATCCGGGAAACGACCCGAACGACCCAAACAACCTGCCGCTGAAAGAATACAGGAATGTGGAAAAAGCCTGGACACAGGGCATTGAACTGATGTGCAGAACGTATCTATCTGAAGAATTTGCCGCTTCCTTATCCTACACTTATACTGATTCGGAAAATAAAGAGACCGGCAAAGAACTAACCTATACTCCCAAACACGTTTTCAGCATTTCGCCTGCATATGAACTGAAAAAATATGGTTTGGGCACAAGTGCTACCATCTCGTACATTGGCAAGCAATACACAAATTCGGATAACACTGCCCAAATCGATGAGCATACTGTTGTAGATGCGAAAATCTACAAACACCTCTCCGACAAGGCCAAACTGTCCTTTGAGGCAGACAACATTTTTGACTCTGATAAAGGTGATGAAGGTAATTTACGCACAGGAAGAACCTTTATGGTTAAATTAGACGTTTCCTTTTAGTGAATCACTATTAACTTTTTAGAATGGAGGATATGTTATGAGAAAAAACTATAAAATAAGGATGTTGCGGTTTGTTAGTATAAGCATTTTTGCCCTGGTGTGTCTTTGCACACAGGCTTATGCACATTATCCCTGGATAAATCTGGCCGATTACACACCGGAGGCAGGGAAAAGCTTAAAGCTGACAATTGGTTGGGGACATTCGTTTCCCTTAGATGGTTTCCTGAAAAAGGATGCGCTGGAAAATATTTATGTTCAGAATTCTAAAGGAGAAAAGATGACCCTTGAGGCCTCTTCTGAGCTGGAATTTCAATCAGAGGGAGGCATGAGTGAACCTGGGGCTTATATTGTTGCTGCCAAAAGAAAAACAGGTTTTTATACCAAAACCACCGAAGGAGGAAAGAGGTGTTCAAAAAAAGGGTTGAAGAACGTCATCAAGTGTTATCACTCCCATAATTGCATGAAGGCTGTCGTCAATGTTGGAAAAGGGAAAGGAAAGGTGGACACCCGCATTGACCATCCGATGGAAATCATTCCTCTGGCAAATCCTGCTGATTTGAGACAAGGGGATTATTTGCCGGTGCAAGTATTTTTTAAAGGAAAGCCATTCAAAGGAAAGATTTATGCTACATATGTTGGGTTCTCCACGGAAAAGGATACATTTGCCTATACCACGTCAACCAATAAAAAAGGTAAAGGCAAAATAAAGATACTGCATTCCGGTGTATGGATGATCAAGGCCGAGCATGAGGAACCGTATCCAGACCAAGGTGAGTGTGATGTGGAGTCATCTGTGGCAACGCTTACCTTTGAAGTAAGGTAAATGATGTATTATAGACTTTCAGATAATTAATTTCACTGCGTTATCAGTCGTCGACGTATAACTAATACGCCTTCCTCCTTCTGGCCTTGTGAAATTAATTATCTGAAAGTCTATAGCACGGTATTTTTGTGAACGCCTACAATGTTTTTTATTGGAGAAGAAGGTTACGAATGAAACTCATCATACTGTGGTTGTGTGTCACTATTGGCTTGTTGGCAATGGCAGAAAATGTGTGGTCCCACGGTGTAATAGGAAAAATCAGTTCGGGAGAAGGACTTCTGGTCGAAGCTGAGTATGATGATGGTGAGCCAATGAGTTATGCGAGCATTGAAATATTCGATTCAGAGGAAAAGATTCCCTTTCAATCAGGAAGAACCGATAGAAATGGAAGATTTCTTTTTTATCCGGATAAGATGGGGGACTGGAAAGTTGTTGTTAATGATGGAATGGGGCATCGCCTTGCATTAAAAACAAACATCGATAAGACACTCAATCTCAACAAAACTGAACAACAGGCCAAAAGCATAAAACAAAATTCCCTTTCCAGATACGAAGGAGCGCTTATGGGCATCTCCATCATCTTTGGAATTTTCGGGACCATTCTGGGATGCAGGGGATACAAAAATGGGAAACCGGACGTTGAAGATATGGCAAGTGGGAGGGTGAAAAAGTGAAAAAATGGGAAAGTGAAAAAAAGAGCAGATGGGCAAGAAGGGGCAGTATCATTGGGAGTTGGAAGTTTATCAAATGTCGGTCGGGGCCGCAATGCAGGTCTTTGAGATTTCAAAAGGATTTCCGAAAAAAGAAATCTATATACATGGTTACTAAAAATAAAGGTTCCATGATACTGACCCGCTCACCTTCTTACTTTCTCATTTTCTTAAACCCAAGTTGAGCGATTTTTTGCGAATAAATGTGCCAAGTCCTTGATGCGCAGGAGATTGGTGCAGGTCGAGAAAAAAATTGCTCAATTCAGGTCAAAATAATGGAGGATAAAATGATTGATTTTTTTGCAAAAGGCGGTGTTCTTGTAGCGCCCATCCTTTTTTGTTCTGTTCTGGGCCTGGCCATTTTTCTGGAACGTCTGATCCGTTTTGCACGGATGCGCAGCCGGGGAGCTGGTTTGGCGAAAAAAATCGCTAATCTCTTGAAAAAGGGTGAAAATCATCAGGCTTATGAACTCGCGGGTTCGAGTAATTCTCCCATGGGACGTGTTTTAACACAGGCAATAGAAGTCAAGGACCATGACAGGGAAACCCTGGAGACGGTTATCGTTCATGCCACGGATGAAGAGGTGCGAGGCCTTTCCAAATACCTCCAGGCCCTTGCTACCATCGGGAATATAGCCCCTTTGCTCGGTCTTTTGGGGACGGTGATCGGTATGATCAAGGCGTTTATGGTAATCCAGCAGATGGGAGGCAAGGTCAATGCGTCAGTTCTTGCCGGTGGAATATGGGAGGCAATGTTGACTACTGCCCTGGGTCTGTCGGTTGCATTGCCAACAATGGTAGCCCACAGCTATCTAATTTCCCGTGTGGACAAATATGAAGCCCGGCTTCAGGATGGAGCTGTTACCTTTATCAAGGCCACTACAGGGATCAGGGGGACATGAGACCATCAATGAGCTCTTGATAAATGTAGCCGTTCACGGCTTGAAATTGGAAAGTAGAAATTAGGGAGAGATTATGCTGGTTCACCGTAAGAAAAGGCCCCGTTACCAGATACAGGCGCCTCTCACATCGCTGATTGATATCGTTTTTCTGCTTCTTATTTATTTTCTGCTGACCACCAATTTTATGGTAGATGAGGGTATCAAGATCAAGCTGCCCCAAGCCAAGGCATCTGCCCCCCAGACAGAGCAGGAGATTACTATTTATGTGGATCGAGAAGGGAGAGCGTTTTTAGAAAATCAGGAAATTCCTATAGAAAATCTTTTTGAAAGGCTCAAAAAAATGATCGGCGGGCATGAAGATAAACTGGTGGTAATCAAGGCTGATCGATCCGTAATCCTCAATAAGGCAGTCAGGGTCATGGATGTGGCCAAGGCAGCCGGTGCAGGCCGGCTGTGTCTGGCCACGAAAAAGGATTTTTGAAAACAAAACCTAACTGGCTGCTATGCGGTCTGATCAGTATTTCCATTGGTATTCACCTGGTGCTATTTATGCACATTGCAGGGCTGTATCATTCGGAAGCATTGACCTATATTGAATTAACACTGAAGAATTTTTCAAAGCCTTCTTTAAGAAACATTCCCAGACCCAGGTTACTGCCCAAGACTCCAAAACAGCCCAAAAACATCAAAATGCTGAATGTCCGTGAAAGGGTTATCCCGAAACTTAAAGAGATAAGAATGGATCCTTTGGAGAAGGATTTATCGGACTCGCTTGTGGAAAGTATAAGTATGCCGGATATTCCGGATAATTCGACAGATACAAGTGACTACGTAACCTCCAATGACTATTTCAAGATAGTGCGACTCAGGATAGAAAGCCACAAAAAATATCCTGGTATGGCCAAGACAAGACAGATTGAAGGTCGAGTGACAGTCCATTTTGTGATTGAGTCTGACGGCCGCATCTCCTCATCTGAGGTTGTCGAGAGTTCACGACACAGGACGCTGGACCAGGCGGCTCTTAGTGCAGTAAAAGAGGCCTCACCCTTTCCAAGACCACCCGTGAATCTATTCAATGGGCCAATCCCATTAGAAATAACAATCATGTTTGAGCTTACATGATGATTTTCGAATTATAGGGCTCACTAAAAACCCCACCTGCCCTTTTTTGTTCGTGCTTTTAAAGATTCATTTAGCTGTTTTAAAAAAACAGACCTTTTTAAGGTCTTGGGAGAATAATGCCGCATCTTGAAGGCATTTTTCAACTCATTGAATACCTCACTCCAGTCAGCTCCGCTCGGCCCGGTCGCCATATTGGTGTCAGAACCTGGTTTACTGGTCTGGGGTATTGTTTTACGACCAGAGAAAACTGCTTGATTAAACGCCACTTTTTTTAGTATAAAAAGAAATGCACTGGCTCAGTGCGTCCATATGCGGCGCTCTTGCCATAGGATGTACCATTCCTGGTCAGCCGCCACACCCTTTTGTTCCATAAAAGAGGTGTACAGCTTGGCAAGATCGGCGGCAATTTGAATCATAGTGAAGTTATCCTGCTTACTGTTTTCACGCCTGGATGAATGATATCCTGTTAGAAATAGCGTAAGATGGGAGGAAATCCGTTGTCAACTATTTTAGATCATGGTAAATATCAGGAAACTATATAATCACTTGTTCTGCCCTTCAATCACTACTAAAGTGTACTCAAATTATTTCTTGACACTGGTACCGCCTCATAGTACTATTTATTTTATGAAACGTAAACACCAGAAAACACTTGAACTAATCT
>JAUWFS010000063.1:0-14595 GCA_030606805.1 Deltaproteobacteria bacterium
TTAGGAACGTGGACGAAATAACTTCCACAAGTAGGCGCATAGATTTGGGTCAAATTCGTTCGATCTCAGATCACAAAAGTTGATGGAATAGCGGGCTATTTTGATATTTTTGTGATTTGAGATCGGGCAAAGGTGGCCTGAAGCTGTGATGCATAGTTGGGGAAGTTATTTCGTCCACGTTCCTTATCCTGTTATCCTGTCAGATTCTTTTTTTAAAGGCACAAAAAGAACCCGGCAGGATTTTGTCATTGTTTATTCAGGACTTGTAAAACTGACCTCTGACCCCCGATCCCTGCTTTATGATGGAATATGCACAAGCTCTGATGCAGGGACGAGTTGAACTTTTTTTTGCAGTTCTGGAAGTAATTCGCGTAGAATGTTATATGTAATTATATGTGGATGCGCTATGCCAATCGCTTCACCGTGCTTGTCGGCAATACGTATAAGCAGATTTATTTGTTTTCTGATAAAATCAGGTTCCTGAAAATGATCAATAAATACATCTCGTTGAGCAAAAGGAAGCTGCAAAAGGCGGGCGGATGGTTTGCAGAGACTTTTTGATGTTGTAAGGCTGTCAATGAAAAACAGGTTTCTTTTTTTCAGGATAGAAAATATTTGATAGATTTGAGTTGAGCTGGTGGTCATTTTTGACCCCATGTGGTTGTTGACTCCTTTGATAAAGGGAACGGCATCCAGATTTTTATTGAGCTGTATTATAAGCTCATCAGGAGACATCGAAGTAAAAAGTGTGCCTGGGCCTGGATTGACCGAGGGGTATTCAAGTGGTTCCAGGGGGAGATGAAGCATGATTTCAAAACCTTTTTCATGGGCTTTCCTGGCAATTTTGTCTTGAAATAAGCTGTGAGGCAGTAAAGAGAAAGTGAGGACAGCATCAAGGTTTAAAAATTTTTCTGCTATTTTTTTATCATATCCTATATCATCAATAATAATTGCCACCTTTGGCAATTTTTTCGTTAATATGGGTTTTGGTTTAGTTATTGATTTTTTATAATGTATTTCCTTTTCCGGATAGATTTCGTAAACAGGTGGTTTATGAACTTTCTTTTTGCCGGCCAAAGATTTTACTGAAGGTTCTATGGATTGTATCGACGATCTGCGCAATAGTAGTTGATGTGCAAGGAGTCCGGCTAATACAACCAGAACTATCAGAAATAACAGGCCGCTAACAGATTTTTTAAGTTGTGTCTTTTGAGTTCTGCTCTTTTTGGATGTCTTTTTTTTCTTCCCTGATTTTTTAGTCATAGATAAGTTTTAGTAACAGTTTACGGTTCACGGTTCACAGTTTACGGTTGATCAAAACATAAAACTGTTAACTGTAAACCGATAACCGTGAACCGTTTTTTACATGCTTTTTAAAATTTCATAACCTATAAGGATTTCAAGTGCACGCGTAATCTGATTGTCTGATTGAAGTTCTTCGAGCTTAAGTGGCCCATGTCTTGTTTCAAGAAGATGCATTGAAGGATGCTTTTTTTCATCCTTTTGTTCCTCGGATTTTGTTTCTATTTTATCTTTTTCTACCGGCTCTGCTTCCAGATGATTTTTCAAATCTTTTTCTTTCAGCATCCGCATACCCTCGTCAGCATCTTCATTACTAATAATTTTGTATTTGACTTCAATATCGGGAACAATACCCTGTGCCTGTATGGAACGTCCGTTTGGTGTGTAATATCTGGCTATTGTGTATTTAAGGCCGTAACCATCTCTTAATGTTTCTACTGTCTGGACAGAGCCTTTTCCAAATGATGTAGTACCCAGGACCAAAGCTCTTTTATGGTCCTGAAGCGCTCCAGCTACTATTTCCGATGCACTGGCGCTTCCTCCGTTAATGAGCACTACTATTGGATAATTACGTTTTATTTTGTTTTTATGTGCATTGAAAATTTTTGTATGCGTTTTCAGCCTGCCTTTAATTGAAACGATTTCACCCTTTTGAAGGAACAGGTCTGATACCTCAATAGCCTGATTAAGAAGTCCGCCTGGATTGTTTCGAAGATCAATAACAAGTCCTTTTAAAGAAACATCACCTGATTCAAGTTGTTTTAAAGCCAGATCAAGGTCTTCTGTTGTGTTGTCCTGAAAATTGGTGATTCTTATGTATCCATAGCCTGGTTTTAAAACTATTGATCTTACACTTTCAATTGGAATAATATCCCTGATAAGTTTGAAATCAACAGGTTCAGATAGTCCTTCCCTTACTATAGTTATAACAACTTCAGCTCCTTTGGGCCCTCTCATAATTTTTACAGCTTCCCAGAGCATCATATCCCTGGTTAATTTTCCATCAATTTTAATAATTATGTCTCCGGCTTTAATGCCGGCTTTGCATGCTGGTGTACCTTCGATAGGTGAAATGACGGTAAGGGCTTTCTTTTGCATGGTTATTACTATCCCTATACCTCCGAACTCACCATGGGTGTCGATCTGCAATTCTTCGAAGGCTTCGGGCGGAAGTAATGAAGAATGAGGATCAAGGCTGAAAACCATACCTTGAATAGCTTTTTCGATTAATTCTTTTGTTTCAACCGGGTCAACATAGTTTTTTTCAACCAGCTCAATTACATCTGAAAATAATTTAAGACCCTTGTAGGTTTCATCGCTGTCGGCTGAAAGATTATGGTTAAAGCCGGCTTCGAATGCCAAGAACATAACTGCAATGAATGGCACCAACCATAGTTTAATATATCGTCTTTTCTTTATAGTCATATAGTTACTCCTTACCCCCAAAAATAATTCTAACCTTTTTTCAGCCATTCAAGCGGGTTCATAGGTTTTCCGTGATGACGCAATTCAAAATAAAGCCCGGAACCGACCATTGAACCTGTATCTCCCACTGTGGCGATAACTTCATCTTTTTCTACTTCATCTCCTTTTGTCTTAAAGAGTTCTTCAATATGTGCATAAACAGAGTAATAATTTTCTCCATGAGCTATGATAACCATGTTGCCGTAGCCTTTAAACCAGCTTGAATAAATTATCAGGCCATCACACACGGTATGTATCGGCTCTCCTCTGCCGGCTTTAATATCAATGCCGCTCCTGAAATTTTTTACATTGAATTTTGTATTTTTGTAAGGACCAAAAAATGAAATAATTTTACCTTTGACGGGCATATTAAGCAACCCTTTAAATGAAATAAAGTTTTTTGTTTTTATTTTTTCAACTTGTTTCAACTGCTTAAATTCAATACTTAGAGCTTTTATGGTTTGATCAAGCTCATTTGCACTGTTTTTTAAGGATTCAATGGCAGCTATTCCAAGGGATTTTTTACTTCGAATATCAGCAAGGAGCTTAGAGCGTTTTTCTTTTTCAAGAGATATAATATTAATTTGCTTAACTATTTCCTGCTCAAAATTGATTTTCCCCTTTTTTTGGCTGTTCATAATGTCCAGCATGTTTTTAACTTTCGCCTTATTTTCAATTAGTTTTTTCTGCTTGTCCTCGTCATTGGCAAGAATTCTCTCCAAAGCATTTTCACGCTGGAAAATTTCGAACATTGATTCTGCCGAGGCGAGAACGTGTATCTTGCCAAGACAGTAAAGTTTATAAAGAGCAACTAATCGTTTTGATACATGTTCCTCATTAGTTTTAATTTTTTCTACTAAGTCAATATATGATTTGGTTGTTTGCTTTGTCTTTTTTTCAATATCAGCTATTTCTTTTTTTATTGCTGAAATGCTTTTTCTTGCTTTGCTCAAAGCAAAATCCGCATCATTCAATCTAATTAAAGTATTTTTTTCCTTTATAGTAAATGCCTTAATCTCAGCCTTTTGTTTTTCAATTTTGCGGTTGATAGTTGCCGCTTTTTTTTTAAAATCCTCAATGGTTAAATTTGCTTTTTCATTGGAATTTGAACAATAAAGTTCAGGAGGATAAAAAGCTGTTATGATAACGGCGGCGGTAAGTATTAAGCTTTTAAGAATTGTTTTAGAGAAATATAACATCCTAACCAACCTACAAACATGCTACACAGTATTATTCCGCAGTAAAATTCAGGAGATAGAAATTTTATATTAAGAAGTTCATATTTGAAACCATGCTCAACATTTGAGGATATTAACTTGAAAATGATAAAAAGAGCTGCAATACCTATAATTCCTCCAAGTGTTCCCTGTATAATACTTTCGATGTAAAAAGGAACCCTGATAAATTTTTCCGAGGCTCCGACAAGCCTCATTATTTTAATTTCTTCGCGTCTTGTATAGATTACAAGCCGAATAGTATTAGCCACGATAAATACGGCGGCCATAAATAATATGCCGCCCATTGCATATCCTGCCAGCCTGAAGAGATCAAAAATATTCGTAAATCGTTCTAACCATTTCTGACCATATTCTACGTCTTCAATTGATGGCAGTGATTCAATTTTTGTCGCTATTTCCTCAACTTTTTCGCAACTTTGCGATGACGCTATCATGCTGATTTCAAATGCATCGGGAAGCGGGTTTTCGTTTAAATCCATCAAAATTGAAGATTGCCGTTTCATCTGTTCTTTAAGTCTTTCAAAGGCTTCTTCTTTTGATATGAAGTTTACATCCTGGATTCCATATATCCCTTGAATTTTGAGTTTTATATCCGGGAAGTTTTTTTGACTTATACCGGGTTTAAGGTATGCCATTATTTTTATACCCTTTTCCCAGTAATTCATTACGTTGTTTGCATTTGTAAAAAAGAGAGCAAAAGCGCTGACGATCAGAATAGACAGAGCTATTGTAATTATAGTAACAGCGCTGAGAAAACCGTTATCCTTAATATCCTTTACAGCTCTATGATAATAAGTGGCCATAGAATTTAATCGGGGGTCGGTCCAAGCAGACGTCCCTGTTTAAGGTATAATGTCCGCCTTCCCGCTTTGCGGATAAGTTCTTTATCATGGGTTGCAACGATGACAGTGCCCCCATGTGTGTGAAACCCTTTAAGAAGGTTGAGTATGATGTCGGCTGAATCCGAATCCAGGCTTCCTGTAGGCTCGTCGGCTAATATTATCTTGGGGACCCCAACGACAGCTCTTGCAACCGCTACTCTTTG
The DNA here is from genome assembly GCA_030606805.1 of Deltaproteobacteria bacterium. GTDB lineage: Bacteria > Desulfobacterota > Desulfobacteria > Desulfobacterales > ETH-SRB1 > B13-G4. The sequence goes on from JAUWFS010000063.1 coordinate 5,050, forward strand.
CTGTTCTCCGCCTGACAAGCTGTGAGGAAGGACATTAATTCTTTGCTCTATTCCAACAGTTCGCAAAACACTTCTTACCTTTTTTTCAATAAATTTTCTTTTTTTCCCTGACGCCTCAAGAACAAGAGCAACATTATCGAATACAGTCTTTGTAGATATCAGCTTATAATCCTGAAAAATAATTCCGAATTTTCGTCTTAGGAGGGGGATTCTTTTTTTGGAGATTCTCGACAGATTCATCCCGTCCACCAGAACCTGTCCTTCCGATACCGGTTCTCCAAGGTAAAGAAGTCTTAATAAGGTTGATTTGCCGGCCCCGCTTGGGCCGCTGATAAAAAGAAATTCGTTTTTGGAGACATTAAGGTTAATGTCAATAAGAGCTTTTTTTGAGCCATAATGCTTGTGAACATGAAACATCTGGATTATTGAACTTTTATCTTTACCCTCAATCATTCCATAACTTCCTGTCCCATAGCCTTATGTAGAGATGCCTTTGCAATTTTAAAGTCGTACAACGCCTTATAGTAATTAGTCACAGTTCTTGAAAGAAGCGTCTGAGCATCTATAACATCTGTAGAAGTAGCTATTTGTTCTTTGTAGCGTTCTTTGTTTATCCTGAAGTTTTCTTTTGCCTGCTCGATTGCTTTTTTTGCCGTGGTTATATTTTTTTCAGATTCCAGGGTATTAAGGTATGCTTGTTTTACTTCTATGCGAATGTTGTCTAAGATTTCAGTTTTTTGGTATTGTGCCTGAGAAAGGCGGCTCTGTTTTTCTTTAACATCATAGATGGATCTGCCCCACTCCCAGAAATCCCATGATGCGACAGCAGTTATGCTCCAGCCCTCGGGGTCGTATATATAATCGCCTCCGTCAACGTCCCATTCTGTCCCGCGTTTGAAATAGCTGCCTTCAAGGTTTATTGATGGGTAATAATTTTTTTGTGCAAGTTTTACTTCTTTTTCAGCAATTTCTATTTCCAGGTCAGCTATTTTTAATTCAAGACGGTTTTTTTGTGCCGCTTTAAAGCAGTAATCAATATCATGTGCAAAAGTAGTATAATTAAGAACATCTTCAAGTTTGACAGATTCATTTATTGGCCTGCGGAGAAGGATGTTAAAATTTGATTTAGTTATTTCCAAATTATTTTGGGCACTAATAAGTTCCTGCCTGGCGTTGGCCAGCTCGACCTTTGCCTGCAGCAAATCATTTAAAGGCGTCATGCCGACTTCATAAAAGTTTTTTGCAACCTCTTTTTGTGCCGTTATTTGTGTTACTGTATCCTGAGAAATTTTCAGAAACTTCTGTGCTTTTAAAATGGAGAAAAACATTTTTTTTGCTTCAAATATTATTTCCAGTTTTTTAAGCTTTTCATTAATCTTTGCAGCATCAAGACCAAGTTTTGCGATTTTGTACTGGTTCAGTAATGAGAATCCTGTAAAAATTGGCTGAGTGACTTTGGAAATAAGAGTATATTCTTCTTGTGAGCCAGCTACTATAGTGCCCATAGTTGCTTCTTCGTCTATATATTCGTATTGATAGGTTGCATTGAAAGTTGGGAGAAAATTTGTTTTTTGTTTTTTTTCAACGGCAAGGGCTGCATTTGCTTTTTCTTTGCTTATTTTTAGAGAAATATTGGCCTTTAATGCCGTTTCTACGGCATGTTTAAGACTAAAGGTTTCGGCGGGTTCTTCTACAGCATGGGAAAGGGGGGAACTTAGGAAATGTATAAAAATAAATATAGATAAAGACAGAATATATGTTTTCATAGTGTTTTTGGATTGACCACTTTAGCTTTTAGTGATAATTAAATTTTTGAGTTCAAGGAGTGCCGGGTCTCCGGTTTTCCTTGCTTTGAGCCTCCACCGATTCCCATTAATAAGCTTCTTCCATTTCGGTGGAGGCTTTTTTATCTGATTATTACTTTAAAATCAACAATTTCTTTCCAAAGGGGTTTAGTTAATGAAGCAAGAATTGATCAAGATGATTTGCCAAAAGTCTTTTAAATACAGTGATGAACCAGCTTTCAAACTTGTTTCGGGCAAGATGAGCCGCTTATATGTTAATTGCAAACCTGTTATATTAAACCCCAGAGGAATGTTTCTTGTTGGTCATCTCGTATACGAAGCTATAAAGGACTCAGATGTTGATGGAATCGGCGGTCTTACATTCGGCGCTGATCCTATTTCTATTGCAACGGCTTTTACTTCCGGATTAAAAGGAAACCCCATAAATGCTTTTTCAATAAGAAAAACCCGGAAGGACCACGGCATTGTCAGATGGATAGAGGGCGATATAAAGCAGGGGGACCGTGTTGTGATTATAGACGATGTTGCGACAACCGGAGGTTCTACTGTTAAAGCTATCGAGAGAGCGCGTTCAGAAGGAATGGAGGTAGTAAAGGCGGTAATTCTGGTCGATCGTCAGGAGGGCGGCCTGGAAAATATCCGCAAACAAGTTGATGATGTATCTGCAATTGTTACAAGAGATGAACTTATTAAACAGTGGAATTCAGGCCAGAGTAAATAGATTTTCAGAATTTTGGATTACACCTTAAGAGGCGATTTAATTGAAAAAGGTGTATTGGGTACACTAAATTCAACCCCATCCCCTATTCTTATTTTCCTCTTTGCGGGATGGGCCGACCACGCGTGACAGCGTGCGCCGCCGGCATGAGCCTGTTTTTTTATCGGCAATGTGAGAAAAACCTTCTCTTTTTAAAAAAACTTCCAGGAGTGAACCAGCAGCAATAACGTGCAAATCCTTTACATCTTCATAAAGGTATCTGAGCGATTGAACAGCTTCTGCTGAATGTTGAATTTCATCAATAAATAAAAGGGTGCTTTTTGTATCTATTTTTTAGAATAGATAAACAAACAGTATTTGAAGTAATGAATGTAAAGAAAAGTTCAATTCCTCTTCCTGACGGTGGTGACACACATATTCATCCGTTTGGCTCGAATGAAAACGATAAGGAGTAATGAGGAGGGCTAAGCTTCTTGGATTCAACAACTTTGAGATTACAGCAAATTTTCTTTTTCGATGATTTCCTGAAGTTTTTCGAGGAAATCGGTCAGAGTTACGCCTTTTCTTCCTTCTGAAGAACAATCATGAGAATCCGGATCATCAAAGGGATGCCTGTGCCAGCCATCTCGGTCACAGTCCTTTCCAAAAATCCTTTGATTGCCAATTATGGCGACGAAATTAGTGGTCCCCGTTATCATATTGTAATATGCCTGGATGTAAAAATTCTCTTCCACATAAAGTCGCAGCTTGATTGCTCCTCTGTGCTTGTCAATAAGTTCCATTTTCTTTAGGAACGGAAATGTTTTCAAAGCCTTTTTCGCTTCTTTTTCTAACTCGTCAGTTCTCATCTATTGGTTCCCGACAATTCAGCGAGGTCTTCCTGCAAGCACTCTATCCCTGTAATAGCCATTTCCCAATCACAGAAATCAGATTCGGCATCCAAAGAATAATCGAATTTCTTCACCAACTCTTGATCTCTGAACTCCTCAAATTTCATCTTATACTTCTTTTTCAGGAGCCTATCTATTAAATAGTACCTATTTAACCTACGCCGATATTCGTTTTCTATGATTTTCTTAAGCTTTGATTCTGAATCTGTACCCGATTCTTCCAGATTGTCTATGAACCTGGAAATTCTCTCTGGTATCGCAGGCATTCTAAGTCACCTCCCTAAATTCACTAAAATCCACCACCATATAAAGATTCTTCCTACTAAGGTATTCATAATTTTTACATATTACATATAATACAAAATATAGAACTCCATACAAATATTCAAGTTTTTTCCATCATTTTTACCAACCTTTTTGAGAACAGTGCTTTTATGATTCAATTTTCTGCTTCAAAGTTGGCTTAACGTCTATCCATATTTTGGATAAAATGGAGAGCATAATGTCCGTTTTTAAAGAAAGAGAAATTACCGAATAACCTGTTTTGGCAACTGAAGCCAAACCTGCCAATGCAAAATTTTCACCTCAACTCAGAAGGTTCCGCAAGGCTGTAGAAAGTCGGGCGGTTCATTAATATAATTACCCGAGATAAAGATCATAGTCTTGATAAAGATACCTTGAAAGCCCGAAAGCCCCCGAATATCGGTTTTATCAGGGAAAATGTTCTGCGCATCGTATACGATAACAGGCCGCCTGATAGTGAAACACTCCTGCAGGAGGCCTGGCATTTCGGGTTAAAACGACGACTACAAGCCAATGAAGTGGTCAGGAAAGTTCATGAGGCTGTTTCCGGGTGAAGCACAGTTTTTACAGCATGTAAAGTGCCGGAAAGAGATGCCGAAAGTATCGACAAAGATATCAACCACCGGTTAAAAGAAACAAACCCGGCGCCATTTATTTGAAATTACTGTAAATTATTTGTATTTAGAAAGAAGAAAAAAAGCTGGGATATTTTAAACTATTCAAAAAATGAGGGCTTGGAATGGAAAAAGCGTAATGAAAAAAGAAACGCCTAAATTCAACTCCTCCCTTGTATTCTGGACGTTCCCCTCTCTCACCAGCTTCATGAGACTGCTATTTCAAACAAAATTTTATCGTAGCTTACAGACGGTGTAATTCCCTTTTCTGCCTCATCATTTCTTTTGATATCGACAAGTCCGACTTGTTCAAGGAATTTAATATCCGTCGAGACATTTTTTACATCCCGGGCCGCAATTTTTGATAACTGACGGACAGATGAAGGTGTTTCCGTTTTAATCGCCTTCAAGAGTGCGAGTCGCTTAGGAGTTATCGCTTTTCTGAAAGCCTCAACACTTGTAAAATATACACCTTTTTCTTTTTGTACAGGCTTTCCGTCTTCAACAGCCTTACCGATTTCAACAAATTCATTTAATGCGGTCTTAAGGTCTTTTATACCGACTCTGACTTTTCTGATTTTCATATCTCTCCTTCTTTATATGCTCTACATCTCTGTAGAAATCCTCTGCCAACTTTTCAAGACCTACAAATAGGTAAGGTTCTTCCCGTTCTTTATAATGTCTGTGGTCGCCTTTTTCTTCGGCGTTATCATTACCAACTATCCGTTTATTGTTTACGATATAAACCAAAGAATATTTGAAACCGTAAGGCTTGTCTGCGGTTTTGGGCACCGCCCACATTTTGATTTCTATCGTATTACCAGCTTCGTCTGTAATCTTATCATGTTTGATTAACTTCGCTTTCATTGTTGGTATATTATGCCAACACAATAAAACTGTCAATCCCGTTTGTCAGAAGTCTAACTAAATATACGGCTTAAGATCTGCATTTTTTACAGCATATACCACAAACTATCTTGAATCCCGATAAATGTTGATTGTCGCGGTCTGATCCCAAGAATATGTCATGTTATTTTACCTTAAATATAACCAAGGCAACGATAAGGGCTCGGTAAAAAGAATGAAATGGTACACTTGGCATTTTTGCATCCCGACTTCACCATATCTTTAACCGATCTTCAATCACAAAAGTCCTCGAAATAGCTCGCTATTCCTGCGGTTTTGCTCAATCAGGTCGATTAAATCTACGGCAAATTCGGGCGCAAATTCTACCAAGTTATTTTTTACCGAGCCCTAATCATCGAAGACATTCTGGAAATCTATAGCCTAAGTTGAGCGATTTTTTGCGAAGATATGTGCTGAGATCTTGATGCATAAGGATTTGCAAAAACCGCAGACATACCCGTGGATATGTCGAGATTTTTTGCGAAGCCTTTATGCGCAAGAGAACGGTGCAGATCAAGAAAAAAACCGCTCAATTTAGGCTATAGGTAGCGCATGCATTTTCTGACTCCCATGCTGTAACACGTGCAACTTTAATATCATGGCCGATAATTTTTTTCTTAAGTTCATTTGCTATATAACAGGCAATGTTTTCTGAAGATGGGTTGTCGTTGTGAAAGAAATCAAGTTCGTTAAGAAATGTATGGTCGAGTTTTTCTATAATTTCAGACAGATAACCCTTAAGTTCCCCGAAATCAATTAATACGCCGGCATTATTCAAGGTTTCTCCTGCAACACTGACCTCAATCTTCCAGTTGTGTCCATGCAAGTTCTCACATTTTTTTGCTACCAGCTTAAGTCGGTGGGCAGCGGCAAAATGTGTAATAATTTTTAATTCAAACATATTTATTTTTTTAATAGTTCACCACGGATTTTCACGGAATTACACTGAATTATCGTAACTATTCAGGTTGTTGCATTTACTCATTGTTTACAATTTTCAGTGAAACTCTGTGTCGTTCCGTGGTAGACTTTTACCTTTTTTATCCGGCTATTTTTGCGCTACTGCCTTTAAGAATATTTTTTAATCTGGTGGCAACTTTGCCTGATTCAAGTTTTTCAAATTCCCTGAGCAGCTTTTCCTGTTTTTTGTTCAGATTCGTGGGGGTTTTAATGACTGCCTGAATGATCTGGTCGCCGCGTCTGCCGGTTCTGAGAGAAGGGATGCCCTCGCCTCGGAAGCGGAATAACTTACCGGACTGCGTACCTTTTGGTAGTTCGAGTTTTTTTTCGCTATTTAAGGTGGGTACCATTATTTTGTCGCCTAGAGAAGCCTGCACGAAAGAAAGTTCTACCTGGCATATTATATCTGTATCATCGCGTTGAAAAAATTTATGAGGTTGTACATTTATAAAAACGTAAAGATCTCCATGAGGGCCGCCGTATATTCCTGCTTCTCCTTCTCCTGTAAGTCGAAGCCTGGAACCTGAATCAACTCCTCCAGGAATCTTTACTGAAACCTTTTTTTTGTCCTTGATCCTTCCTGTTCCACTGCAATGTAAGCAAGGGTGAGTTAAGGCTTGCCCCCTGCCATGACATTGAGGACAGGTAGTTCTAACTGTAAAGAAACCCTGTGAGCGGGAAATTTGGCCAGTGCCCTGACAATAGGAGCAACTTTCCATCTGTGTCCCTGGCTCACAAGTACTGCCGTTACAGACAGGGCATAGTTCCATTTTTTCGATAGTTATATTTTTTTCCGTTCCAAAAGCTGCTTCCATGAAGCTGAGCGTTAAATCGTAACGAAGATCCGTCCCTCTTTTTGCATTGCTTCTTGAACTCCTTCCGGTACCAAAGCCGAAGACATCCTCAAAAATGTCTCCAAAACTTGAAAAAATGTCTTCAAAACCGCCGAATCCTGAAAAACCCGTTCCTTCAAGTCCCTGGTGACCATACTGGTTATATAGCTGGCGCTTATTTGTATCATGCAGAACTTCATATGCTTCAGCAGCTTCCTTGAATTCTTCTTCAGCCTCTTTGTTGTTGGGATTTCTGTCCGGATGGTATTTTAGGGCGAGTTTTCGATAGCTTGCTTTGATCTCATCTGCTGTAGCATTGCGGTTTATGCCCAGAATTTCATAATAATCACGTTTTGTAATCATTTATATCCTGATAGTTTTATGTTTACGTATGTTGTTATGAGGTTTAAAAATTTAGGTTTTTATCCTGACTATAATGATGTATATATTTAAATCGTTAAGACAGTGCGATTGTTTGTTATTTAAATAGCAATTTTAATCAAATAATGTAATGCAAAAAGCGGGGTTGTCAATGAAGGATATGGAGTTGCCTTTTATACGGGAGATGTTTGAGTCAATAGCGCCCAGGTATGATTTGTTAAATCGCCTCTTAAGTTTAAGCCAGGATATTTACTGGAGAAGGACTATGGTATCAGCGATTGAGGCGCCTGATAATGGAGTGCTGCTTGATGTGGCTTGCGGGACAGGAGATGTCGCAATTGAAATTTTGCGGCAGAAAGGAACAGGGGTTTCAATTTTTGGCGTTGATTTTTCTCCTAATATGCTTATGTCTGCAAAAAATAAAATAAAATCAATACCAGACAGCTCCAACATTTATCTATTAGCAGGGAATGCCTTTAATCTTCCATTCAGAGAAGAAACATTTGATGCTATAACCATTGCATTCGGGATTCGTAACATTTGTGACAAACCATCAGTACTGAAGCTATTTTATGACAGTTTGAAATCAGGCGGGATGTTGCTTGTGCTTGAGTTAGCCACACCCCCAAAGGGGTTTTTATTGTCGTTGTATCTTTTTTATTTCAAGATAATTCTTCCTTTAATAGGCTGGTTTTTATCAAAGAACCTGAAGGCCTACCAGTATCTTCCTTCTTCTGTCGCTAAATTTCCAGACCCAAAAAGTTTTGCTGCAATTATGCGTTCAGCAGGATTCATAAATATTAGATGGAAAAGTTTAACAATGGGAATTGCCAACCTGCATGTGGGTTGTAAAAGTGGATAAGCCTATACAGCGCCGCAGAGCGGCATAACATAGTTTTTTTACTGGCTTATGTAGTTAGAGAATACCAAAATCTTTTAACGTGTCGTTAATGCCGAGGTTTTTGACTTTCAATCTTAAGAACTCTGAAATTGTTGGTTGATAAGGTTTTAGTTTAAGGAACATGCCGGCTTCTCTTGGAGTTCTGCCGCCTTTATTATTATTGCATGGCTTGCAGGAGGAAACGCAATTTTCAAAATCGGTTTTGCCGCCTCGTGATTTTGGTAGAATATGATCGATAGTTAATCTTACATTCTTTGCGCTACAATAAGCGCATTTGAATCCATCTCTTACAAAAATATTTTTTTTGCTAAAAGGTATTCTGGTTCTGTACAGAGTTCTTATAAGCTTGATTAATCTCATGACAGCAGGGATTTTAATCACAGCTCCTTCAGTTTTTCTGATTATTTTTTCCGAATGTTTTAATACCTTAACCTTGCCCTTGACCATCAGGCACATGGCTCTCTTCCAGTCGACCATGTTCAGGAAGGTATAATCTGCGTTCAGCAAAACGCATTGAGTCATTTCGTCTCTCCAAATAGAAGATTAATTATACAAATTTTTAAAAAATAACAAATAACTGTATATAAGGCAATATTTTTATTGTCTGAAAAAGCGGTGGAAAATACTTTGAAGCACCTGGAAACAAAAACAATAAAAAATTCTTGATTATTATTCAGTTCCGGCTACAATATTTGCAACTACTCCGGTTCATATAAAGAGATCAAGCGAGTAAATTTCTGTTGCTGTGACCGAGCCCTAAGTCAGGAGAATAATTTGATCAGGAAAGCAAATATAAAGGATATAAAAGCGATTCATGGTCTTCTTCAGGACTATGGCAAAAAAGGCGAACTTCTTCCCCGCCCCCTGAGTGAACTTTATGATCATTTAAGGGATTTCTCTGTATATGTGGATAATAATGAAGGTGAAGAAAGGGTATTGGGCTGCTGTGCCTTGCAGTTCTGCTGGGAGGATCTTGCAGAAATACGATCTCTTGCAGTACATCCTGAGTATCTGAGGAAGAAAATTGGTTCAAAACTGGCTGAGGCGGCTCTTGCCGAGGCAAAATCCTTTAATATAAAAAAAGTATTTACACTTACCTACAGGCCGGAATTTTTCGAGAAATACGGTTTTGTAAAAATACCCAGATCAGACCTTCCTCTCAAGATATGGGGAGATTGTTTACTGTGTGTTAAGTTCCCCGACTGCGATGAGATAGCAATGATGAAAGAATTATA
>JAUWFS010000122.1:0-10104 GCA_030606805.1 Deltaproteobacteria bacterium
CTGTTTTATCAGCGCCGAAGCAGTTGCATCTATCGGAAATGCTTTTAACAGCGGACAACTACCTGTAACAAAAACATTTACACTTGTTAATAAAGACGGCTCTAAAACACTTGTATCGGCCAGAATCGGAACACCGGCAAGCGATATATTCAAGGCTTTTAATATTACCCTGAACGAAAATGACAGGATAATATTCGGCGGCCCCATGACAGGCTCTTCTGTTTATTCAGAGGATCATCCGGTTCAGCCCGACACCGATGCCATTATTGTTCAGGATAGAGATGATATACCTGTTATTTCAGATTACCCCTGCATAAACTGCGGCGACTGCATAAGGGTATGCCCGGCAAATATTCAGATTAACCTGCTTGTCCGGTTTCTTGAAACCGGACAATATGAAGAAGCAGCGGATCAGTACGATCTGTATTCATGCATTGAATGCGGTCTTTGCAGTTATGTTTGTGTATCTGGAATGCCGATATTCCAGTATATAAGGTCGGCAAAATATGAGCTTGACAGGGCAAATACAGCGGAGGCAACTAATGGTTGATAATAACAAATTTATAGTTTCACATGCCCCTTTCTGGCATGATGGAAACAGAATATCTACACGAAATTATAATATGGCGCTTGCGGCTCTCCCGGCAATACTGTTTGGCATTATTTACTATGGCATGCCGGCTGTCGGCGTTGTGTCACTTTCCATCTCCTCGGCAATTATCTGGGAATTAATATTTTGTCGAGTAACAAAACGTTCAATTACCATTGGAGACGGTAATGCAGCCATTATCGGTATGATATTCGGCATGCTTTTGCCTGCAACAGCGCCGTGGTGGCTTGTAATATTAGGAACATTTGTTGCCGTTATTATCGGGAAACAGATCTACGGCGGAATCGGGGGCAATGCCTTTAATCCTGTTGTGGTAGCCATTGCCATTCTCATGATATCATGGAAAAACATCTTTGATTTTAACGAAGCACTTATAAATTACGATTTCGATTTTGCCATGGTTTATCCCCTTGCCGCTCTGAAACATTTTGGCGTATCTGCTGTTGATTCATTCAGCATGGGTGATCTTTTAATAGGTAAACAGTCAGGTGGAATAGGCTCGACATTTGGGCTCGGCCTTATTGCCGGAGGGATCTATCTTATTATCAGAGGAATCATCAGGTGGGAAATAGCTCTTTCCTTTTTAGCCGGTGTCTTTATAACCGCTTTAATGTTTAATATGGGTGATTCTGCACGTTATGCAGGCCCGGTTGTCCATCTTTTTGCCGGTTACACTTTGATTGGCGCCTTTTTTCTTGCAACCGAAGATTCCTCTTCACCGGTCAATTTTATTCCAATGCTTATTTACGGCGCCGGCACGGGTTTTTTGACCGTACTCATCAGAAATATCGGTATTTATGTTGATGGCGTGATCTTTGCGATCCTGATTATGAACCTTGTAAATCCGCTTTTAGATAAGATCAGTCCAAAAGCGATTGGAAAGGTAGCTTAAAATGCGTGAAATAATAAAAATGATCGTGGTTCTGACTGTACTTAGCTGTTTCTCAGGAGGCCTACTTGCCGCAATCCGTGGAGGGACAAAGGAAAAGATCGAATACCAGCAGTTAGTGTTTGTTAAAGGACCCGCAATAAGGAATATTCTTGAGGGATGTTCCAATGATCCTATTGTTGACCGCTTTAAAATCAAGGACGGCGATATTGAAAGAAGCTTCTTTGTAGGTGTATTCGACGGTAAAGCCGACACTGTGGCATTCGAAAGTTTTGGAAAGGGTTTTGGCGGTGATATCGGTCTTATGGTTGGTATAAACATAGATGACGACAAAATTATCGGCATGGGTGTAACCACCCACAGTGAAACGCCAGGCATAGGTTCAAAAGCAAAAACAGATCCTAAATTTTCAGATCAATTCAAAACATTGGGTTTGGTTCAATCTTTTAAGGTCAAACCGGACGGCGGAGAAATCGACGCCTTATCCGGAGCCACTGTTACCTCACGAGGTGTTTGTGGTGGCATAACAGAAGCTGGTAGTGTTTATAAACGTTTAAAACCTCAGATTGCTGAAAAAATAAAGGAATTTAAGTAGTGCCCGAACGAAAACTAGAAAATTTTTTCAAGTTCAAGGAAGGCGCAAATTTTAACCGCAGGAATACATGGAGTATTTTGAGAATTAAAATTTAAGCCTGACGCAGAAATTGGGAAAATTAGCAGTTTACGTTCAGGCACTAAGTAGGGAGTAAAAGATGGCTAAGACTATCACTCAGGAATTCGTCAAAGGTTTGTGGGATGAGATACCACCATTCAGGCTTGTGCTAGGCCTCTGTCCCACTCTTGCTGTTACTAAATCCGTAGAAAACGGACTGGGAATGGGAGTGGCTGTAATCTTTGTTCTTGTATGTTCAAATATACTTGTTTCATTGCTGCGAAACATAATTCCTTCAAAAGTAAGAATAGCCTGTTTTATCGTAATTATCGCTACATTTGTTATCGTTGTGGAACTTCTTATGCAGGCTTATACATATGCGCTTTTTTTAAAGCTTGGAATTTTCATACCCCTTATTGTCGTTAACTGTATTTTGCTTGGACGCGCCGAGGCATTTGCGTACAAGAACGGTGTTGTCGCTTCAATAGCGGATGGGTTCGGAATAGGTTTAGGGTTTACCCTTTCCCTGGCTTCCATCGGCGCTTTACGGGAGGTATTTGGCAGCGGTACATTTTTAGGAATGTCTGTATTTGGTCCCTCTTATCAGCCTTTTACATTCATGGTCGAGGCGCCCGGCGCATTTGTGTGTCTTGGGCTCATGCTCTGTATGATGAACCTTGCAGGAAATAAATAGGAGAAATTCTAATGGGAGATTATATACTCCTCGCTATAAGCTGCATCCTTGTTAACAACATTCTGCTTGCACAGTATCTGGGTTGCTGTCCTTTTATGGGCACATCAAAGAAAATGGAAACAGCAATTGGAATGGGAATGGCTGTAATCTTTGTTCTTGTTATGGCAGGTGCAATAACGTGGCTTATTGAGGCATATGTTTTAAAACCGTTCAATCTTGAATATCTTAGAACTATTGCTTTTATTCTTGTAATAGCTTCTCTTGTTCAGTTTGTTGAAATGTTCTTAAGAAAGAGCATTCCAGCGCTGTATAAAGGTCTTGGAATCTTTTTGCCGCTTATTACAACTAACTGCGCTGTAATGGGGGTCTGCCTGATAAATATCAATGAAGAATATACATTTGTGCAGAGCCTTGTTACATCATTTAGTTATGCGGCTGGTTTTGGTCTTGCTCTTGTTCTTTTTGCAGGTGTACGTGAACGCATACTCCTGGCTAGAGTTCCAAAACCGCTCGAAGATACTGCTATTGGGCTTGTTACTGCGGGAATGCTCTCTCTTGCGTTTTTTGCATTCAAAGGAATGGTTTAAAAATAGTAAATCCAGGGGGGACTTTTGTAAATCAAACATATTGCAAAAAGTTCCCCTGACTTGTCTGGAAAGAAAATACCGCTTAAATTTCTACGCCGCACTAAAGTTTCAAAACCTAAAATTTTTTCCTGTTTCGTGTTTCTGTGATTATTCTATAATTTAAAGAAAAAGAATAATAGTTCAGCCACTAAGTCACAAAGGAACAAAAAGTGTTATCAAAAAGAGAAGAAAAAAGTTGTAGATACGGCATGTTCTGTACATTAGGAATTATATTATAATCTTGGTGTCTTAGTGCCTTTGTGGCTGAACTATTACGAAAAAGGCTATATATATTTTGGCAACCTCAGAAGGCATTATAACAAAGGTTTATTCTTCTACAGCATGGGTTAAATGCACTAAATCCGCCGCCTGTGAGTCATGCTCGGCAAAAGGTTTCTGTGATACTGCTGGAGGGTCTGATGAAGATGTGGAGGTGGAAGCAATAAATGCTGTGGGAGCAAAGGTCGATGACAGGGTTACTATCAGCTTTGAAACATCTTCATTATTAAAAGTATCTTTTCTCGTTTATATGGTTCCGGTTTTATTTTTAATCCTGGGAGTAGTTATCGGCGATAAAATTGCGGCGATATTTAATTATGATCAGTCAATATTTTCGGTGCTTGCTGGTTTTTTATTTCTGTTTGCCGCATTTTTCTTTGTTAAAGCAAAAGGAAAAGAGTTATCCAAGAAAGAAGCATATCAACCCAAAATCATTAAAATCTTAAAATAACAACGTAACAGCTCGGCCACAAAGGCACTAAGTAAGTCACCAAGATTATAATATAATTCACTTAAAATTCATAATTTAGCATTAGTGGCTGAACTGTTACCTCACACAATCAGTTTTTCTTCCTTGTGCTAAGGAACGGGGATGAAATAACTTCCCCAACTATGCATCACAGCTTCAAGCCATCTTTGCCCGATCTTAAATCCCAAAAATATCAAAATAGCCTGCTATTCTATCAACTTTTGTGATTTAAGATCGAACAAATTTGACCCAAATCTACCCGCCTACTTGGGGAAGTTATTTCGTCCCCGTTTCTTAGCTCACGCTACTACTACTACAACTACCAAATGACACTATACAACCTACTGATTTTGTTAATATTTTATTAGTAGTCAAATGTCGATTTTTTTGAGAAGATAGTAAATCAACAGGATCATATATAAAAATTAAAATGTTTATTGACAATATGAAAACTATTAATTATTTTTTAGCTGTTTTGAGTATATTCTCATAATGGAGATGTGATGGTTAGACCCCGGAAGAATCGTATAGTAGCTTTTGATCCAGATGTAAGCTACTTTAAACCAAGAGGTATTTCAATGATCGAGCTGGAGGAGGTCCGCCTTACTGTTGATGAATGTGAATCAATAAGGCGCAGACCTGATCTGCACGGTACTGATGTTCCCAGAATGCTGGGGCATGAAGGGATGCTGACTCTGAATCAGAAGCTTACCCCCATGAGCTTTTCTGAAAATCTACAGGCGGTTTCAGTGAAATCGCTTACCCAAAACAAGGATGATGCGATAATATGGAGAGGTCCGATCAAACATTCTGCTAAAGGGAATTCCAGTAAGGAAAACTGATAAATGAAAGACTATAAATATCTGTTTGGCCCAGTGCCATCCCGTCGATTCGGGCGCTCTCTTGGTGTTGATCTGAATCCTTATAAGACATGCAGTCTGGATTGTGTATTTTGTCAGTTAGGACGAACCACTGAAAGAACTGTGATTAGGCAAGAATATGTCCCAACAGATATGGTATTATCCGAACTGAAAGATTGGCTAAAGGCAGATGGCAGGGCAGACTACATTACCCTTTCCGGTTCAGGGGAGCCTACATTGCATTCCGGCTTCGGGGAAATACTTGAGTTCATATGCTCAGAAAGCACAATTCCCGCCGCGCTCTTGACTAACGGTACGATGCTATATCTTCAGGAAGTGCGTGATGCGGCATCTCTTGCCAACGTTGTGAAGGTTTCTCTGAGCGCTTGGGACCAGGCTTCCTATGGATGGGTGAACCGCCCCCATCCACAGTTACTGTTCGATCACCTGGTCGAGGGGCAAAAGGATTTTCGTGCGCAATTCAAGGGACAGTTGTGGATGGAGATCTTTCTGATGGGAGGGATCAACTCGATGCCTGCCGATGTCCGCAAAATCGCGGCTCTTGCAAAGGAAATCGGTCCGGACCGCATCCATCTCAATACGGCTGTTCGTCCACCAGCGGAGGATTTTGCCACAGCCCTGACCAGGGAACGTATGGAAGCGCTGATACATCTGTTTCACCCGACAGCACAGGTTATTGCGGAGTTCAGCGCAAAGCATGCAAACCATATACAGGCAAACCAGGAAACAATTTTTTCCATGTTGCAACGACGACCGTGTACAGCGGATCAGATTGCAGGCATATTCGGTATGCATCTCAACGAGGTGTCAAAATACCTTGGCAATCTTGTGCGTGCCGATCAGATCCGCACGGAACGTAAAAATACTACCGTGTATTACACAGCCAAAAACAGGGAAAACAACTATAGCCACCAATCTGGCCATTTCCCTTAAATTCGATGTCCAGCTTTTGGATTGCGATGTAGAAGAACCTAATGCCACCTTTTTGTGAAGCCTGGAATCAAACACATCGAGATTTTAAAAGACACGACATCGACCTTGTGGGCCGAACTGCTTATGATTAGGAGGTGTTCATATGGTCAAGACTGTCCATATCAGCAAGAAAAAGAAAGGCGACAGCCATTTATCTGAACGGAAGGCGGCTATGGCCGCACAGGATCAGATCATCAAAGACTCCTTGTCCTTAATTAGAAACAAATTCATAGTCATGAGCGGCAAGGGGGGTGTTGGCAAGACAAGCGTTGCCGCTAATTTGGCCATGGCCCTTTCAAAGCAGGGGGCCAGAGTAGGCCTTATGGATGTAGATCTCCATGGCCCTGTACATTCCCCGCATACTGGGTCTCAAGGGGGTTCTTGAGGCGAGTGTTGACGGGCGAATAAAACCCAAGCCTTATTCAGACAACCTGGAAGTGGTCTCCGTTGGATCAATGGCCGGAGATCCGGATAAGGCCGTGATATGGCGGGGGCCCTTGAAGCTGCAAGTCATCCGGCAGTTTATCTCTGGCGTACAGTGGGGAAAGCTTGATTATCTCATTATTGATTCCCCGCCTGGAACGGGAGATGAGCCACTCACCGTTGCGCAAACCATCCCGGATGCCAAGGCGATCATCGTAACCATGCCGCAAGAGATGTCTTTGGATGACGTCAGGAAATCCATCAATTTTTGCAAAACCGTTAACATGCAGGTCTTTGGATTGATAGAAAACATGAGCGGTTTTGTGTGCCCCCACTGCGGGAAGGCGATAGACTTGTTCGGTAGCGGAGGCGGTTCCAGAACGGCCACGGCCATGGATATCCCTTTCTTGGGTCGAATCCCTTTGGACGCTAAAATGGTAAACTGTGCTGACGCGGGGGAATCGTACATGGATAAATATCCGGATTCAGAGGTAACACAAGCGTTCAACCAAGTTGTTGCAAAAATTATAGAGGGAGGATAAAATAAATTTTGCACAAATCATCAAGGTAGCCAACGATGAAGGAAGCGGGAAACATGTCCCCGACATCGAGATTGGCAAGGGATATAAATCAGGCAAAGACATCGTTCGTGTGGTTGTGGGTCATAATACGCTTCACCCTAACACGGTTGAACACCACATTACATGGATTGAACTCTATGGAGTGAGAAAGGACAACAAACAGGTGATTACTCTGGGTCGTGCTGCCTGCGCTCCCGTGTACAGCAATCCTAACGTCCGCTTTCAAATTAACCGGATCGGGGATTTTGAGTCATTTTACGCCCTGGCCTACTGCAATATCCATGGATTGTGGGAAAATTCCCTCGAGGTGGGAAAATAGCGCCAAAGGGCTGTTTGCGAATGATAGGGGAGGACTATATGAAAGAGGCAATGTTCTACGTATCCCTTCCGGGAGGCGAGGTCCGCTGTAATCTTTGCAAGCACCGGTGCAAGATCAAAGAAGGGAAAAGGGGTATTTGCGGTGTGAGGGAAAACCGGGGCGGAAAGCTTTACAGTCTCGTATATGGCAAGATCGTTGCCGAGCATATCGATCCTATAGAGAAAAAGCCTTTATTCAACTTCCTGCCCGGCTCCCAGGCCTTTTCCATCGGGACAGTGGGTTGCAATTTTCACTGCAAGCACTGTCAGAACTTTGATATCTCTCAGTATTCCCACGAACACAGGGGAAAAATCATTGGCCATCAGCGCACACCCGAACAGGTTGTGGCGGCTGCAAAAGCCGCTGGTTGTGGAACAATTGCCTACACATACACCGAACCAACGATCTTTTACGAATTTTTCTATGATACCGCTGTCCTGGCTCAAGAGGAAGGAATAAAAAACGTGTTTGTAAGTAATGGATATATGAGCGCCAAGGCTGCACGCCAGCTTGCGCCATATCTGGATGCCATTAACATCGACTTGAAGGCATTTACGGAAAAATCTTACAAAGAGATCTGCGGAGCGCGTCTGAAGCCGGTGCTTGAAACAATCCGACTGGTGAAAGAGCTTGGTGTGTGGGTTGAAGTAACAACACTCATTATTCCAGGCTTAAACGATGGACAGGAAGAGCTGCGTGACATAGGTCGTTTCGTGAAAAGCGTTGGCCCGGAAGTGCCGTGGCACATCACCCAGTTTTATCCGGCATATAAGTTGCTGGACAAACCACGAACTCCGGTAGCTACTCTCAGCCGCGCTCGCGCAATTGGCATCAAAGAGGGCTTGCGCTACGTATACGAAGGCAACGTGCCCGGTGAGGATGGTGAAAATACTTACTGCTACGCCTGTGGGGCCATTCTCATCGAGCGCTATGGCCTGACACTGATACGAAATCGCTTGCAAGATGGAAAGTGCTCTGAGTGCGGGACCAAAATTGATGGGGTGGGCATGTGAGTGTCGAGCCCTAAGGCTCGCTCCGGGAATTGCGAATTGAAATATGCCTAAAAGATGAGAGACGAGCCACTAAACGATACGGCGAAAATGAAATGGAAATTCTCTCTGTTTTCAAACATGCCCTGATGATCACCGTTTTTGTCTTTGTGATGATGCTTTTGGTCGATTTTATTGATACGGTGAGCGAAAGGCGGATGACCGCGATCATGCAAGGGGGTCTGTGGCGGCAGTATACTCTGGCCTCTTTTCTTGGTTCCACCCCGGGTTGTCTGGGTGCTTTCATGAACGTAAGCCTCTATGTCCACGGCATAATCAGTTTCGGTGCAATAGTGGGTGGAATGATAGCCACTTCCGGGGATGAAGCCTTTGTAATGCTCACCCAGTTCCCGGCTACAGCCTTGGCGCTTTTCGGATTGCTGTTTTTCTTGGGGATCTTTTTTGCCTTGGTAAGCGACAAAATCATTAGGATCGTTGGCATTGTTCCATGTGAATCTTGTCTTGAGCATCAGTGTGAAGAGTGCGTTCCGGGAGATAAAGATTCGCTTAGGGCTGGCGACATTTTTAAGCCTAAAAATATTATTCAAAATGTTCGGTCGCTTTCCTTTACCCGTTTTCTCCTTCTTGCCCTCATAGGCTCTTTTCTCGTGTTGGTTTTAGTGGGAACTGTTGGCCCAACCCATTGGAACTGGAAACGCATTACGTTTATGGGCCTTTCAGTGTGCTCCTTATATGTTGCTGCGGTTTGCTCAGAACATTACCTGCACGTTCACATTTGGGACCACATAGTCAAGAAGCACCTCTTTCGTGTTTTCTTGTGGACCTTTGGCGCCCTATTCTTTGTACATTGGGGTTTGGCCTTTTGGAACCTGGACGCCTTTATCCGGCAGCAGATGATTTGGGTGCTCTTGATCGCCGCCTTAATTGGAATAGTACCTGAGTCAGGGCCGCATCTGATATTCGTAATGATGTATGCGCAAGGGCTGGTGCCCTTTTCCGTACTTTTCACCGCGTCATTCGTCCAGGACGGGCACGGCATGCTGCCCCTTCTTTCTTACAGCCTCAAGGATTTTGTGCTGATTAAAGTTTTCAATCTTGCTTTTGGACTGGCCGTTGGAAGCATCCTTTACGCCATGGGATATTAAAGAACAAAACTATAAATAATTAAACAAGGCATCTGTGGATGCGCAGAGATAAAACTAAAAAATCAAACAGGAGGCATATCATGAAAAGAATGTTCAAAACATTTAGCTTAGGTAATCTGGAGCTTGTAAACCGGTTTATCTTTCCCCCGATCAAGATAGGCCGTGGCAATCCTGACGGCACCGTGACAGACCGCCAATTGACTTTCTACCAACAGATCGCCAAAAACGGGCCGGGATTGGTAATTATTGAGCCTGTTTCGGTTACTGCTGATGGCAGGGAACACCCTAAACAGCCCTGCATCCATCTCTCTGAGAGCGCAACAGAACTCAAGAAGATTGTCGATGTTGTACATGGGGAAGGTCGCCTCGTGTGCCTTCACCTGAACCATGCCGGTGCTGGCGCCCTTCCCAAAATCATCGGGAGTAAACCCAAGGCGCCGTCCGTTATGACATGCGTCGCCAGGGAGGGCAACGTTTCAGATGCCCTCACCGAGCAGGAAATCGAGATAATCCTT
>JAUWFS010000134.1:0-9099 GCA_030606805.1 Deltaproteobacteria bacterium
AAGAAACTCTGCGATGATGCAAAAGCATGGACCGAATTTGAAACATTCACGCCCGATGAGTTTGCGGTACACTTTCATCATCGTCTGGTATGTATCCACCCATTCCCAAACGGTAATGGGCGACATGCAAGACTAATGGCAGATCTGATACTCGAAAAAATTTTAAAAAAACCTGCCTTTACATGGGGAAGTGCAAGCCTTATAAAACAAGGTGAGAGCAGAAAACGGTATATTGAATCATTAAAAGCAGCCGACAATCATGACTATTCTTTGCTGATGGAATTTGTGCGTTCTTGATTTCAATATATCTGTACAGATCCTCGGCAAATCAGCTAAAAAATGTTTAAACATCAAACAGTCGTTGTGGGGAGGTTATGATGACCGAAGCCTTTTATTTATATGGTAGCTCAATTTGAGGACATTCAATAGATGTAAATTCGGGATCTTTATGAACCAAAATTGCATCTTCCTGAAAAGCACTTGCAGCAACCCAGGCATCAACGACAGAAAGTTTATTTCTTGCTTTAATTTCTGCCGACACCTCAAGTAGATTTTTTGTTTCATGAACCCATTTAATAGGTAATGACTGACACTCCTCGTAGGCCAACCGGCCAGCAAGTTCGTTTTCGTCTTTCCAGACTCTGTATAATATTTCCATGAGCGAAAGAAAGCAGGCAAAACACAGACATTGTTTATCTTGGGCTTTATACATTAGGCCAGCAATAAAATCCGCACCATCTTCATCATCTCGCAAAGTCAACAGTGCCGATGTGTCTAAAAGATAACGCTTCATTCACGTTCCTTATCTTTTTTCCGATCAGCTAAAAGCCTTCCAACAGCACCGCCACCCCCCTTACCACGGAACTCATCAATAGGATTCATTTTAACAGGCACAACTCTCAAATTGTTGTTTTCCACAACCCACTCTAAACGGTCAGCTTGGGTCAAATTAAATTGACGCCTGATTGTTGCAGGAATGACAGTCTGCCCCCTGGCTGTAATTGTGCTTCTCATCTCGCACCTCCTTGAATTACATTACATAAACAAAAATAATTCAGACTCCAAGCTTTGTCAATACTTCTAATACTTTTTTTAACACAAAAAACACTTTTAATTAAACATAACCCGATATTATGCGACAGGTTGTTTTGGATGTCCCCTTTAATGCCCCCTTTATAATTTTACTCTGACCCCATTTATTCAACACCCATTCGACATTCACAGGCTGACCAGCTCGTAGGTTGGGTTGAGCTTGCGAAACCCAACAAAATATGGTTGTTGCGCCGATATTGTTTTCTCAATCATTTTGCAATTTCGTGTAATTGTTGATGTTGGGTTTCGTTCCTCAACCCAACCTGCCCGGCTTTGAGATTCATTAAAATCTCTCCTCATGAATAGTGAATCTTATCTTTGGCTGCCAACGCATTTTTTGTTATGTTTTTTGGTTGTAATGCTAACATGCTATTGAAATAATTTTGCTACAATTTTCATTGGCATGAACATTCGTGTTTTACCGTTGTGGTCGCACAATGTTTCAAAACCGTATTTTGAATAGAACTGTTCTGCGTTTTTGTTTAAGCAGTCAACGATAACTGCAAAGGCTCTCATCATAGAATTAATTTTCCATAAATATTCGAGAGCCTTTATTAATGTAACTCTCCCCAATCCTTGGCCATGGTACTTCAAATGAACAGCCATTTGTGCAAGCAAAAACACAGGCACAGGGTAACGAGGTAATTTTTTTGCAAGAGCTTCTGGTAGCGTGTCTCTTCTAATAGAGCTTGGTGCAATTGTATAAAATGCGCAGATGGAATATTTGCCATCATACAGCGGAACGGAAGCTGGTAGCAGCATAGTTTTGCCTATTCCTACCTTCGTATGTTTGGCTGCCTGGGTTTGAATGAATACGTTTAATTCGGCTTCACCGCAATCAAATGAAGCTCGATCATGGATAGCTTTGTCAAGCTCGACAAATTCATAAGCCCAACTCATTTAATGCCTTGTTTTTTTGTATAAGCTGCGGCGTCCAGCAAAGCTTTATTTGGGGTTCGCGCTTCTTCGCATGCAGTCATAAAACGATCGAAAATATCATTTTCAACAGTTATACTTTCATGCTGAGCAATTACTTTAGTAGCATTATCATCTATAAGTCTAACGACATACTCAGTGAGACTCCTCAATCCAAGCAAGGCAGACGCTTTTTCTGCTTTTGCTTTAATTTCTTCATTTAGCCTCATATCGAGGCGAGCAGTAACCATTCTCATTCTCCTCATTGATATTATACGGTTAAACTCCTTACTTATTTAATAAAAATAAGGCTCATTGATGATTTTGTCAAGACGTACGGAAAGATTCCGTACAAATATATTATCTCAGTGTTTATTCAGACTCCATCGGCTACCAATGTAAGGAGGGACAGCCTGTAAATTCAGTTAGCACTTATGGGGCGATATTCCCTAACCTGCATTGCTTTGCAGGGGCTACCATTTGTTTCTAAAAGCCTTCTACCTTCTGCCTTCTACCTTCTACCTTCTACTTTCAGCCTTCTATCTATCCACCTTCAACATCAAGCGTTCCGATAATATCCGTAACCTTTTGAATATTATTTTTGATAAGAAATTTTTCAATGCCTTCAATTATATTTGTGGTGGCATTTGGGTTAATAAAATTAGCCGTACCAACCTGAACAGCCACAGCGCCGGCTATCAAAAACTCAAGAGCATCCTCTGGTGTCATAATTCCACCAACACCAATTACCGGAATCTTTACTTTCTGAACAACCTGCCAGACCATACGAAGAGCTACAGGCCTAATCGCAGGTCCGGAAAGGCCTCCAGTAATATTAGCAAGCTTTGGACGACGGGTTTCAATGTCTATGCTCATACCCGTTATAGTATTTATCAATGATACGGCGTCAGAGCCCGCCTCTTCCACACTTTTTGCGATTTCTGCAATATCGGTCACATTCGGCGATAGTTTAACCATAAGAGTTTTTGCGGTACTTTCTCTAACAGCCTTGACAACATTAAACGCTGATTCAGGATCAACACCAAAGGCCATGCCACCTGCTTTTATATTAGGGCATGAAATATTGACCTCAATGCCTGATATTCCATCAATATCATCTATTCGTGATGCAAGCTCCGCATATTCGACAATATCCTTCCCATAAATATTTACAAAGGCAGGTGTTGCAAGTGTTTTTAAGAAAGGAAGCTTTTCCTGTAAAAAGACTTCAAGGCCAACGTTTTCAAGACCAATTGCATTCAGCATACCACAAGGTGTTTCAACAATCCTTGGAGGTTTGTTGCCCTTTGAGGCTTCAATTGATAAACCTTTTACAATAATTGCTCCAAGACGATTCAAATCAACAAGTTCCTCGAATTCTCTTGCATATCCGAATGTGCCGGACGCTGTCATTACAGGGTTCTTAAGCTTTATCTCTCCAATACTGACTTCAAGATCAGGATTTTTTTTCATAATAGCATCCTTGATTGTTAAGTATAATTTTGATTTTGCGTAACAACTTAGCCTTTTGAAAAAGAATCTGACAGGATAACAGGATAAACAAGATTTGTAAGCGTTCACGGCTACAATAATTTAAATCCTGTCCAAAAAAATAATATTTAACAGCGCTAAAGTGTTACGATTTTGCTAATTTATGATAGTAATATGATGTAATATTTTATAAAATATATATTGATAGATATCAAGACACTGTTTTAAGATATATTTTGCCTGAACGGAAAGTCATGTTCAGGCAAAATACGAATATCGAAATCCGAAACTCGAAACAAATCCGAATACCAAATCAGAAAATGACCAAAACTAAGTAATTGGAAATCAGTGGTTTTTGTTATTGGAGCATTTGTATTTTTGTCATTGTTTCGGCCAATCTTATAAAATGGGCGTGCTTCGGATTTCGAATTTCTGACCGAAAAATATGAGGTTTTAGGTCAGCTATTATATAAAATCATAAGTCGCATAATGTGTAAAATTTTTATTAATTGTAATAGGTTAGCTTTTTGAAACAAACCGGCTGAGCTGATATATTTTTAAAAAGCTAAAGTGTTATGAGTTCGTAAATTTCTGATTATAGTAGGGGGAATTTTAATGGGTCATAACGTCAACTACGATAAAAAGTATCGACTTCTGCAACAAAGATTGGATCGTAATATTACTGGTGCTCCCGAGTCCCCAGTATTTATGAAGATATTGAAACTCCTGTTTTCTCCAGAAGAAGCAGAACTCGCCAGAAAAATCCCGGGCCAGCCTGTTTCTCTGAATGCTCTTTCAAAAAAGCTGTCTATAGATTGTAAAGAACTTGACGAAAAATTAACTGAAATGGCTCAAAAAGGTTTAGTGGTAGATCTCGAACACAAAGGAAAACGCTATTTTGTCCTTGCACCGGTTGCAATAGGTTTTTTTGAGTTCACTTTTATGCGTACTCGCAATGACATGCCCATGGCAGAGTTAGCTCGTTTATTCGACCAATATATGGAACAGGATGATAAATTCATCCACTCGCTCTTCCAGGGACAAACACAAGTAGGTCGATCACTTGTTCGCGAGGAATCCCTTCCTGAAAGCGATCATACTGAAATACTTGACTGGGAGCGCGCAAGTCATATTGTGAAGTCAGCAACTGCTGTTGGAGTATCGTTATGCGTCTGCCGTCATAAAGCAAGTCTTCTGGGGAAAAATTGCAACCGCCCTAAATGGACATGCCTTTCTCTCAATTACGTTGCAGAATCAATAATACGTAGCAAGCTTGCCAAACAAATTACAAACACCGAAGCAATGAAAATTCTTGAAAAAAGCAAGGAGGCCGGCTTGGCTCAAACCGGAGACAATGTTCAGCGTAAAGTAGCCTATATATGTAACTGCTGTGGCTGCTGCTGCGAGATGATGCAGGCAATAAAAATTTTTGACATCCGCAATGCAATTGTAACCTCAAACTGGATAATGGAAATAGACCTTTCCAAATGTAATGGGTGCGGGAAATGTGCAAATGCATGCCCTATAAATGCAATAGAAATAATTCAGGAAGGTGAGAAAAAAAATAAACGAAAAAAAGCAGTCTGTGATGAAAACTTGTGCCTTGGATGTGGTGTATGCTATTCTGCCTGTAAATTTGGTGGGATTACCATGAAACCTCGTATACAAAGGGTCTATACCCCTGAAAGCATATTCGACCGTTTAATAGCTATGGCAATTGAGCGTAAAAAGCTGGCAGATCTTATCTTTGATGAACCTGAACGGCTCAGTCACCGTGCAATGGGACGGATCATACATGTCCTCGAAAATTCCTCCCCTTTTATGGCTGCAATGTCGGTCAAGCCACTGCGGTCTGTTTTTCTGAACATGGTTGTTAAAGGAGTAAAGTGGAAAACTGGAGAACTTACTAAAGTCATTAGTTAAGGAACGTGGACGAAATAACTTCCCCAACTATGCATCACAGCTTCAGGCCACCTTTGCCCGATCTCAAATCACAAAAATATCGAAATAGCCTGCTATTCCTTCAACTTTTGTGATTTGAGATCTAACAAATTTGACCCAAATCTATGCGCCTACTTGGGGAAGTTATTTCGTCCACGTTCCTAATCAAAAAATAATATAACAAATTTCTTGACAATATAAATAATAATACTTAATTTTTTTGAGCATATTCTCATAACGGAGTTTTTATGGTAAGACCCCAAAAAAATCGTATTGTTGCATTCAAGCCGGACGTCAGCTATTTCAAGCCAAGAGGCATACCAATGATAGACTTGTCCGAAGTCCATCTAACTGTTGACGAACGTGAATCAATAAGACTTGCGGATCTTCTTGGGATGTCACATGAAGAAGCAGGCAAGCGTATGGGAGTATCCAGAGCAACATTTGGCAGAATTGTCCAGCGTGCACGAAAGGCTGTTGCGGATGCACTTATTAACGGTAAGGCTATTAAAATAGAAGGCGGAAATTACAACTTAATCAGCGACAAGAAAATATTTATATGCATTAATTGTGATAACAGGTGGGAAGAACCCCTTGGTACTGGAAGGCCCAAAAACTGTCCTGCCTGCAATGATAAAAATTTTTACAGAATTAGAGATAAAGAATAATTATAACATTTAGTTAGGGAGGTAATTTGAAATTATGAAAATTGCTGTTACATCTTCAGGTAAAAATTTGGAATCTAATGTTGATCCTCGCTTTGGAAGAGCAGCTTATTTTATTATTGTTAATCCTGAGACCATGGATTATGAAGTCGTAGAAAACATACAACATCTTAACCTTCCCCAGGGAGCCGGCATACAGGCCGGCCAGACAATTGCCGGAAATAATGTTGATGTTCTGCTTACAGGCAATTGCGGACCTAAAGCGTTTAATGTATTACAGAGCGCGGGCATAAAAATTATAACTAATGTAAAGGGAAAAGTTCTCGACGCAATTTCTATGTACAAAAAAGGCGAATTGGAGACTACAAATGGACCTAATGTGGAAGGGCACTGGGTATAAAAAACGTAATTTAGGAGATATGTATAATGAATGAATCTCAAAAGACTGGTTGCAGTATTTCTGATCAAAAGAACGCACAAGATGCTTTAGATGCATCTGTTAAAGGCTCTTTAACCAAAATAAAAAATAAAATAATCGTCATGAGCGGGAAAGGTGGTGTCGGCAAGACCAGCGTTTCAGTAAACCTTTCCATAGCTTTAGCAAACAAGGGTTTTAAAGTTGGACTTATGGATGTTGATTTACATGGGCCCGATATTCCCAGAATGCTTGGATTTAAGGGTATGATGGACTTGAATGAGAATCGGAAGCTGAATCCAATGAAATACTCTGAAAACCTGAAGGCTGTTTCAATTGAATCACTTACATCAAACCATGATGAGGCAATAATATGGAGAGGCCCGATTAAACATTCTACAATCAGGCAGTTCATCGGAGATGTAGAATGGGGCGAACTCGACTATTTAATTATTGACTCCCCTCCCGGTACCGGCGATGAGCCGCTGACAGTTGTACAAACGATTCCGGATGCAAAGGCTATAATAGTTACAACACCTCAGGAAATTTCTCTTGCCGATGTAAGAAAATCTATCAGCTTCTGCAAAACAGTTGGTATGAAAATCTTGGGACTTATCGAAAACATGAGCGGTTTTACATGCCCTCATTGCGGCGAAAAACTCGAACTGTTTGGATATGGTGGTGGAGAAAGGACCGCAAAAGAAGCAGAATTAAAATTTCTGGGAAGGATTCCTTTTGACCTGAACGTTGTCTCCTGCGGCGATTCCGGCACCTCTATCCAGGAGAAATATAAAGATTCCCAGGTAACCAGGGCCTTTTTAAGTATTGCTGATATAATATCTGAAATAAAACAGGAGATAAAAGACAGGAGATCTAATACAATGAAATTTGCTATACCTTTAGCTGATGGCAAGCTGACAGCTCATTTTGGCCATTGTAAGGAATTTGCGCTTATAGATATTGAAGAAAATATAATTAAGAAAAAAGAAATCGTGGTACCACCTGCCCACGAACCGGGTGTACTTCCCAAGTGGCTGCACGAACTGGGTGTTAATGTAATAATAGCAGGCGGAATGGGGAATAAAGCACAGGTTCTTTTTAATGAACAAAACATAAAAGTGGTTACAGGAGCAGAGCCTCTTGAACCTGAGGAGCTTATTAACAGCTATTTAAACAATGCTCTCGTGACAGGTAATAATCTCTGCGACCATTAGTGTTGTGTTTCATGAAAACCTTTACACTGTCATTGCGAGGAGTGAAGCAACAAAGCCCCATAGGCGGGGCTTCGCTAACGCTCGCAATGACAACTTTTTAAGGAGAAAATCATGGAGGCTTTGACCAAAAGTATTGTCATTTCACTGGATGGTTCCAAGAATTCTTTGAGATCACTGGAGTATATTAATCTCATCTACGGGCCAGGTCATAACCTTGAAGTAACCCTCATTCACATTCTCCCCTCTTTGCCGCCAATATTAACAGATAATAAATCAATAGATAAGACAACTCGAACCAGGTTGAAGTCTGTAGAAAAAAAGAACGAAGAGATGGCTGAACAAATTTTATCAGAAGCCAAAAATATACTTCTAACCAAAGGTTTTAATGAAGAAAAAATTAAAACGTGCTGTCAAAAAAGAGGAATTAGCGTTGCTCAGGATATCTGCAACTGGGCGTCAATTAAACAGGTAGATACTATACTTCTAACCAAGCGGGGAAGAACTGAAATAAAAAGTTTTTTTATGGGTGAAGTCTCCACCAGGCTGGTTGAATACCGCAGAAATAATCCGGTATGGATATTAGAAGGTTGTATTGATTCAAAAAATGTGCTGGTCTGCGTTGATAACTCCGAAAACGCTCTAAGGGCTGTTGATCACGTCGGTTTCATGCTCTCCGGAACCGATTGTCATATAACCATTTTTCACACCATGAAGCATTTAAGCCGTTTTGTTCCCATGCAGGTACTTGAAGAAGCAAAGGATCTTGAACAACTCTGGAGAAATAAAGCGGGCAAGGAAATTGCCCCTTATGTAAAAAAAGCCAGGGAAATACTCCTTAAAGCCGGACTGAGCGAAGAGCAAATAACTACAAAAGTCACAGAAGGCAGCCGTTCAGCCGCTGATGATATCTTAAAAGAAGCGCAGGATAACAATCATGGCACAATAGTTTTGGGCAGACGCGGCCTTTCGGCAGTAAAAGAGTTTTTCATGGGAAGTGTCACAACCAGTGTCTTAAATCGCACGGTAAGTCTGGCAATCTGGATCGTTTAGGAACGAAATAACTTACTCAAGTAGGCGTATAGATTTGGGTCAAATTTGTTCGATCTCAAATCACAAAAGTTGATGGAATAGCGGGCTATTTTGATATTTTTGTGATTTGAGATCGGACCGCTTCCCCTGTTCGATTACCTTTTTGATAAATTCACGGTACCTGCGGATAGCTTCAGCCTTATTGGAAGCAAATAATTTGAGTATATAATCCTTATCTTGCCATGTATTTGTCTTTTTTCCCAAAATGCAACTGTGGCCACAATAGGGATAACTGTTTAATCCCCTTAGATCTTTCACAATGCCGGCTCTTAAGGGA
>JAUWFS010000120.1:0-10156 GCA_030606805.1 Deltaproteobacteria bacterium
GTTGGACTGTCCAATGCACCCCACAAGTATCCCTACGGCCCATCTGTTCGATCCGCAGCTGGAAATATCATGGTTTTTGCTATTTCGCACTTGTATGTTATACCATGCTCCTTGAGGTACACCACTAAGGTTCCCCAGAAAAATACCGTTTTTCGGGCATGCATCGACCACGGACCATGGCACGATCTCCTCGGAGATGCCATACCTTACCACCCTGGCCTCTATAGCCACAGGCATGCCGGTGTAGGTGCCCGAGACAACGATGTCCCGGCTTTTGTCCCTGCGCTGAAAAATTCGTCCGTCCTCATAGTCGGTTACGGCGATCGAAGATTTCTCTCCAGCAAATTCTTTCACCGCCTGCGGCATTATCTCCCCGGAGGTCTTGTCTGTATGCATCCTGGTTTTTACAGCAACCGGCGGGACTGTATCAGCGTCCGGGATGACCATGTCCGTATTTGCTCCGCTGTGCGGGCAAGTATCCCCGTCCTCCGGGTCGGTCATGGCCATGACGGGCTTTTCTCCGACCGGACACATCCTATCAGGGTTGCTTGGAAAGTTGAGTATCTCTGCCGATCGCAGCATGAAGAAGCCTACAGTTTTTCCCGGGTTGATGCGCAGACATAAGGAGTCCCCAAAGGGCAGCGGTAAATAGACTTCCGTGGCCCCGGTTTTGAGAGGTTTTTGAGTAACGTGGAGCTGATCGGCCATGCACTCGATGGTCATGATGTCCGGACGTGGGGATTCAATGGAGAGCTTTAGCACTCTGAAGGTCCTACTGTTCGAACCGGGAACGGAGATAAATTTGAAAATGGAATCGGCGCCTACAGACTTTATTGCCATACCGTCCACTCGGGCTTTTAGAGAAATCTGAGAAACCGGCAATACATCCTTGAGATCGAGACGATGTCTGTCCAAGGATAGTTCTTCGGTCTCCAGCGCTGAGAAAATTCTGTCGATTTCAATATGTATGGTTTCCATTTCGAATTCGGCTCTCTCAAGCAAAATAACGTCATACGACTTCAAATTCTCCCCATGCTTTCTTGATGGGATGCAGTCAGTAGAAATCATGTCAAGCTTTTTAAACTTATCTGCCAAGTAATGGATTAGATTCGACATAAAGGAGTCACCATAAACGACCGCCGAAGGCAAACCTGCCCGGTCGAACCCCCTGAAGTGTTTGATAGGTTTCTCCTCACCGACAACCGAAAGCCCCATGAGTTTACCGGTCAGGTCTCCGAAGACGATAGTATCGGGGATGTCGAAATCTGGAGCAGGTGCCTCATCTTGACCGCCAAAAATTTTCTCGAAGATGGTTTTTGCGGCAACCATCGCGCCCAGACTGTTCCACCGACTGTTCGTCTTGTCATACAGCAGTGCGCCTTTCTTTTTTTCTTCTTTTAGGGGTTGGTCAAGCCTCACAAAACTTTTCAGCGGGTGTAGCGAGATGTTTTCCAGGAACAGGTCATACAGACTGCTGTCGCACCGGTTGCCCTTGGGCACAAAACCCACAAACTCTGGATAAATAGTTGACTTGCTCGGGACGATGGAAAAGAAGAACCGGCGACCCGAAGCCTCGATAATCTTTTCAAGAGCATGCAGTTCCAGGACAAGTTGTTTGGCATATGCCCCGTGATTGCAGGCTTCTTTCCGATAGTCTTCTATGGATTTAAAGTCGTAAAGCCATCCATAAGTGCCTATGTGGACCTCGCAGGAGTCTGTGGTACTGAACAAGTGGTAGTCGAGCCAGTTTTTTGCAAGGATCAGCGGCCCGCGAAGTGAGAAGCTGTCATTGAAATACTGGTCGAAAGAGCGGTAGTAGTCATTGTCTAAAAAAGCCTGAATGCAGAGCCGGGGCGGTTTTATCCCTAGCTTATCGACATTGGTGGAAAAATTTAGTCCGGTTATATGCAGCCCGAACGGCACAAGCAAAAGAAAAATAAATATCAATGAAAGCAGTTTTCTCATGTTATTCTCAGAACCGGTAGTAAATAAAAGGGGTGTTGGAGCCGCCGGCAATCAGAGCGGCGCTATATGGAAGCAGTACCAGGATTGCAATTAGACCCGCAATCACCAACATGGGTCTCTTGTGGCTCATTAAGAACTCTGTCTCTGAAAATCTGACAGGCAGGAAGAAAGAAATTGCGGCTGTCAGCATGAAAAAAACGTTTCGATAGCTCAACGCCAGACTGAGTTCATATGAGAGCGGCAAGTTGATCGGCGTAAACATCACTTCCAGGAAATCTTTTGCCTGAAAAATATTCTCCGAACGAAACAACACCCAACCCACCATCACAATGAACAGGGTGAGGGCTCTTCGTATGGATGTATATCTTCGGGAAGAGATGTTACGCAGACGGGTGGCTCGTTCGATCATCAAAAACACCCCGTGGTAAAGGCCCCAGAGGAGAAACGTCCAGTTCGCTCCATGCCAGATCCCGCATAAGATAAAAACAGCCATCAGGTTAAGATAGGTTCTAAAAGTGCCCTTTCGGTTGCCGCCCAGGGGGATATATAGATAGTCCCTAAACCATTGGCTCAAGGATATATGCCAGCGCCGCCAGAAATCCGAGATGCTAATCGCCGAATAGGGGAGGTTGAAATTTTCCAGGAATTTAAATCCGAACAACATCCCCAGTCCCAGGGCCATGTCGGAATATGCGGAGAAATCGACATAGATCTGGAGGCCGTAGGCAAAGCAGCCGAGCCAGGCGGTCTTTGTGTCAAGTGACGATATGCCGAGGCCAAAGACCACGTCGGCAATTCGGCCGCAGGAATTAGCGATGATCACTTTCTTTGCCAGTCCCCAGGAGAAGCGAATGGCGCCCATGTAGAATAGATCCCAAGACTCTTTGCGCTCTTTGAGTTGTCTTCTGATATCGCTAAACCGGACGATTGGACCTGCGATTAACTGCGAAAACATTGCCACGTAAAGTGCAAAGTCCACGACATTGACAAGCGCCCGGCTTTTGCCCTGGTAGACATCGATGACATAACTCAGTTTCTGAAACGTAAAAAATGAGATTCCGATGGGAAGGATGACTTTCTCCCATCCTGACAGAGAAAATCCCAAGTATTGTAACGTTCCGCCCAGTTCCTCGATAAAAAAATTTGCGTACTTAAAATAGCCCAAAAGCCCTATGTTGAGGAGAACCGACAGACTCAACCACAACCGCTTGCGGCAACGGTCTCGGTCGATGAGAAGGCCGAACAGATAGTCTGCGAGAGTGGAAAACACGAGGACCAGGAGAAAACCGGCCGCACCATAGAGGTAAAACAGATAGCTGAAAACAAGAAGGACAGCGTTACGCAGCCTGTTCTTGAACATCAGCCGCTGTGCATAATAGCAAAGGATTACCACAGGAAGAAAAGCGAAAAGAAAAAAAGTGCTTGAGAATACCATAAGAAACAGCACCTAACCTTTACCGGAAGCGGGAAGAAAAATGTCGTTGGGATTTAAAGGGTTGTTTTTCATTCTGTTGCGATTATATATCGGTATTCGGTTTCATTTTCTGATTGGGTCGTTTTTTTTCCTATCCGGGTTCCGCCCTACGCGGTTCATCAATTATACGCGCTAAGTAAGTCAGCTGGATTTTTATAGAAGGGGGTGGTTTTGCCATTCATTCAACCCGGTGAATGGGCTAAATTAATAAAGATTTTCACTGGTGTCCATCTTTAATGAATGTCATTAAGGTTTCAAAAGGTATGACAAACCCGATGTTCTCGGTGTGGCGATACTTCCCCTTTACAATGCCAACCAGACGTCCGTTGTTATCAAAAACAGGGCTACCGCTGCTTCCGTGATAAACCGGCATGTTCACCTGCCACAATACCTGGTCCCCCACTCGTCGGGGTGCACCGTCAATGATTCCGGGATAAATAGTTTTTGACAATACCGAGGGGCATACCACTGCATAAAGCCTTTCTCCCATTTGCAACATATTTCTACCTTTTGTCAACTGTACAGCATTTTCCAGTCTAACTCCTACATCAATTAATGTGAGGTCCATATGATGATCAATTTTGACCACACGCCCCGGCAGCTCTTTACGATTAGACAAAACAACGGTTATGGTCTGGAGCGGTTTTAAATCATGGGCTGTACAGATAATCAGGCCGCTTTCATGGATAATAAAGCCTGAAAACTGAATATCCCTGCCGTCGGTATCTGCATAAATGCATACCACAGTATCGATTTGCTGCAAAACGGCGTCAGGGAGAGGCTGATGGGAAGGTTTAATTTTTGTTTCAGCAGAAGGTTCCTTGATATAGCCTGAAATATGCCTCCAAAGGAATTCGGCCCGCCTGTTGTCAATCTGACCGTTGACTGTGCACCTGGCATTTATCCAGGATGCCAGTGAAGAGTGGTGCCATAAGACTATCCGCCACTCTTCATGTTCTTTCTCGGCACATATCTCAAGCTCTCCTTTTTCAATCGGCCCCAACAAGATCTGAAAGTTGCTTTGTCGTAACCAGTCTACAACAACATCTTGAAGTTCGATAATCGGCAGGTCGTATAATCTGCTTTCTCCCTGCGCTGCGGCAAAAACAGGAAAACAAAACCACAGGCATGAAATAAAAAAGACCAGCACAATTTTTATCTGTTTATAAATCATTCTTTCATGATGAGAACAATAGGATGCTTATAAATGGTCACCCTTAATTATTAACTATTGCCAACATTATAAAATTTATTTATAGCTTGACTTGATAAAGATTACAAGATTAAAGGCATACTCCAAATGATCAGCGTAGAAAATATCACAAAAAGCTTCGGCAACCGAGTACTCTTTGATGGAGTCAGTTTTAAGATAAATCCTCGTGAAAGGATTGGGCTTGTTGGAAGGAATGGGCACGGGAAGACAACTCTATTCAGGCTCATGGCCGGTGAAGAATCAATGGACAATGGGGCTATTGTCATACCCCGGAATTACAGGATTAGTTATGTTCGCCAGCATATAGAATTTACAGAAAAAACAGTGCTCAAAGAAGGGATGAGGGGCCTTCCGGAATCGGAACGTGATCATAGCTGGAAAGTTGAGAAAATCCTTACAGGTCTGGGTTTCTCTCAAGCCGACATGGAAAAAGACCCGCTGGAGTTTTCAGGCGGATACCAGGTTCGCCTGAATCTTGCAAAAGTGCTTGTATCTGAGCCGGACCTGCTTCTGCTCGACGAGCCTACCAATTATCTTGACATTACATCCATACGCTGGGTTGAGCGCTTTCTGCTTAACTGGCCGCATGAAGTAATGCTCATCACGCATAATAGAAGCTTCATGGACAAAATCATCACCCATACGGTCGGCATCCACCGCAGGAAGGTACGCAAAATCGCAGGAAATACAGGAAAGTATTATGCCCAGCTCGCCCAGGATGAGGAGATATACGAAAAAACCCGCTCAAACGACGAGCGACGCAGGAAAGAAGTTGAGCAGTTCATATCAAGGTTCAGAGCCAAGGCGAGACTTGCAAACATGGTCCAGTCCAGGATTAAAACCCTTAAGAAAACAGAAAAGCTAAAAAAACTTGAGCAAATCAAGTCTCTTGATTTTTCCTTTAGAAGCAGCCCGTTTTCGGGAAAACATGTGATGACAGCCAAAGATGTGTCCTTTTCATACCAGCCTGACAAACCGCTTATAAGGAATTTTAACATTTCCATCGGATCTGGTGAACGGATCTGTATTGTGGGTAAAAACGGAAAAGGCAAAACAACTCTGCTTAAACTTCTTGCAGGAGCCATTACCCCTCAACAGGGTGAGGTTACATACAACCCCCGGATCACAAAAGGAGTTTTTGAGCAGACCAACATCAGAAGCCTGGTTGACGCAAGAACCGTGGAAGACGAAATGCTGAGTTCACATTCTGATGTTGACAGGCAGTCGGCCCGCAATATCTGCGGCGCCATGATGTTTGAAGGCGATGATGCTTTAAAGAAAATCAGTGTCCTTTCAGGGGGTGAAAAAAGCAGAGTGATGCTGGGCAAGCTTCTTGTAACACCGGTAAACCTTCTGCTTCTTGATGAACCGACCAACCACCTGGATATGGAATCATGCGATGCGCTGCTGGCTGCAATCGACAGCTTTGACGGTGTTGTGATCATGGTTACCCACAACGAGATGTTTCTGCATGCCCTTGCCCAGCGCCTGATTGTTTTCCAAAATGACCGGGTTGAAGTATTTTCCGGGAGTTATGGAGATTTTCTTGAAAAAGTCGGCTGGAAACATGAAGGTCCTGTGCAGAAGCCCGAAGGAGAAAAAACTGTTTTAAAATTGACAAAAAAGGAACTCAGGCAAAGACGCTCGGAAATAATCACAGAAAAGGGGAAAGTTCTCAAGCCGATCGAGCAAAGCATAGCAAAGGCGGAAAATGATATAGAAAGATTTGAAGATGAACTTTCAGAGCTTAACCAGGCTATGCAGAAAGCATCTCAGAACCAGGACGGTAAAAAAATTGTCGAGTTTTCCCGGTCCATTCACAAACGCCAGTCTGAAATAGACCGCATTTTTGACGAGCTGGAAAAGCTTACAGGCTTTCTTGAAGAAAAGCGGGCTAAGTTCGAAAAAAAACTGGAAGAGATTGAAAAGTAAATTAGTCCAGAATCTCCCCTATTTTCTTAGACAACACTTCTATAGTACAGGGTTTCTGTATAAAACCGTCGCAGCCTCGTGCCAATATTTTCTTCGCTTCTCCGTCAAGACTGTAGCCACTTGAAAGCAAGACTTTTACACGCGGATCGATTTCCTTCATCCGGTCATAGGCCTCACCGCCACCCATATTCGGCATAACCATATCCATAAGGACTAAGTCAATCTTGTCCCATTTTTTCTTATAAACCTCGACAGCTTCTTTTCCATTTCCGGCTGTAAGCACCTCATAGCCTAATGTTTCCACCATCTCTTTTTCTATCTCCAAAACAATGTCTTCATCGTCTACCAGAAGGACTGTTCCGGTTGTCCTGGTGATTTCATCTGCAGTTCTGAGAACTTTCCGGACTTTTTCCACCGATGCAGGGAGATAAATACTGAAAGTGCTTCCATACCCCCTCTTGGATTCCACGTCAATATATCCGCCATGGCCGCTTATGATACCGTAAGCAGAAGCCAAGCCAAGACCAGTGCCCATGCCCATGTGCTTGGTTGTAAAAAAGGGATCAAAGATGAACTCCTTAGTACTTTTATCCATGCCGACACCCGTATCGGTGATTGTCAGCAAAACATAGTTTCCCGGCTTTGGATCGTATTCATTACTCTTTATGTCTTTATGGGTAACGTTTGTGGTCTTCAAAAAGAGATCCCCGCTATCTATCATCGCCTCGGCAGCATTCAGATACAGATCAAACAGGATCTGTTTAAGCTGGGCCTCGTCCGCCTCTATGGCAAATAACCCCTCAGCAAGCTCTTTATGAATCGTAATCCCCATTTTGGTTTTAGCCAAAATCTTTGAGGTTTCTTCCACCACCCGGTTAAGGTCAAACCTCTTGACATCATATCTTCCCTTCCTGGCATAACCAAGAAGCTGAGCTGTGAGTTTCGAGGCGCTTCGAACCTGCTCCTCAATGCTCATTAGCTTTTTATAATGTGAATGCGAGGGAACGGTCTTCAAAAGCATCAAAGAGGTATTTCCCTGAATTGCCATAAGGATATTGTTAAAGCTATGAGCGATTCCGCCTGCAAGTTGTCCGAGTACTTCCATCTTCCGAGCCTGCTGCAATCGTTTTTCAAGCTTTGCTTTCTGTTGTTCAAATATTCTGCGTTCAGTGATATCCCTTATGATTCCGACTGTACCCTCATACTTTTTGTCATGGATATCTGCGTCAATACCATCTGGGCCGGACAAAGATGTTTTTATCTCTCCATCATTGACAGGCGCCGCATAGACATATTTCTGCTTTTCTATGTCTCGGATGTTGCCCACAGTTCCAAGAAAAGCCTTATCCTTTCTGCTGACCGCTTTGTCGTATTGGCCGCACGCCATCACTTCTACATACACTGTTTTTAAACTTTTCACATTCTTCGAATCTTCTTCTCGTTTCCAGCCCTTTTGTATTAATCTAATAATAAGGTGTTTTGTTCCTCTTTTTTCGGTCCTTCTCTCATCAAAGAGTTTTGGTGCGTTCTTATCTCCGGTTTTTGATCCCTTATATTTTTTTAAAACAGTGGAACGGCTCACAGATGGAATATCATCAGGATGAATTATCTCACTAAAATGTTTTCCTATCAATTCTTCAGGCAAATAGCCCATAGACTTGATGGTAGCGTTTATATAAATAAAATAGCCATCGCTATCTAATTTGTAAACAATATCGGGTAGCACATCGAGCATATCAGCGGATTGCTTCAATTGTTGTTTAACTTTCACAAAATCATTAATAAGCTCTTTTTTTGTCTTGTCTTCATTTTTCATTCTAAGTGCTCCCTTTACGTGTTCTAAAAAAAATTCATGGAAACTGAGGCTTGGGGCAAAGTACGGTTAATATACAGAACTTATTTTTATAGTCAAACATAGAATTAACGAAAGATAAATAAAAAAAGGAACATTAATCAGCTATTTTTATCCTTCAGCAAAGCATCGAGACCAGCGAACGGCCTGTGGGTAGAAGGTGGCTCTTGCTCGCCACCCGGCGTCACCTCGCCATACCATTCCGCTACCTGGTCCCGCGAGTGTTCATTGTCGTGACAGTATAGGCACAGCAACTCCCAGTTGCTGCCGTCAGGCGGATTGTTATCGTGGTTGTGATCTTTGTGATGGACTGTGAGCTCTCGAACTCTCTTGCCTGTGAATCCGCGCCCGCATCGCGCACAGATCCACGGGAAAAGCTTTAGCGCTCGCTCCCGATAGGTTTTCTCCCGAAGCTCCCGGTCATGCCGAGCCTCGGCAATAATCTGATCCGGCCTGTCGCCCTCTGTTCGCGTCTTCTTCTGTGACATATACGCACTCTGAGACCTTTGCAAAACGCTCAATTTAGGTAGAAATATGAATACAAAAAAGTAATCCCTTTTTTAAATATACGGTTGCGGTATCATCAATCAATACATTGCTGATTCCTCGAGTGGCACCGAATTTTAATACATCATCTTTTAGAGGATATTCCAGGCCCCGCAGGGTGACGCCGTAAGCATCCTGACCAAGAGGGACTATCGAAAGTATGTCTCCTTTTTTTCCCTTAAAGGTGAGTTCGCCTTTCCCCCTTAACAAAATAATCTCCTGATGCCCATCAATTAACCGAATTGTAACTTTGGAAAACTCTGGTGATGCTGAAAGTAACAAATTGGCTATTGTCATATCCCAGCGCGCACCCAGTGCTCCCAACACAAGAATTTCATCAGAGCCAAGATCGAGAGCTTTGCGTAGAGCCAGCTCAAGGTCGGTCTGATCTTTGTTGATTGGATAGCTTATGATTTCTGTTCCCGATGTTTGAAAAGACTTTAAATAATCGGGATCCAAAGAGTCCAGATCTCCTATAACTATAGAAGGTTTTATCCCCAGCGCCCGGCAGTGAGTCGTACCGCCATCAGCGGCAATTATCAAATCATCAGAAAGTATGATATCGTGAACATCCTGGAGATTATTCAAAACTCCATTTGCAAATATTACAGTCCGCAAAACTAATCCTTTAAAAATATTTGATGATATTCTTCTTCTTTAAGGTGTTTTTTCAAAATTTCAAGAATATAATCCAGTATTCCGCTGATATCATCATCGCTCAGCCTTTTAACCATAATCCGCATCATCTCATCATCCGTAAACTTCTGAAGATATGCGATCAACGACTTCTCATCAGTTTCACGGTCCAGCCCAAATACTATATTTTCTTCATCATAATTATTTACAAAATTATGTGTGTGTTTCGACATAAACGACCCCATTTATCAGAAATTTACAAACGCAAAAAGCAAGTTGTCAACAACCTGAGGCAGCGGGCACTTAAATTTAAAACGGCTGACTGTTTGAGCGTATTAGTGAGCTTTAAGAAAAAAGAGACGCTTTTGTATATCCTTGTTAAGGATATGAATTCAAGTCATAAGGATCAATTTTCTTGAACGATATGAATACTCTTTTTCTTTAGGCTCACTTATGCGCGAGTTTCAGACTTTATTAAATTTAAGTGCCCGCTGCCTCATGTTAATTTCTGATATCACAATTTCTTAAGCAGCTCACA
>JAUWFS010000051.1:0-16883 GCA_030606805.1 Deltaproteobacteria bacterium
AGCGATATCAAGGGTCATGGTGTCGGCTGTATAGGTCTGGAGCTTCACGGCATGCGCCCCTGCTTTGGCAGCGGCCTCAACAATCGCCAGAGCCCGGTCAAGCGACTTGTTATGATTACCAGACATCTCGGCTATGATGAAGGGGGGATGGCCGGGGCCGATTTTTCGACCGGCAATGTTAATTTCATTTTTACATCTCATCTAACAGAATCTCTTCATAGGTTATGTGATGTTCGGTATATCCTGCGTTAACAAAAGCCTTCTCCGATACTACATTTTTATGAATCACTTTGGCTTGAATTTTATTAACATCAGGAAAATAGCTGCGAAGCCAGTCGCTGCCAGCACGTATTATCTGTGTTCCAATTCCATAACCATTAAGGCCCGGCACAGTATAAACCGAGATTACGGCTAACCGACCATCTATATCATAGCGAAGCACACCGGCAGATCTTCCGCACAGTTCGGCAATTAATATCTGTCGGTTAGGGTTTTCAAGGCTTTCCATGAACCATCTGCGATGTTCATCCAATGAAATCGGTTTAGAATTAAAAATATGCCTCCGTGTCTCTTCAGCGTTACGCCACCTAAAGATGGCTTCGCAATCGTCCATGGTTGCCATGCGCAACGTAATGTCAAGCGGCATTACCTCTTGAGCAATTCGATCTGCGCCCCTATCATCTACAAGAGACCACGTTTTTCGGGCAAATGAAATTAAAAGCCATGGAGATTGAAGCGCAGTTTTAAGCACATGATAAAGAGAATCAACCGAAACTGCTTCAGAGCGTCCAAGGAACAACAAATAACCAGATTCAGCCATATCAGAAACAGTTTTTTCCTGATTCTCTGCAACGGAGGCTACCAAACTGGGAAGAGCAAGGGCGCATCGCTCCCATACAGTAGTTCCTCCAGCGCCGACAGCAAGGTCAGTCCCGGCCATAAGTGCAGCCATGTCTTCCACTTTAAAATGGCAGGTGCAATCGGGCAGATCAGAAGCAATCTGTTCAATGACTTTGCGATGCGGGTTGAAAGCCCCCACCACCACATCCACCGCGATATCCGGCCTGTTTAACATGCGTATTGCTTCCAGTGCCTTTGCGGTTTCGTTGGTCGGATCGCTTCCCCCAAAGAAGATCATTATTCTTTTTACGTAAC
This sequence comes from Deltaproteobacteria bacterium, assembly GCA_030606805.1. GTDB lineage: Bacteria > Desulfobacterota > Desulfobacteria > Desulfobacterales > ETH-SRB1 > B13-G4. Next base: position 1,156 of record JAUWFS010000051.1, read on the forward strand.
CATCACGCTTCCTTAAGTTTTTCCGCGCTTCCCTGAATTCAGGCCGCAAAAGGGCATATTGGGGACCGAGGAGTTTTCTACAGCCGGACGGTGCCAGACCGTCATAGCGGCTTGCAAGGTTCTCATAAAAATTCTGATCCAGCAGCAGATCGCAATTATGAGTACGGTCGGCAAGATCATCTATTACCATGATCTTTTTGCAATATGGCCGCAAATACCCTTCCCCTCTTTCATCAAGAGCATAGTGATCCACCACAAGCCAGTCAGGAGGTGTATTAAGACCTTTAATAATCTCTTCGATCTGCCTTGCATCGGTCTGCCAGTCAACACCAAGCCACACCACATGTTTTAAATTATCTTTAATATTATGTTCTTGCTCATTAGATACAGGAAGGCGGTGAACAATATAGCCTTTTTCTTCGATATAGCCGCAGAGATTTCCGTCAAACTCACGGCAGACAAAAATCACTTCAGCGCCACGCCTGCGCAGTTCATCCGCAAGAGTGAGGCAGCGCATGACATGGCCTGTGCCGATTTGGACGGATGCGTCTGCGCGGATGAGGATTTTCATAAGGTACCCTAACCAGTTTTTTCTAACAAAAACCAAGTCAAATCATCTAAGGGAAAATTAAGGTCACGATGATAAACAAACCCATAATTAACCAATCGCAAATCGTTATACTTATCCATCATCTCTCCCGCAAAATCTCGTTTAAACAATCTATCCTCGTGACCGCGGTAAGAAACAGTAACAGGAGTGGGATTGTAATATTCTACAATACATATATAGCGCTTACTCAATCTGTAAAGAAACTGATATACCTGTGAAAGCATATCGGGATTTATATGGATAAGAACTCCTTTTATAAATACTAAATCCTGAGAGGGGGCATCCCACGAAAAATCTAAAATTGACTGCTGATAAACTATAACTTCTTTTAGAACTTTTTTAAGCTCAGCAACGGCTTTTTTATTAATTTCAACTGCTGATAGCACAGCATTTGGAAGCAGGTGTTTTATTGCTATCAAATTGAGTCCAATATTTGCGCCAAATTCAAAAACTGACCGTACATTTTCAGTACAAGCAAGTATTTTTGCAAATAAGGCAATGTTGCTGGAAACCAAATGTTCGTTTTTATTTCTATCAACATACTCATTCCCAAAAGTGCCAGCCCAAAATGCCTCTTGTTCCGTTTTGAATTCAGCTTGCATCATCACTCCCAAAGATTTTTCTAACGCACATACGCCGTTATATCTATCAATTCCAGTACGTTTTCAAACAATTCAAATACGTCATCAGCCATTAAATCATATCCAATTTCAATGCCAAATACATCTTTTCTGCTGTTTCCCAATCTTCGGGCGTATCAATATCTTGCACAAGATACCGTGGCAAAACAACAGAGACAGAATCTTTTGAATAAAATTGTTTTTCTTTTAGATATTTTTTTGCGTCTGCCCAATAAAATTGCCCCGCATCGTGGTAAGCTTCCGGCAAGTCCTGCGAACGGGTTTCTCTGTATTCCGGCCAGAACATTTCCAACTGGTTCTGATTATTTATTTTTAAAGAGCGGAAAATGGGAAAAGGATAAGTCGTTACGGAAAAACAGGATGTTGCATTCTTGTCGCGTAATAAATCATAGCCTTTAATAATATATTCAGCCTTAACAAAAGGTGCTGTGGCATAGATACAGCAGATATAATCTATTTTTTCTCCATCTTCCATAAGTTGTTTTAAAGCATGGAGAATGACCGCATCCGTGCCGGTATGATCATCTGCAAGTTCGCAAGGCCGCATAAAAGGAACTTCCGCACCTGACTCTTTTGATATAGACGCAATTTTTTTTGAATCAGTAGAAACAATGATTCGATCAAAAATACCGGTATCTTTTGCGGCTTCAATAGAATAGGCAAGCATCGGTTTGCCGCAAAATAGTTTAATGTTTTTATGTGGAATTCTTTTGCTTCCGCCTCTGGCTGGTATAACAGTAACAATAGACATTTTATTTATCCTGATTTTGTAAAATGATTTTTTGCATTACATTAATCACCTTTTTCACATCTTCATCCGTCATCCCCGGAAACATGGGCAACGATATAATCTGCTCATAGGCCTTTTCCGCGACGGGACACAGCCCCGATCCAGTTTTAAATTTTTCTCTGTAGTATGGATGTAGATGTACAGGGATATAATGGATATTCACACCAATTCCATTTTCTCGCAAATCCTGAAAAAGCTCTGTTCGATCAATTCCAAGGGCCTCAAAATCTACTTTAACGACATAAAGATGATACGCATGGATAGAGGGCATAGAGCTGGGAGCTGGGAGCATAGCAGATTGTTTGGCTGGCAAGACGTCGGCGCGGAACCCGAGAGGTTTTATTCCGGAGATGTCCGCTAAGGCTTCGTCATATAGGGCGGCTATTTCGCGCCTTCTGTCGATCCAGCCGGGGAGTTTCCTGAGCTGGCTCATTCCGAGAGCGCACTGGAAATCGGTCAGACGATAATTGTAGCCTAAATCCAGCATTTCATAATAAAAGGGTAGAGCGCATGGAGCTTGGGGCATGGGGTCCTGAGGTTTTCCATTTGCCCGGATAAATTTCGATGGATCGCGGGTTATGCCGTGGCTTCTAAACATTCTCATATGTTCGGCAAATTCCGGATTATCGGTTGTTACCATTCCCCCTTCACCAGTTGTAATGTGCTTAACCGGATGAAAACTAAACACAGTCATGTCGGCAAGAGTGCCCACTTTTTTCCTTTTGTATTCTGCGCCAAGAGCATGGCATGCATCAGCAACAAGAATCAGGTCATGGCGCTCGGCGATATCTCGAAGGGCATCGTAATCGCAGGGGTGGCCAGCATAATCTACTGCTATAATTGCCTTTGTACGAGATGTGACTTTATCCTCCACCTCGTTTGGATCTATTAGCAGCGTATCAGGATCAACATCTGCAAAGACAGGCGTTCCCCCTTGGAACACCACGGCATTGGCCGTAGCTACAAAAGTCATGGGAGGGAGGATAACTTCATCTCCTGGCCCAATACCAATGGCATACATGGCTGCATGCAGTGCTGCCGTTCCGCTGCTTACTGCCACGGCTTCTTTGGCTCCCACAAAATCAGCAACCGCCTGCTCAAATTCCGCCACTTTTGGGCCTGTGGTCAGCCAGTCAGACCGGAGCACGTCTACGACGGCCTGGATGTCGTCTTCGTCGATCTGTTGACGACCATAAGGAATAAAAGATCGTTCACCGTTATTTTTCGTTATCCGTTGACCGTTATTTGTTCGTTCATCGTTGTCCGTGGTCCGTTGTTCGTTATTCATTGTTCATCGTTGTCCGTATTCCGTTGTCCGTCGGTGAACGGTCAACGGCTAACGTCTCTGGTATATGTTCCTCAGCATTAAGTATGTTCAAAATGGTTTTTTCATTTAACTGGTGAATTGTAGCCGCCAATTTAGCGGTCGGATCATCTTCCAATGGAGCAGATCCATAGATAATTTTTGTTAAGTCATCTACAGTCAACCATTCATCGTTATTGTTGCTGGTATAGACAAAATCGTCAGGTAACTTTTTACCAATTTTATAATTTTGTCTCTCCCACCATGAATAGTTGGGCATAATGACATACATGCCATTATACGCCACCGTGTTTCTCCCTTCCTCTTCAGTTATTAAAGCCTCGTGTATCTTTTCTCCCGGCCTTATGCCGATAACTTCTATCTTACATTTCGGAGCTATTGCCTTAGCCAGGTCCATTATCTTCATACTTGGGATCTTGGGCACAAAAATTTCTCCGCCCTGCATGTGGCAAAGTGCATTGACCACGAGTTCAACCGCCTGATCAAGGGTAAGCCAAAATCTCGTCATTCGTTCATCGGTTATGGTTATCTTCCCGGTCTTTTTCTGTTCCCTGAAAAGGGGGATAACACTGCCACGGCTTCCGATAACATTTCCGTATCGAACACAACTAAAATGTGTGCCTCGTGGCCCGGAGTAGGCATTCCCCTGGATAAAGATCTTGTCCGAGCAGAGCTTAGTCGCCCCATAGAGATTGACCGGATTCACAGCCTTGTCGGTGCTTAAAGCGACTACTTTTTTGACACCTACATCAATGGCAGCATCAATAACGTTTTGTGCGCCGTAAATATTGGTCTTAACAGCTTCAAAAGGATTATATTCACAGGAAGGCACCTGTTTGAGAGCCGCTGCATGAATGACAATATCTATTCCCTCCATGGCTCTCCTCAAACGGTCACCATCTCTCACATCCCCGATAAAGTACCTTATAACATCATCGCCAAATGTTTGACGCATTTCATGTTGTTTCAATTCGTCACGGCTATAAACTCTTATAACCGCAGGGTGATATTTTTCGAGCATTATTTTGCAGAAATGCTTGCCAAAGGAGCCTGTTCCACCGGTTATCAAGATAGATTGTTTTTGCCAATCTATCTTTCCTGCGTCAGCATTTCCCTGTTTAAGAATAATCCTGGCTTGATCAATGGTTCTGTTTTTACGATGAAGCAGGTTTTTGATTTTCTGCAAATTGCTGATATCCTGCTTGGAATATCTTCTTTGTCCGCCATTGGTTCTATTGGGCTTGACTAATTCAGGGAACTCGGTCTCCCAAAACCGGATCGTCGATCTGGGGACTTCTAATTTTTCACTTACCTGTTGAATTCGGTATTTCATGCCGTACTCCGTTATTTTTCGTTATCCGTTGACACCATTAACTTAAAGCAATATTTCACCGCAAAGGCGCCCCAGTACGATCTTCCGGACCTACGGGGCAGACAGAGAACGCCGAGAAAGTCTTACTTTTGACCAATCGGGAGATGGCGATTGGCCAAAAACACCTCAAGCCTGCGGCTATAATATAAACTGCCCTGAAGAGGCTGTAGAAACATTTCTCTTCTCTGTGACTTCTGTGTCTCCGCGGTGAATCCCTCTTTAATAGCTGTTATTTCTTTTTTCGGTTTGAAAGAGCTGAAACTTTAATTTAACTTTCAGATGAACTTAAAACAATGCAAAGGATGTGCCATGGTTATTGATATAAGGTTTGCTTTAAAATCAATAGGTTGGGATAATCAATACATACCATAAAAAAATGATAGGTAAATCTTGCCTGGTTCAATGGGAAAAAGTTAGAGAATTGACATCCGGGGACAATAACGCTTACTTTCGGGGCATTGGGCATGGGGCTTAGAGCATATATTGCCAAATTGCTCATGTATCAGATAGAGCCTGTTAATAATAGCCAAATTCAAAAGTGGCGATGTGTTGCTAACTACGGGCATATTTTAAATCGTCTTCAAGTTCTTCCTGTCCATAATGGCGAAGTATGCCTCTTTCACCTAACAAACGGCCAAATTCATATTTTCCCATTTTCGCCAGTTGTCTGGCCTTACCAAAAGATACGAACCCACGGGCATATAATGCCGCAGACAGTTCAATGGCAAGTGTTCGTTTTAGGTGTTCTTCCGGAGATCTTATTGCCTGTACCACTGTATCAGGTATATAAATTTGCACTCCCATATTTCCTTCAATTGGTTATTTGGCTTCGCTGAAATTGGGCATTGGTTTAATAAAACCTGCGATCATGCGGAATTTTTATGTTCTCATTCCGCCTTTTCTGGCTTTTTCTTGCAATTTCTCTTGAATCCACAGATTTGCCATAGTTTCAGCAGAAATTCCTTCCGCCTCGGAAATCCGCTGCAGTTCTTGGGCAATCTTGGGATCTATCCCTATGAAATAATGTCTTCTTTTCAGGTTAAATGTTAAGTCCGTTTTCCTGGTTTGATCCCAATATTCAGCCAAATCATGAACGTCCCAAAAGCTTCCAGCCTCCTCTGCCGATCCAAAGTGTTCTGGAATGGGCTCCTTCCTATTTTTTTTCATAGTATTTTCGCTCCGTTTTGGTCATATCCCTTGAGCTGATGATTAATGCGCTGTTACCTGCCTTTCGGATAAAAAAAGTAACAAGGTATCTGCCGGCTCGGCTTCTCCCCATAGCGGCATAGACGTCTTCTCCTTTAACATCGCCTTTTTCAATGAAACGAATTTTGGGAGAACTATACAACGCTTCTTCAACCTCTTCTGTCAAAACCCGATGTTTGCGCCATATTTTTTCTGTGAAAACATCCAGCCAAATAATATCTTGAATTTCCAAAGAAGTCACTCCTTATGTCATTGGGCACTGGGCAGCGCCCGTCATTTGGCTTTGGCGGTTCAATTTCATTTTACAATGCTGAATAATCTTTATTTGTTATTAAGCCATGACTATGGGCCGTTTGCAACCATTTTTTTGCTTCGTTTTTTTTTGCTTCGTAGAGTGATTCTCTGCTGTAATAACAAAACTATAGAGGCAACAATTTAAAAGCTAAGCTGTCTGATATAAATGTAATATATCCTCGATATGACAATTTTACTAATGAGTTTCTTTTCATCTTTGCGTTCTTTGCGGCTCGGCGGTAAGATATATATTTTTCTTGTTTATCCTGCTTGCCTGCCTCTGGATGGTTATCCTGTCTGGTTTTTTTCAAAGGGCTAAGGTGTTACAAAAAATGATAGGTAAATCTTGCCTGGTTCACAGAAAATTGTTCTTTAATAAGGTTTTAAGACCCATATTAGGTATTCTGTTTACATACTGGTTGGCAAACTCGTCAAATTGGTCTTTAATTAATGCGTAGGAGGGATGGTCAACGATATTTTTGAAAAAGTTATTGGCTTCTGTTTCATAACCTGCGGCAAAATTGCTTATACCGAGAGAAAAAAAGATCACTAACTCTGCAAATGGCGCTTTATTGTTATTTTTGCTATATGTCATATAAATTTGATGGAGCTTTTGGGCTATTTCATGACTCTCTTTAATTTTTCCATTGTTTAGATAACATTGAACCAAATGATATGGATACATGTGATCAATATGATCAAAAATAAAAGGGCCAAATTTTGCCGTGAGATATTGAAATCTCTGTGTTCGGACATGAAAGAAGGCTTTGTTGTAATCATAACCTGAATCGGGGTGAAATGAGTTTTCCTCATGAATTCGATACTCTGATGTTACCTTACTAATATGACCTAAAGAGTAATGATTAGAAAATCTTAGAAAAAAATCCCAATCTTCGAGACCCTTAACAACCGGGGCTTCATTAAAGAGGCCGCTCTTTTTGAGGCAAGACCTTCTGAACAATACGTTGACTGGGGTAATATAGTTGTAATTTTCCAAACTTCTTTTATCAAAGTCCTGTGAATACATTATTTCAGGTTTCTTGTCGGGATCTTTGTAACGACAAAGAGCATCTGAATATACTAATCCAACATCTTCATGCTCGTCTAAAAAATTGCTGAGTATCATTAAGTGGTCCTGATAAAATCTATCATCATCGTCGCACAGAGATATATATCTTCCAGTCGATTTGTTTATTCCCAAATTACGCGCTGAAGCCTGTCCTCCATTTTCTTTTTCAAAAAATAATATCCGGACGTCATGATAATTCTTGACCACCTTTTCTGTTTCATCAGTCGAGCCATCGCTCACAATGATAATTTCAAAATCCTGCATAGTTTGAGACAGGACTGCCTCAATACAAGATCCTATCATATCTGCCCTATTATATGTTGGGACAATAACGCTTACTTTCGGGTCATTGGGCATTGTTATCTGTTTTCCGTTAATCATTGTTGTCCGTTATCCGTTGACCGTTGTTCGTTGACCGGTGGCCGTCGGAAAACGGTGAACGGTGAACGGTAAACATTCTTTAGCATATGCTTCACCCGACCGGATATCGTGTGCTTTTTAAGTACTGCTCCCCTGCCACGCTTTGCGATTTCCAATGCTTCGGATTCATGATCAAGATAGTAGGTCGCTTTTGAGACCAATTCGTCTAACGTGCTGTATGTTTCGACCTCCTTGCCTATCTCAAAGATGTTGCTTAACTCTTTGCTGTATTCGGCCAGAACAAAACCGCCGCAGGCCATGATATCAAAAATCCGCATCGGTATAATATCCATCTGATATAACCTGTTGATATCCACGTTGATGCTGGATGCACTGTAAATCTTGTTGATCTCATAGGTGTGGCCGGCGCTCCCCATATACTTTACTCCAAATTGCTCTGTACTCAGCCACCCATCATCACCCCAGACCTTCACACCGAGGCTGCCCAGATTTGCAATGTAGTTGGCCCGCTTTTCCGCTGCCGCAATTTCACCAACCAGGATGAATGGATTATGGGCGCCGGGAAGCTTCAAAAGGTAGCTAATGAAGCCGGAAAAATATTTATCTAAAAGATCAGGGATTACACAAATAGAGAAATTTTGCCGCTGCACGGATAAAATCTCTTCTAAAAGCCGATTCCCCTCTTCCACCGCATCATCAGAGCCATCCTGATAAGCCTTGTATTGTGAAAGAAAGATTTTACGGAGGGATATCGCGTTTTCTGTCATGCTCGAACCAACAAAAGACACCTTAGCGTCATAGATGCCGTGTTCCTCAGTGGAAAGCTTTGTTGGCATTCTTTTTTCAGTATCAGAGGCAAGAGGAAGGTGTTCCACATTATTAAACCCGGCCTTGACAAATTCCTCAACATTAGCTTCTCGGTAAGTAAAGACATAGGCACGATCCGAGCTTGTGCTGATCGGCTTAAGGTGGTCTGTGGCAGGATCTATCTCCCAGCAAATCAGGTCCACGCCGTGACTTTCGAACAATTCTGCAAGGCCGTTTGTATAATTAACGGCAAAAGCCACCTGAGGATTGAATCGTTTGATATTTAGCGATATTTCTTCAACAGATAACCTTGTTACGTCTAATGTGTAAAGTGTATAACCAAACACCTTCAAAGCCTTACTTACATCATCCACAAAAAGACCCCCTGAACAAACGACGGCCCGCTTTTCTCCCAGGCCATTTTGGAGCAGATCCCATTCATTTTTGTAGAATGAACGCAACAGAGGATGACACACAATTGAAGCAACTTTGGCCATATCAAGGATATCCAAAATGTCAGCGCCTATATAAAGTTGCAATCTGCCGGAACGAATGTAGAAACTGAAGTCTTTCTTCATCAGTGCCAGGCGGATGAGCCAGGGGTCCCTGTCCCATACTGTGATTTCCGCCTTTTTGAATCGTTCGAGCAGACAATCAAGCTGTTCGCCCAGTCCAATACCGAAAAGCAGGATATTTTTCGAATCATTTACATTTTTCAATGTTCCTTCCAGCTCTTCTTTACTAATGATAAAAGGGAAGAGACTCTGATGCATCTGGTAGCGAATCTCACCATCCTTTAGAAAATGAACATGGGTACCATCAACCGGCAGGCATATACGCTGAAATAAATTCTCATTATCGCGACCAAGGGCCGCCAGGTTTTTCTCAAGAGTGGCTATTGAAAACTCTTTGGGAAGTGTCTGTTGATATTCAGATTCAGCTGTTTTCAAATATTTTCTCCTTCAGTGAGACCTTTGAAAAACGCCCCCTTTTGTTCAATCCCGGCGTTAGGCTCAAATTTTAATCCTCGAAATACTCAATGTATGTCTGTGTTTAAAATTTTCGCCTGCCTTGGCCTTGAACAAAGTTGAACATTTTTCAAAGGTCTCTTCAGTAACTGATTAATTTGATTTTTTATAAATTCATCATTATCACAGATTTTTTATGATGCCCCCTCTAGAGGGAGTGTCAGCGCTTTACACTTATCAAACAGGTATATTGATTCCTTTTTATGCCCAAGTTTTTGCAATAATGAAGCTGTCCTCATATAGGGTATTTCATAATCAGGAAAAATTTCTGCGGCAGACTCAAAGCACTTCATGGCTCTTACAACATCTCCATTCTTCGCATATTCTTCGCCTAACAAAATCCACGATTTTAGAGAATGTGGATTTTTTTTAATGGCCTGCAGTAGGGAATCAACCGGATTACCGGAACAAGAAGCCCCAAATAAATAAGGCAAATAATTGTTCGGTTCCAACCGGGAGGCCTCTGAAAAAAGTGCTTGCGCAGATGAGGCATTGCCTTCCACCTGGCTAAATACCAACCCGTCATGCAATAAATTTTCAAATTTGGTCGGCATCAATCTCAAATGCCGGCCTTTTTGAATAGCCCCCTCAATATTGCAGAAACCTTCGAATATCTTATGGGCGGCACTGTTGACTTTTTGTCCTGAATTGAGTTCAGCAAGTCTTGTTCTGTAAAACTCTATTCTTTCTTTCCCGTGGCGATGCTGAAGACGATCCTTTATGACATATTCCCTGGCGTTTTGCGCCACTTTGGAAATAAGATTACCATCATCTGTAAGCATCTCAAGGACATCTAACATCCCGGATGCATCTTCAAACAAAAAGCCTGTCTCTCCGTGCTTGACGGTAGATATATATGGAACAGATGCCTGCACAACCGGCACAACTCCGTGAACGGCATATTCCAAAAACTTTACGTCTGATCTGGATCTGTTGAATGCAGTATCTTTTAGCGGAGCAAGGCCGATGTTGATCTTTTTTAGAAACGAGCAATAATCATCCAATGAACCGGGCTTAAAACGCTTTTTTTGCTTTGCCGGCAAATGTTCAAAGAGTGCCCAGATTGGATCTGAACACATTAGATAAAGATGTACATTATCTTTTGATATGATCCAGTCCATGAGAGGTCCTGCTACTTCAGCCATATCTTCCAGATGTCCGTGAGAACCGCCCCAGCCGATGATAATCTTCTTAGAGTTTTCAAATTTTCTCTCAGGAGGTATGTCCGTAATTTGGTTTGGAAAAACAGCCGAACAAGGGTTCAAATAACTGTACAATCTTTGAAGTTCAGGCACGCTAAATTGAATGGCATCGCAATAGTTGGCTGATCTTTTAAAAAGAAGAAGATTCTCCTGATCTTTATAGAAAAAGTGTACTGGGTTCCAGAAAGGTATTGCACCAAGATCGTCCGCTAATTCATAGACAGTAAGTTTCTTTTGCTGCTTTCTTTCTTTAATGAGGGGGAGCATATCCGGATCACAGATATTTTTTAGGATCAGAACGTCGGCCTTTCTCATGATCTCTTCTTTTTTTCGATGGACATTAGTCAAATTTATGACATAGACGCCTTGTTGTTGTGCCATGGCAAGGCCGGGCGCGAGGGTCCGGTAATAATAATCACCTCCATCTTCCCGTTGCGGTGGTTCAACCTGAACAATGAGTAAAGAATAGCTGTTTGTTGTTTGATCAAGACTCATAAATTGTTACTATTGGCCTTCCACTTGATGCAGGCGGTTTGAATGGAACGGGCAAAACCTTCCTTAAACTTTGTTAGGGAGAACCTTTCTGCAACCGTCTTACGTGCCGCCTCCCCCATCCTGACCGCTAAGTTTCTATCCGCTATGAGCTTATTCGCATAAGAGCGTAATTCATCAGGATTATCGGAAAGAAACCCGCTTATGCCATGCTCTACCGGTGATGTCGGATGGCGATTCCCTATAATCGGCATACCGGCGGCCATCGCCTCCAGGGTGGCCATATTATAACCGTCTTCAAATCTTGAATCAGCAGTGTGAATATAGAACCTGTGTGAACTCAGCATTTGTTTGAGATGGTTCCAATTGTAAGCAGGTTCAACGCCCGGCATGTCTGGATTATGTCCAACGATCTGTATGGGAAGACCATGGAAGGCCTCTTCATGGAGATCCCAGTAAAGGATTTTTTTGCGTTTTGAGATCTCATTGCAAATACGAAGCCCTTTTGCTTCATCCCCTGTGTAGGGTAGATAATCATCGGTTTCCACCCCGGCAGTGACTATATCCTCTGATAAGCCCCACGAAGCCCCCTTGAGCGGTGAGATGCTTACAGCATGGCCTCCCACAAGTTTAAGATAATGTGAAAGCATACTCTTCAACTTTTCCGGAGGTAGATCGGACCGTTCCTCTTGCAATCGACCATCAAGGGTAGAGTGAAGGACAATTATGCGAGGTCCTGACAGTGATTTAACATCAAGCAGATCGGTTATGTTGTGACATATTATGCAGTGATAAGGGGTTTGATTTCCCAATGCCTCTGACAAACTAATCGTCCTGGCATTGGAAGGGATCGGCCGCATCTGTTCATCCCATCCATCGGTGTAGCGTCCTTTTAGCCCCACAATGATATCGAGGTCACATCCCAATGCGCCGAGCTGATACGCCCAGGCTTCATGACAGTTAAAGACAAGTAATTTCATGGAATTTAAAGCAGGGAAAACCCTTCTTTTTTATAAAAAATCTCAGTGTGATCTGCGATCTCTGTTGTAAGAGTTTTTTGCAACCGCAGATGGTTTGTTGTATAATGTTAAAGTATTACAAATAAATTTATTTTAGTGCGTTAATTTTTTGTATAAAGGAATCAATGACCTGCGAGGGGCTATTTTGTTTTTGAAATGAACTCAGCACGTCAAGCGCCCTTTTAATATCCCGTCTTCGCATGAGAAGGTCAGCAAACGTTAGATAAGGCTCCATGCGTTCGGGCACCATTTCCATGCACCGGCACAAGTTCGCTTCTGCGCTGTTTAAGTTGCCAAGCAGATAATCTGTTTCATATTTTGCAAAGTAGAAGTCGTAAATATCAAGCGGCTCTTCTGTAATTTGTTCCAAACATTCACTGGCCTTCTGGGAAGAGGCAGGGAGAAATAACTGAGCGCTACGCAAAAAAGCCATAGCCCTTTCCTGTGGGTCTCGCATCTGAGACGACAACGAAACCGCCATTTCCGGAGAAAGTCTCTTAAGCCCGAAAAGATCGTAGAACATTCCAAATTCCGGTGACCATCCCTTGTCCCATACGGGTCTGTTTTTACGGTGGAGGTCTTTGTATAATCCCCGATAAGATTGAACGCAGGTCTCGATGGAATAGTTTTGCTTCAGTTGATTGTATCCTTCACTCGCTATTCCTGCAAATTTTCCGGGGTTTTTCAGATACTCCAGGACGATTTGACGCAACGTTTCTTTAACCTCATCGAAACTCATCCCCTCTTTGAACAGGTAGCCCGTTTTTTCATTTGTTACCAGCTCTCTTAAACCTCCGGTAGCCTGAGCAACAGGAATGGCGCCGCCTTGATATGCCTCGAGTATGGTGAGCCCGAAGGCCTCAAACTCAGGAGCATTAAAGTGAAAATGTGCCTTTTGGAAAAAGGGCCTGGTGTCCTTTTGCAGGCCATGGTAGGTAAGCCCGGGTTTGTTCTCTCCATCACTTCCAACAATATCAATGTGAACCAATCCCTCTTCATTGAACAAAGGGTAGAAATTATCCAGGCGGTAAGTTCGTTCCTTGTCAGGCCGGGCTACCTCCAAAAGGTAAACAGGGGTCCCACCATTGAACTTATCAAGCGAGGGTGGTGATGTGACAGATATCGCATTTGGAATAACCTTGATCGGAGCCGTAATAGGCTGCAATTCGCTGATATGATCGGCTACCGGAACGAGACAGTCTGCTAATTGAGGCGCTTGACTGGCAATCGGAGTCCCGATGTTTTCAATGACCGGCGCCGGTGACCAGACAACCGCATCAAGCAGGAGTCTCATGTCATTTATGGTATGGACATGAACGACATCACACCCTAATGCTTCGTCATATATTTGCCGGAACATGTCTTTTCCGTGGAGCACTTTGGTGGGAACATAATGATCTATTTCATTAAGCAGTTCTCCTCCGGCAACAGCCAGAATTAACTTCATTTCAAGATCCGGCGGATTATGGAGTCTTGGAAGCATACGCGTAATGTTTCTCTCCACTCCACCGGTCTTCATATAAAAAAAGACATGAAGGATTTTCATATGTTCATTCTTTCGCGATAAGATCTATAGCAATATATCTACAGTTCTGGATCCGATTTCGGAAGATTATGCAAAGGTCTTGCTGTATTCCGTTCCGTAATGGGGGACGTTGCTACCAAACTGCATTACTCTAATGAATCCCTCATTCCTTCGGATGCTGTCAAAAACATGGCCTCTAATCCATTTCAGTCCTCTTCCACTTCAAAAAACCTGTTAACTTCCGCCTTTACAACCTCTGCCACCCTCTCTGCAAGAAGATCAACCCTGTCAAAATCAGTATTATCATTTTGCAACTTGTTGGTGTTATTGATTTGCTTTTTAATTTCGGCCAGGCTCATGCCTTTTTCTCTCAACTCTTTAACTTTTCCGATGATGGCGAGGTGTTCGAGGGCGTAACGTCTTTGTCCGCCACGTGTTCTATGAGGAACTATAATTCCATCAAGTTCCTTTTCCCAGAAACGCAATGTGGGTTTTGGCACCTTGAGGAGGGCACTAACTTCTTGAATGCTTGAAAGTCGGTTTTCCATATTCATAGTTATACTGTTCAGCCACGAAGGAACACGAACATTGTTATTCTTATCGACAAAGTTAAAACTGAACTTTAACTGCAACTATTCAGCCACCCCGGTTAAATAAAAGCAAAATCAGATTTAACAGGGCAGGCAGATATACGCTGATCATCACTGATATTTTTTCTTTTATTGTAATAGTTCAGCCCATCTTTTAAAAATTTGCAAGTAGCCACCGCCCGCTTCGCTCAAGACGCAGAGATCGCAAAGAAAATAAAACGGTGAACTAATACCATAAAAACTTCTAAGAACAATATACCCGTGGTTTCTTTGTATTTAAACCTAAGCTGCGTTCATCTGTGCCCCGTCCGCCCCGCCTGCCCCGCCTGGTCCGTCGTCAGTTGTTCATGTGCTCTGTTCATACTTTTTTGGTTGATTTATTCGAGAACCTATTGTAAATATATTTTAGTCACTATGAATGAGAATCAACGAAAATTTGTTTCAGATAAACTTGGCACCTTGGGCAATATTGCCGCTGGGGCATTAATCTTTGGACAATTTCTCTCAAAAGAATCATTCAGTTTTTCCTCATTTGTGTTTGGTTTCGTGTTTTGGTTCACTTGCTATCTGACCGGCCATTTAATCTTGAAAGGTGGTGATTAAAAATGACGACATTAGCCTGGGTTTTTTTAATTCTCACAATCATTGTTATTGTTTTTACAGGACCGATTATTTATAATGACTGGAAAAAAAAACATAAACATCTTCGACATTAGTCCGTTAGTTCTGTTCAATTCCTTAAGGCCGCAAGGCCGCTCATCGAGCGAAGCGCTCCTCAAAACCGTTAGGCTGCTCCTCCCCCACCTTTTGGACAGGCTCCGCCCTCCTGGGTTACATGGCAGGAGATATCCCAACTTGCTGAATTCTAAGCTTTTTTTAACAATACCGCCCAGAAAAAACTTTCCGATTACTTTATTCAGCCACAGATATACGCTGATCATCACTGATATTTTTTTCATAACTACTCAGGTTGTCAGGTTCAGGGTTCACAGTTCAGGGGTTAATCGCTTTGCGATTTTCTTTATCTTTTTGCTGTTTTTTTCTACTTTCCAATTTCAAGTTTCAAGCCGTGAACGGCTACATATAATTCTTAATGTTCTGATTTCTTTGTATTTAAACCTATCTGCGTTCATCTGTGTGAATCTGTGGCTGAACTCTTATTAATTTTCTAAAAACGGCGGTATTGACTCGCCTGCAATAAGATCTGCGTATTCCTGCCGGGCTCTTACAATAGAAAACCGGTCATCCTTTACCATCACTTCGGGTACCCGCAGCCTGGAACAGTAATTTGATGACATGGTAAATCCGTATGCTCCAGCGCTCATGACCGCAAGAAAATCCCCGTTTTTGACGTCGGCAATTTTACGGTCAAGAGCCA
>JAUWFS010000213.1:0-5527 GCA_030606805.1 Deltaproteobacteria bacterium
AGATTGGAAAAACAAACCATTCCCAGAATGTATTAAGCCTGTTAGATTTGAGCGATCAAAGCAAATACAGACCAATTCTTATTTACCAAGTGGTGATTTTCCAATTATTGATCAAGGGCAATCTAAAATAGCAGGATGGACCAACGATAAATCAACGGTGATAAACGATAATCTCCCATTAATTGTTTTTGGCGACCACACACGTGTCTTTAAATATATAGATTTCCATTTTGCGATTGGTGCAGATGGTACGAAATTAATCAAACCAGATGAAGATGAATTTTGCTCAAGATACTTCTATTATTATCTAATGAACCTAAATTTGCCCAGTAAAGGATATAGCCGCCACTATAACTTATTGAAAGAAAGCGAAATTTCTTATCCTGAAATTCCTGAACAGCAAAAAATCGCAGCGGTCCTTTTTAAAATCCAGCAGGCAATTGAAGCGCAGGAATCTATTATCGAGGCAGCGCAGGAATTGAAAAAATCAACCATGCAGCATGTTTTTACGTATGGTTTGCGGGGAGAGAAGACAAAGGAGACGGAGGTCGGGAGGGTGCCGGAGAGTTGGTCGTTAAAACCGGCAATTGAAGTTTTTACATTAACAAGCGGCAAAACGAGACCTGAGAATATCGCAGATAGAAAAAATCATGAGACAAGATATCCTGTTTATGGTGGTAATGGAGTTATGGGATATTCAACGAAATTTTTTCTTTCATCTAAAGCTCTTGTTCTTGGTCGAGTTGGCGAATATTGCGGCGTTGTACATATTTCACATGACAAGAGTTGGATTACTGATAATGCACTATATTCAAAAAAATGGTTGGATAGTGGAACTTCCATTGATTATGTAGCATTGTACTTAACATTTTTTGACTTAAACAAATTAAAGAGAAGATCAAGCCAGCCACTTATATCACAAAGCATTGTTTATCAACAGAAAATACCAATCCCAGATAATCAAGAACAACAGAAAATCGTAAATATTTTGAAATCAATTGATAATAAAATAAAGCTTCACATAGGGAAAAAGTCTGGTCTGCATGATCTATTCAAAACTGTACTGAATAAGTTGATGACCGGAGAAGTTCGAGTAAAAGATTTGGATATTAACTTTTCTGAAGTTGTGTAAGGAAGACTTTAGCATATGTGATTTTATCAATGCTTATGTATTAGGTAAAAGATATGGGGAAAACGATTTTAAAAGAAATAATCCAATGGTCATATGATCGCCCTTTATGGCAGCAGGATGCACTAAGAAGGTTAATCGCTGGTGATGATATTTCTGAGCATACCATCGATGAATTTGTTCTGATGTGTAAAAATGCTGTTGGTTGGGAATTCACTGACAAGCAAATCCCTGAACCTGTTCCGTGTGTAGCGGATGATGCTATATTAGATGATTCAGCATCTTTGCCATCAGTATCTTTGCTTGAGATAAAAGATGTAAAAAAAGTGAATGCACTTGCTCCTGATCAGGTGTTGGTTTTTAAGGAAAAAGGTTTGAATATCGTTTATGGTGACAATGGCGCTGGGAAATCAGGCTACGCCAGAGTTTTAAAGAGGGCATGCCGCGCAAGGTCAAGAGGTAAATTAATTTTGCCAAATATCTTTAAGGAAAAGGTCGAAGGGCCTGCAACCGCCAATATAAAATATTCAAAAGGAGGAGATACTGCACCTGAAATTGAATGGCAAGACAGAGAGTCCCCGCAAGAAGAATTGATGGATATTAGCTTTTTTGATTCCGATTGCGCCGTGATACATACGACTGAAGCAAACGGTATTGCTTTTACACCACTGGGGCTTGACTTGCTTCCAAAACTTGCTGAAGTATGTCTCAAAGTAGCGGAAAACATTAGGAGCGAAAAAGATAAGCTGGATCTGGTGGAACATATTAAATTAAAACAGCTCAAAATTAGTCCTGAAACAAAGGTTTATAAAGCGATTGAATCAATAAATGACAGATCGAACTATGACCTGTTTGAAAAAATAGCCCAGTTATCAGAACATGAAACAGAAAGGATTAAAGAATTAAAATCCGCCCTGTCAGATGACCCCTTAAAAAAATCTAAAGAAGTCCAATTACGAAAAGCTCGCATTCAAAACCTAAAAAATGTTATTACAGAATCAATTAATTCGCTTTCACCAGAAAAAATTAATGAGATAAAAACGGCTGCCGCAGATGCTGATAAAAAAGAAAAAGCAGCAAAGTACGCCACAACCTCCCTTTTTAAAAATGAACCGTTGTCAAATGTTGGAGGTGAAACATGGCGTTTATTATGGGAGGCTGCCCGCAGATATTCATTAACTGATGCCTATCCAGATCAATCATTTCCATTTGTTGGAAAAGATGCAAGATGCCTGTTATGCCATCAGAAATTAGAAGATGATACCCCTGATCGGTTTGTTCGTTTTGAAAAATATGTTCAGGACGACGTACAAGATCAGGCCACGAAAGCCAGTAATAATTGTGCTCAACTATTAAGCCGATTAGGTACACTTAATATAAAAACGATTCAAAACCGTGATTCTTTAGACGAACTTTCTCTGATGGATAATGAATTACACAGATTTATAAGAAAATTTCTTGTTAAGTGCCAACTTTTAAGAAGATCAATATATAGAGCATTTAAAACAGGCGAATGGTCTGATGTAGGCACTGTACCTCAATCACATGAAGATAATGTTAATAAAATCATAGAAAATCTAGAACAAAAGTTCGAAGTTTTAAAAAAGGCCTCTGAATCAGAAGAACGGATCGAGCTAAAAAAAGAACTGCAGGAACTTGAAGCACGACAGGTGCTAAGCACGATTCTTGATGATATTGACAAAGAAATTGAAAGGTTGAAGAAAGTAAGGATGCTTGAGACAGCAATCCGTAATACTAACACTACAGCAATAACTAATAAGAGTGGCAAACTTACAAATCTACATGTTTTTAAAAAGGTCAAAAAACAATTTGAAAAAAAAGAGCTAAAAAATCTGGGGATAAATACAGTAAAAGTTGTCCTCGAAGCTGAAAAAGGTCGGTATGGAACAAAGAGATATAAGATAATTTTAAACAATGCATTTGGAGATATAAAAGCCAAGGATGTTCTTAGTGAAGGCGAACACAGCTGCATTGCGCTTGCCGGGTTTTTATCAGAACTCGCAACTTCACCGAATAAGTCTTCTTTAATATTTGATGATCCTGTGTCTTCTCTTGACCACCGCTGGCGTCGGAAGGTTGCACGACGTTTGGTAAATGAAGCTGTGCAAAGACAGGTTATCATTTTTACACACGACATTGTTTTTCTCATGATGCTAACGGATGCAGCAAAAAAAGATGAGGTTGACTGCAATGTAAAAAACCTGAGCAGGTCATCGAAGCAGACCGGCATCTGCAATGAAGGACCACCATGGATGGGAATGAGGGTAAATCAACGAATCGGCTTAATAAAGAAAAAATTGCAATATGCTGACAAAGTTTTCCGAAAAGATAGTTATGATGCTTACATACCACTGGTGAAAGATATTTATGACCTTTTGCGTAAAACATGGGAAAGAGCAGTTGAAGAAATTTTGCTGAATGAAGTGGTTTTAAGATTTCGTAAAGGGATCGAAACAAAAAGATTAAAAAAAATTGCGGATGACATTACTAAAAATGATTATAAAAAAATTGAAAGTGAGATGGACAAATGTTCTACTTATTTGCATGACTCCGCCCCAGAAATTAATGAACCCATGCCGGAGCCAGATGATGTAAGGACAGATATCCTTGAATTGGAAACCTGGGTGGAAAATATGCGCCCCCGTAGGAACTAATTTGAGTTAAAAAGTAATTATAATGAAAAATATCAAGAATCTAATGCTGATTTATTGAGGAAAGCAGAGATTTAGATGCTTTTATCCACTAACTCCAGGACCAAAGATTTATATTTAGGTTCTAAAGGTATTTTAGGGCGTGGTGTATAGCAGGTGATGATCTTATTGCTTATTGGATTAAATGCCCATAGCCCGACATTGATCTTTTTAAAAGTGTCAACATATTCCAGAGCATTTTTTAGTTTGTCGGAATGGAGAACGACAATGGAAGAATGCGCAAAGTATCTGTATCTGTGAGCCTGCATCATGGCTCTTTGCCAGTCGGATATTTTAAGCTCAAAAGCTCTTATTACCGATGAATCAATTTTTGAAAGAAGGCTCTGTGAATTATCATTTGTTTTATTACAGTAAACAGCAACAAAGTCAGCTATGCCATAACCATTTATCGGTATCTCTCGCGCATACTTAACAGCGGTTTTTTTGGTTTTGGGATGCAGAGATTTTATGTTTGGGATATATGCACGGGCAAAACTTAGCGTGAAGTCACGTTCTTTGTTTTTTCGTGATATTTTGGCTGGTAGATTCTTACGAGGATTCCAGCAATTTGACTTTGGTATCTTTAACGATGATGAGTTCATATTATATATTATATATCTGTATAATGATTTAAAGTAAATAGTTTTTTCAATAGTGTGTATTAGTTATTGGAAGGATAACAAAATGCCAAAATATTACATTGTAAAAAAAACAGAAGAACTTGAATTGCTGATTCAGGAGATTAATAATCTGCAAGTCAGAATTGATGAAAAGAAGCCTTTGCGGCCGGAACGCTGGGAAACGGTTATGGAAAAGCTGAAAATGGAATGGACTTATGACTCCAATGCAATTGAGGGCAGCACACTGACATTGGGTGAAACCATCTTTTTTTTAAAAGAAGGGCTAACTGTAGAAGGAAAACCTTTAAAAGATTTCCTGGATGCACGCAATCATATTGATGCGATTGATTTTCTGTATGATGTAATCAGTGATGAACGTCCGATTACAGAGGGACTGATTAAAGAGATCAATGCCCTGCTGCTGAAAGGGATTGAGCATACCGTTGCGGTTGATCCCACAGGCAAAAAAACAAAAAAGAAAGCCACTCCCGGACATTATAAAAAAACTCCCAACACTGTTATTCAGCTTGACGGCACAATTCATGAATATACTGCTCCCCTGCATGTAACCACAGAAATGGAAAAACTGATTTCGTGGATAAATAAGAATATTGACAAAGAACATGGGCTGATAACAGGAGCAGTTGCCCATTATAATCTGGTAAAAATTCATCCATTTGATGACGGTAACGGCAGGGGAGCCCGGCTGCTTATGAATCTGATTTTTATAAAAAAAAGATTGCCGCCTGGGATTATCAGAAACGAAAGACGCAGGCTTTATCTGGATACACTTGCCAAAGCGGATAAAGGTGATCTGGAACCTTTTGTGCGCTTTGTGGGAGAATCGCTTGTGAGCACGCAGAAAGTAATTATTAAGGCGTTATAAATGCCGGTAAACTTGGGAACAGAGACGACGACCGTTCAGGATCCGATGATTAAGTATGCGGACGAGATCAAGTGGAAATTTGTGTCCCGCGAGGATGCTCTTACCTTGAGGAAGGGTGAAAGCGGGACTCTGTTTTACCGTGTACTTGAAGACAGTCTGATTAAACTTAACAAGGGGCTGG
>JAUWFS010000217.1:0-5296 GCA_030606805.1 Deltaproteobacteria bacterium
GGTCAGATTTGTTCGATCTCAGATCACAAAAGTTGATGGAATAGCGGGCTATTTTGATATTTTTGTGATTTGAGATCGGGCAAAGGTGGCCTGAAGCTGTGATGCATAGTTGAGTAAGTTATTTCGTCCACGTTCCTTAGTGCAAAAAAAAAGTTCAAAGCTGGTTTTCGTAACATGATCATTTTTCCACAGGCGCTATCTTGCTGAAATCTATTCTTTTGAATTCTGGTAGTCCCTACAAAACAGTGCGGGTCAATAATTTCAATAAGTTAGATATCATGTCTTCTGGCCTTGTGAAATTAATTATCTGAAAGTCTATAGACTACGCTATCTTAGAAAAGAAGAAAAATGCCCTTTTGCAACTTTAAAAAACTCATGCGTCAAGGCTGTATTATTTCAGGGCAATTGCATCAAAATTTTAGACCTTTAAAAATCAAATAGTTACGTAATACAGCAAGCTACTTATCAGCAATTATTTTTGAAGTGATATTTGTAACCTATTGATTTGTTTAGAATCAAAAATCATACCAAATTTTGATGCAATCGCCCTGTGTATTATTTTGCTATTCATTGACACAGAATTATTTTTCTTTTATACTTTTGGCATCCTTCATAACAGCCTAAAAGTAGTTTACACTTTTAAGGATAAAATACCTCAAAAAATATGATTTGTGCGCATAGCTTTTAGCCGTTAGCCGTTAGCTTTTAGCTTAACAGTCCTTTTTTATACAAAAGTTTTGCCTAATAGCTAATGGCTAATGGCTAATGGCTGGGATCCGTCAATGTTGAAAAAGCGTAAACTACAAAATGAAGGATGCCATACTTTTTTATAAACTTTTATTGTCACTTCATAGGCTATTCCATGATTTCTTACAGACTTATTGGATTGTCCGTTGTCTTGCTGGTATTCTGCTGTTCCATCAATACATTACATGCCGATGTATCAGCACTCGAAGTTCAGGCTGTTACTGTCTGGGGTGAATCAGCATCCACCAATGACCCGGCACAGGATAAACGGCTTGCTATAGCTCACGCACGGCGCAAGGCTCTGGAGCAGGTTGTAGGCTCATATGTTACTTCCAGCACACTTGTTCGCAATTTTCAGGTTGTAGAAGACCGGATTTACTCAAAAGCAACCGGTTTCATAAACAGTTACAGAATTCTTCAGGAAAATCGAGGAGAGATTCAGAGCGTCCGGATTGAGGCCATGGTCAGCCTGGTCCCTGTCGCAGAAATCCTTCGAGCTTCCGGTTTACTTCGAAAATGGCGTGTCGGAACACTCATGGCACCGGACCAGCAAAATCTCAACTCAATACTGCGCTTCTATTCAAAACTCCGGATAATGGAGGTTGCCGGCAGTGTTGAGAGTGAAATCGGAAAGAAGCTGATACAGGCTGGATTCAAAACTGTAGATCCCAGGCATCTGGAAAAGCTTCGAAAAGAATTTAATAAATCTAATACAATTTCAGGCACTTCATTTCAAGGTATTGATTTACTGATTACCGGCACAATTTCACTGGCCGCCCGTTCCTCTGTTGGTCCTATGCATCAGGCAATTTGCCAGATACATTGCAAAGTACTTCGCGTAGATACTGGTGAAATAGTGTATCAGGATATTGTGGGAAATACATTTGACGGTGTTAACCTTCTTGTAAATCGCGATATAGCTTTTAAATATGCGGGCACTCTGGGTAACGGTATTCTTTCGGATGGAACTCCTGATTTGCGAGCCTTTGGAATAAGCGACTCAGCAGCTTTGCAAAAAGCCGTTCGTCTATCCTCAGTAATGGCTTCTGATATTGTAGTATCGCAAATTACACGGATTCCTGCGGCAGCAAGCAGCAGAATAGTCCTGGAAATTCACGGTTTGGAATTCTCTCAGTTAATGGAACTGGAAGAATATTTAAAAACCGTAGAAGGAGTTGCCAATGTGAGTATTGAAGAATTTGCCGATGGAATACAAAATATGGAAATCGAATACGATGGTGACGCCATTATGCTCGCCCGCAGTCTCAACAAATCGAACTTATGCAAAAACATGGGGTTAAAAGTAAAAAACATTACAAAAAACAAGGTTATCCTAAAATAGGAGAAAATCGCATGTATCGATTAAAACTAACTGGAATTCTTTCATGTGTTATGGTTCTTATGTTTCTTACAACCGCATGGGCCAAAGATCACGTAGCGATTATGGATTTTGAAAATAAATCTCAGCACGGTGGATGGCGACTTGGACGGGGGGCTTCAGACATACTGACAACTGAGCTGGTAAAAACAGGCAAGTTTAATGTTATGGAAAGAGACAGGCTTGCCGCCATAATAAAAGAACAAAATCTTGGTGCATCCGGCAGGATAGATCCGTCAACCGCTGCAAGAATAGGCAAAATCATCGGGGTTGAATACATTATAACCGGAGCAATTACAGAATACGGACAAAGTCGAGCCGGCGGCGGCGGCAAAGGCGTCCACGTCGGCAAAACAGGCTACCATGCCACTGTTGATATACGCATGATTAATGCCGCTACCGGACAAATCGTCTTCGCAGACAGCTCCAGCCACAGCGGTTCCTCATATAATGTAAGAGTCTTTGGCATTGGCGGCGGAGAAAGTTTCAACGAAAAAAAAGCCACCGAAGTTATGAGGGAGGCAATTAAAAATCTTGCAGCAAAAATCACTTCCGTTCCCATAAAATCCGGCGGGGGCAAAAGCACTGCGGGATCGAGTGGTTCCGCAGCTCTTGTTGCTGATGTGGATGGGAATATAATTACGCTTAACAAGGGGAAAAATGCCGGCCTTAAAACAGGACAAAAGGTGACAATCTCTCGTAAAGGAAAAGTAATCAAAGATCCACAAACAGGTAAAGTTTTGAAGATAAAATACAAAAAAATTGGCGCTATCAAGCTGACAGAAGTTGAAGACGCTTATGCTGAAGGTGAAATAATAAGCGGATCAGGATTCAATGTGGGAGATATTGTCAGATAGCCCGAAGGGCGCCAATTTAAAGTGATGTGGCGAACCGCCACAGATATACTAAGTTGCTCAGGAAAAACCACTTGAAGGACTGGGTGCACAACCGCCGCTACCTGAAGAATTAATATGAGATGTAGAGCTAATCAGCCTCTTTACTCTTATATCATCGCATTTGGGGCATTCAATCTTCTCATTATTGCTTGTAAAAACCAATTTTTCGAAAATGTGGTTACACTTCTCACACTTATATTCATATATAGGCATAAAAAACCTCCAATTTATTAAAACCGTTTATCCTTCATTTAAAAATATTATCTAATGAGCCTCTTGCAGAAACACATGTAATCACATTACATTCGCTATATATTGTGTAGCAGTATGGGCTATGGCACATTATGCAGCACTACTCTGTCGATCTGTGTTGTTTCTGCAAGAGGCTCTATTAAATAATATATCAACTTCTGATAAAATATTTATTGCACAAATAAGATTAAAATGTGGAAAATTTTTGTTGGATAAGTGGGCTACACCCTTAAATTCTTATGATAAATCGCTATTTGCCTGATTTGTCAGTCTTGGTAAATTCGACAAATGATGCGATAAGATTAATAAGCAAAAGAAATTAAAATTATTTTTTTAAAATCTCTTGGCTTTTTTAGTTATCAAGTAGCCTTAATTTCAAATCAACTGGTCTTGATTTTCCCAAGCACAACTTCGGGATTTTTACACAATTTTTCCAGACAGTCATAATACTTTCCAACATGAAAACCATCTACCACACCGTGATGGACCTGTATTGCAATTGGAATCAGCCACGAGTCTCCCTGTTCAAAATACTTACCAATTGTAATTATTGGTATTGAACCATACAAGTTATAATAAGGATGGATAAATGAAGTAAAACTAAACCAAGGAATATTTGTGATAAAAAACATGTGATTTTTTTCAAGATTGTTCTGATCAGGGCGATTCTTTACTTCTTCGATCCTTGCAATGGCATATTCATAGTAGGTGTCAAAATCTTCAAAAAATTTAGAATCACAGAACGAAAATGTCTCATCATCTAACAACACAGTATATCCGGGATCCACAATTTTAAACTCATAAAGTTCACCATTTATTATGCGATGCCGCAGTTGAGGAATTCGATTAACAGATACTGAAATGATATAACTAAGTGAAACAAAGAAGCTAATACTCCTTAACTTTACAAATTTCTTTAAATTTTGGATTTCTATGTTACATGTTGTACTGAAATATGGTACATCACGATCCTTGAAGGAATTGAACAACTCCTTTCTATTGTAATTATCAAGATCAATCCTTTTCATTTGCTTATTTTCTAATCCTTAATGCTCAATACCATTCCAACGATATAAATTATGTAAAACCTCTATCTCAGGGCTGCTACCTGAAGACTAACCCCCCATCACAAGCGGCGATGAGATAATGGCACTGCTATTAATTGCTGTCTTACTCGAAGCCGGAGTCAGTGGCTGCTTCTCGCCGTATGAGCGCATCGGATAGTTGGGCACTCGAATCAAAAAGGTGATTCCGGAAACTAGTCGACGCCCCCCTCTTCGAAATCGGACTATTGGGGTGGGCTCTCTCCTGTGCGGTTGATCAGCTTCGGATAGAACTCGTACCTTTTCTCCTGACATTCATCTTAGCCGTCGGCTTCATTTCTTGCCACCTTGATTTTTTACACCGACCAATCATTATCAATCAAGCGTGCCCAACACTCTTACAATTTTATTTTATACGCCCTTTTCTTAAGATTCTCAAGCATCTTTTACTATCTCTTTGCTCTCAATTCCCCGGATAATGACATGATGCAGGGTTCCAGGCGCATCCAGTCTGGCTTGTCGTGGTATGTCTCACCTCTTTGCAGTATAATATATAAATTTATATCATAATATGTCCAATTAATCAAGCCCGTCCCCTCTTCGATATTTAAAGAGGAGATGAATAAAGATAAAAAAGTGAAAAACTTAATTCACAATTCAAGCTTCGACCCTTATGTTGCGAGTCCTTCTAACCCATTGAAAAAACAGATGGATACTAACCAAAAACTTATGCGTCGATATTCACTATAATAACAGAAAGTTATGAAAAGCCTGCAACATAACTTAAAATGACTCGCAACATAATAATGTGGTTATCTTAAACGTATCCACCAATGGCAAATCATCGAAATTTGCATACGGTTGAACGTAAGGGACACCATGGCTTTTTCATAAAATCCTCTTATGTAAAGGCTCTGGAGGTTGATAAACAAGACTTTGAGATATTTATAGTACTCCAATCAATTGAAGAATACACCGCG
>JAUWFS010000204.1:0-5924 GCA_030606805.1 Deltaproteobacteria bacterium
AGGGACGAAGATGCTCGATAGATAATATATTGTTAGAAAATTTCGGTTTTGGAGGGCAGAACAGCGCTCTGATTGTAAGAAAATATAATTAATTATAACGCTTTACCTTTTTGAAAATATATTCGCTTCAGGTGTAATCAAAATAGAACATTTATCTATTTAATTTACAACTTCTCAATAAATGAAGGCTTCAGGTGGTGAAATTTGAAAATGGCTGATTGTCTGAGCGCTCTTAGTGACTCTTAAGAAAAAACATCGCATCACCCGTTACCCCATTTAATCATAAGCATAATATGTTTGATTCATGACTGTATTTAAAGTTTGGATATGTTTTTTCTTTAGAGTCACTTTGGCGTGAGTTTCAGCCATTTTCAAATTTTATTACCTGAAGCCGGAATGACGATAGTGCGAACTGTTACGTTTTGGTTTTTTCAATTACCGAAGTTCTATTTTGGTTACACTCATTAGATATGATGAATATCGTTAATAGAATAGAAATAAATTCGGGCTTAGACGATTTTGTCCTTTTGGACAGAATATCAGAAATCGGAGCCGCGACTATTGCAGGTAAAAAAAAGTATTTTAACGATCCTGCCTACCTGGGAATCGAGTCTCTTGCGCAATTAGGGGCATATCATGTTCGTTTTCTGACCGGATTTGAAAGCCATGCCTTTTTGTTAAAGATAAACCAATGCGCTATACCTGCCAATCATATTTTAAATGGCAGTTATCTGCTTAAGGGAACACTTGTGAGTCAGAGCAAATCTGCCTTTTGCTATGCGTTACAGGCCGGCAAGGGAAATAAGGTACAGATTGAAGGTGAGTTTTTGTACACAACTATTGATTATGACCGCATGTTTAACAAAAAAATATTACAGGCGCATTATCGCAAGGTTTTTTCATGTTTGCAGAAAGAATCAAAAACAGATTGCTGAACCAGCATAACGCAGGTCTATACAGAAAGCCTGTTGAAATAAATAAAAGACAAGAAAAATATTTTTTTATAGGAAACAGAAAAATATTAAACTTTGCGTCAAACGACTATCTTGGCCTTGGGGTGTCTGAAGAACTTAAACGTAAAGTATCAGGTAATTTTTTGAAGTATGCTACATCTTCTTCTTCGTCAAGGCTTGTCTCAGGAAATTATTCTGTCATCAACCAGGCTGAAAAAGAATATGCCCGTTTTTTTGGGTATGAGGATGCTCTGTTTTTTCCCAGCGGCTATCAGGCAAATATAGGTATTGTTTCCGCACTTTTTGAAAAAGGTGATTTGTTAATTTTCGACAAGCATATACATGCCAGCAGTGTGAAGGGTATGCTTTTAAGTGGTGCGGATTTCCATGGATATAACCATAACTCCATGTCTCATCTTTGCAAATGGCTTGAAAAAACCAGTAAGAATAAGCCCGCAGTGCTTACAGAGTCCCTTTTCAGTATGGATGGAGATTTTCTTGATGTTCAGGGTTTTAAAGCTCTCAAGGAACGCTTCGACTTTTTCAGCATAGTTGATGAAGCACATGCATTCGGAGCGACAGGCGAAAATGGGAAGGGCATTGCCCGTGATGTAGCGGACATTGGAGTTGGTACATTTGGCAAGGCTCTTGGTCTTTTTGGTGCTTTTGTACTGATGCCCGCCGACTTTAAAGAATATTTTTTTAATTTTTCTTCTCCTTTAATTTATACCACTTCTCTTCCTGAAGCGCATGCTGCATCAGCCATAGACCTTTTAGAAATTATTTCTCAATGCGAAAAACAAAGAAAACATCTGCGCGAGATAAGCAGTCTTACCAAAGAAAAGCTTGTTTACGAGGGTTTTTGCGTAAAAGGCGATGCTCATATTCTTGTAGTAGAAATCGGAGATGAAAACATGGCGCTGGAGATATCTGAAAGGTTGCTTGAAGAAGATATTTTTGTTTTACCTGCACGGTATCCAACTGTGCCGCTTCACAAAGCCATGTTGAGAATCGGCATGACTGCCCTCCATACAGAGGAAGATGCCAGAAAGTTAGTCAGTTCATTAAAAAAGGTAACGCTTTAGCCTTTTGAAAAAAATTCTGACAGGATAACAGGATAAACAAGATTTGTATCTATTCGGAGAGTATTATATTACCGCCCATTCAGCGGTAAACAGAAAATTAAAATTCTCTCTGCGACTTTGCGGTGAATAATTAGGAGAAAATCATTGGTTGTGCTTATAGAGCGTACAACCGAATGGGTTATGGTTTGAAAGAACTGAATTGTTACAAAAATTGAAAAAGCAGAGAGATAAAATTTTTGTTGTTGGCACTGATACCGGAGTAGGAAAAACGGTTTTATCTCTTTTGCTGATGCAGTTTTTTTATGCAAATGGTTGCATACCTTTTTATATAAAACCGATTCAAACAGGATGCAGCGATCCTTATGATAAAGACAGTGATGCAAGATTCATTTATAAGCATGTAAGCCAGTTGACTAAAAAAGATCCTGCTGATTCAATAGTCTATTGTTTCAGGGAGCCTAAAGCTCCTTATTTTGCTTCCCGCAATGAGGGGAAAACTATTGAGTTAAAGGCAATACAGAATGCTTTGGATAAAAAGAGTCGGATTTATTCTCCTGTTATATTAGAGGCTGCCGGCGGGCTTCTTGTACCGGTCAACAAAAATAGATTAATGATAGATCTTATCAAGATGACAGGGGCAAAGCCAATTATTGCCGCCCGTGCCGGATTGGGCACGATCAACCATACTCTCCTTACAATAGAGGCTTTGTATAAAAGGCATATTAAACCGCTCGGAATAGTTTTTATAGATGCCGGAGAAAAGCCTGCACCACAGGATATGATAAGCGAAAATATTGAGGCTGTTGAAAGTTATTCCAGCATAAAAGTTGCCGGAGTAATCAGCAGAATCAAGGATTTTTCAAACCCTGAAAAACAATGCTATCAGCCGATAGAAAGAATATATATAACACTTTAGCTACTTGGTGGCATCGATAGGAATTAAGCGTGCATTTTTAATTGTATCAAACCGCCACAGGCCACCTACATCTCGTTATCATAGCTCTCTCTAAGAGGGTGAATTCTTTAATCTTCTGTACCATATAGTTGATGTTTTACTTCAGGTAAATATAGATTATCCAGGGTTTCTTTCAAAGGAACAGATGTATCCATATCCCACCCCATAGCCTGGAAGTATGCTTTTTTGGCATCGTCCCACTTTAAAACATTTGCACTATATGCATTTGGCCCCTGTTTTAATGGAGGATTTCCTCTAGCTCTTTGCGGCATTTCAATTTCCGGTGTATTTATTTTTTCCCGAACATTAAAAGCATGGCGTACTGTTTTTATTCGTTGCCCGATTTTAAGATAATCGTTTATTGTATAATTAAAGCCAATTGTATGATTTGTCCATTCAACAAATGGAACCATTGGTCCAAAGTAAAATCCAAAATTACAAAGTCCCAGTGCATTAATAATATCTTCGCCACAGCTCGCATTTTTAAGTCTCTTACCTACAGAATCTGATGTTTCATTTTGAGGTAGTTGAAATTTTCTCTGAAATTTAAGTTTTGTTGCCAGTTCATTTAATTTATGCCCCTGCGCCTTTTCCAGATATGCATCAATACCGGGAAATGTACTTGTATGTCTTCCTGGAGTTGGCTCTACTTCATAACCTATTCCCAGATCAATTTCTCCAAACCTGGCATCGTGCATAGGAAGCTCCTGCCCGCATACATGCATAGCGCAGGCTTCTTCATCTATAAGATCAAGGTTTTTCACAGCCTCTTTTAATCCATCTTTAAGTTTTCCTCCAAAACCTTCATTTTTTATAAGCTGGCTTACAACTTTTATCACTGAATCGCTATCACCCCAAACTAAAGGAATATTATCTGTGTCTTCTAAACTAAGCTTCTCTTTATCAAACATTTCAAAAGCCCAGTTTAATGTAGTTGCACAACTTATTGTATCTATCCCTGCTCTATTGCACATCTCATTAACAATAAAAATACTTTCTACATCATCATTTAAAAGTTGTGAACCAAATCCGCATAGTGTTTCATATTCTGGCCTGTGAGTTTCTTTAAGAAGTTGTTTGCCGGGAATAGAGCAAATCCCTCCACATCCAAAAGGACATCCATAACAATAATATTTTTCTACTTCATATTTTGTAACATTAAAAGCATTAATTTTATCTGCTTTATTCTTAGGAAAATCAATTTCTCCCACTCCTGTCCAGTTTTTTATTGGTGAATCTCCGTTTTCTGTTGAATCTGTCAAAGTACCTGCTGTTCCACAATTTTTCATTATTTTTCCAAAATCATTCAAATCCGTAACAAGTTCTTTAAGCAGTTTTATGGTATGTTTCCATACTTTATTTTCATTATAAACAGAAATGGAATTATCACCACGAACACAAAGTGCTTTTAAATTTTTTGAGCCCACTAGTGCTCCAAACCCACTTCTTCCTGCTAATCTACCTCTGTCATTTACAACACCGGAAATAAGTGATTTGTTTTCACCTCCGGCCCCGATACTTATTACCCTAAAATCAATCCCATGTTTCTGCTGCAGATATGCTTCTGTTTCAACAGCATCTAATTCCCCCCACAAATCATCAGCATCAACAATCGTCTTTTCATCATTATCTATCAGTATGTAAACAGGTTTTTCGCTTTTTCCAATAATAAATATCCCATCATACCCAGATCCTTTTATTGACGGAGCAAAATTACCTCCACAATTCGCATCGCCCCATGTTCCTGTAAGCGGGCTTTTTCCGGCAAGCATCCATCTGCCGTTAAATACAGCTTTTCCATTTGTAAGAAGCCCACTCATCACAGCCAATATATTATCAGGATCAAATTTCGAAAGTCCGGGCTTTTGTTTATCAAAAATAATTTTTGAAGCAAGGCCGTAACCACCAAGAAAAAGTTCATAAATTTTATCATCTATTACTTCGTCAGTAAAAGTGCTTTTACTTAAATCTACCCATAATATTTTTCCAGCATATCCTTTTTTCATAACATTTCCTTTTAATTCAAAATTATTTTTAACTAAATAATCAATATTAAAATTTCACTTGAAATTCGGGCCTATTAACTTTAGTAAAAAATCGGTTGTGGCCCAATCTTCTTTGTTTTTATAATCCTCTATGAAATTCTGACCTGCTCCTATTTTAACCCTGTCTTCAGTCCATTGTGGAGTTACCACGGTCGCCAATAGTGCATATTCGACATCATGAGGTAATAGCAAGGCTTTCCATCTACTGCCAGGAATCATTAATACAGGTCTTTCACCTTTCAAAATATCTTTCCCTACAATATGGTGCTCAACAAAACATTTATTGTGTTCGTGAAAAAATTCATAATAATGAACAGGCCCGCCATTAATTAGAATATGTGTATCATCGGACTCAAGATAGTGAAGATAATTAATTGGTTTTTTACGATTAAGTAAATAATAAATTGAGTTGTTTGCTTTTAACAAAAGTTTATTTTGAGCTACTTCGATATTTGAAGTAGCAATGTAACGAATATAGCCTGATTCACCAGCAAGAGGTTTTAATTGTAACTCCTCTATTAATTTGTCGGAATAATTTATTTCATCAGATGAATTATTCATTTTATATCTTTTTGGTTTTATCATTAAATTTCAAATAAGGGCTCGGTCAAAAATAACTTGGTAGAATTTGCGCCTGAATTTGCCGTAGATTTAATCGATCTGATTGAGCAAAACCGCAGGAATAGCGAGCTATTTCGAGGACTTTTGCGATTGAAGATCGGTTAAAGATATGGTGAAGTCGGGATGCAAAAATGCCAAGTTATTTTTTACCGAGCCCTTATTCACAGCAACAGAAATTTACTCGCTTGATCTCTTTATATGAACCGGAGTAGTTGCAAATATTGTAGCCGGAACTGAATAATAATCAAGAATTTTTTATTGTTTT
>JAUWFS010000129.1:0-9506 GCA_030606805.1 Deltaproteobacteria bacterium
GAAAAAACCGGTAAGCGCCCTGATGTGTCTATAAGAAATCCTGATATCCTGCTAAATCTTCATATCAGGCACGACAAGGCAGAAATAAGTCTCGATACGTCGGGAGGCGCGCTTCACAGGAGAGGATACAGAGAGGAGACAGTATCAGCGCCCATGCAGGAAACTGTTGCGGCAGCGATTATCCGATTTACAGGATGGAACGGGTCTGTCCCTTTATATGATCCCATGTGCGGTTCGGGAACACTTTTGTGTGAAGCGCTCATGCGGCAGTGCAACATTCCTTCGGGCATTTTTAGAAACAAATTCGGTTTTGAATTTCTGCCTGACTTTGACGGTTCTATCTGGAAGCAGGTTAAAAAAGAGGCTGACACAAGCATTCGGGAGCTGCCGCAAGGACTGATTGCAGGCAGTGATCTGTCCGAAAAAGCTGTTGATGCGGCAAGGATAAACATAATGGGGCTTAATTACGGAAAAAATGTAAGAGTTGAAAGGGCTGACTTCAGAGACTTGCCTGCCATTGAGGGGCGGGTAATTGTAGCAAACCCTCCTTATGGCATTCGAATGGGGGGAGATGATGACCTTGAAGCGTTTTACAAAGATCTCGGTGATTTTCTTAAACAGAAATGCAAAGGTTCAACTGCTTATATTTACTTTGGAGAACGCAGGTATATAAAAAAAATCGGCCTAAAAGCATCATGGAAAAAACCGATCAAGGCAGGCGGACTTGACGGCAGACTGGTTAAGTACGAGATGTACTGAACCTCAATATTGCATAAACAACATGGCAAAGTATAGTTAATGGAGCGAACGGGCCTGGAAAATGGATGATGATCGTAAAAGCAGAACTCAAAAGAAAAATGAAGCCAGGGCTTTGCAGAAGCTTGGCGAACAGCTTGTAGCCCTGTCGTCTGAACAGCTTGAAAATATCGATATTTCGGATGATTTGCGTAATTCTGTTATCATTGCCAAAAAGACAAAAAGTCACGGAGCAAAGCGCAGGCAATTGCAATACATCGGCACACTCATGCGTGATATCGACCCTGAACCCATACAAAAAGCTCTTGAAAATATCAGGCTCGGTGACCATCAAAAGATCCTTGCCTTTAAAAAGATTGAAAAATGGCGGGATGAACTTAAGGAAGGAAACAGAGTGCTTATTGAGGAGATTCTAAACAACTGTCCTGATGCAGAAAGGCAGCGCCTGACGCAGCTTGCAAGAAATGCCCGCAATGAATATGAAGCGGGAAAGGGCGTAAAATCTTCAAAGATACTTTTTCGTTATCTGAATCAGATTTCAGGCCTTTGAGGGGGATTTGGTTCTCTATGTCTTTCGACAAAACTCTCAATCATCTGCTTCTCAGAGTCTTCAATCTCACTAAAATAAATAGCTATATTGTATGCGTTACGCTTATTAGCGTCAAATGAAACCTTTTCAACTCTCACCACCAAGCCAGTACATTTTACATAGTCAAATTCATCCTCTTTATCAACGATAGGTAATGCCAAAACTATATCGAGGCTGGTCATTAAAGAAATATACTTGTTTGCCTGACAATATGCCCCGATACAACTAAGATTTATCGTCTCAGTGACAACATCAAAATGGTTTGTCTTAAGTTTAAACTTTAAGCGTTCGTTTATACGATGATGTTTTCTGTGTTCTGCACCGATATGTTTGAGCTTCATAGTGCTTAACCCATAATCTTTTGGAATGGTTATTTCTTTTTTAAATCACTTACCAGTTCTTTAATAATTGACAAAACATTACTACCCCGTTCACGTGCTATGCAATGCGCATCATCAACTATTTTACCTGCCTGTTGTTCAATGGCTGAATGTTCAGGTACCGGGATATTTGCTTTTTGATACTGCCACACTAAAAATTTTATGGTGAGTTGAATTTCCTGCCGTCTAATAAAACCCATTTATTAGTCCCCTAACCCCTGATCCCTAATCACCTAACCCCTGCCCTTTTCCTGCAAATGTGAAAAATCACATCTTCCAGTACAAGTTTTGGATTCTGACCTGTAGATTTAAGACGCAAATCAGCTTTGCCCATATATTCTATAAAGTCAAGCAGTTCTTGTTTTGCAAATCTTTCCGATTTACTAAACAATTGAAAAACAGGATAAGGATTATTAGGGTTTTTGGCGATCAACAGATCTGTGTTTAATTTGCTTTTTTTCGATTTTCCTTTCTTTTTTTTATCTGAAGTCTCATCTTTTGAAATAATATTCTCCCAATCTTCAAGCTGTTTCAATAGAACACTGTCATGCTCCTGTATTGCCGGCATAATACTGCTCCTGAATTTATTATACTGAACACCCGCATGCCATTCTCTGCCGTAAGAGCTTTCGACAAACTCCTTGACAATCAATAATTTTCTGATTTGATTTGTTATTGCGGTAAAAATTTGAAGATAGTGAAATTCACTGGAAAGAAGAGAGTTTAAGAAGAATAACGTATCCTCTATATTCCGCTCTGATATTGCGTTTGTTAATTCATATATTGGATCGTTTTTGGTCCGTTTTAAAACATTCCGGACATCCTCAATGGTTATCTTTTTTCTATCTCCGACAAAACTGATCAGCTTTTCAAGATTGTTCACAAAAGTCCTAAGGTCAAATCCAGTCATTTCATACATAGCCAAGTATGCATTGTTATCAACCGACTTCCCTGCTTTAGCAAGGATATTTCTCATCATTTCTTTTATAAAAGCTTCCTGGGCTATTTTATCGGATCGTGTCTGTCCTCCCGGTACAGAGCAGTCTATAATTATTCCATTTTTATTAATTGCTTTATAAAGACCTCGTCTTTTGTCAACCCTGTCGGTAGTGATAATAAGATGATTTCCTTTTGGGAATCCTTTTTCAACAGCCTTCTGCAAAACCTTGTCATTACCTTCCGGCGCCGATACGGTAAGGCTGTTATCAACACAATATTTTATAACTTTATCAAACCACTTCTTCTCATTTAAGGTGTTATCAAGTTTTAACTTTGCCTTGCCGTCAGCTCTGCGAACATCGTCAAACGATAGACCTGACAGGCCGAGAGCACTTACAACATATTCAGCAGCTTTTTTAATTTTATTATCCGCACATGCTTCCTCTGCCTTTTTAAGAATACTTTCTGTATCAGACTTCGAATAAAATATCTTTGAATCACAGACAGCTATAACCTTTTCGCCGGGCATTAGAGAAAATGTGTTTAACTTTTCTACAATTTCATAAATATTTTCATTTGTATCTTCAAAAGGCTCGTAGTTAAGAGCCCTTGATGATTTATCAGGCAAAACAGCAGATAGAAGAATATCCAATGCTTTTTTATAAAGCAGTTCTTCCCCATAAATCAAATATACAGAAACAAACTTATTCTTTGCCTTATCTTTTGACAGGGTCAGGAGATAATTCCCCAGTTCTTTAAATTTAAACTCAGACATTTTTAATATTGGATTTGTAATAAGTTAGCCACAAAAACTCTAAAACACTAAGATTAAAATATTTTTCTCTTAAAATTCATAATTTGGAAAATTAGGAATTTAGGAATTTAGGAATTGAAGGATGTTATCACTTTTAATTCCCCAATTTATCAATCATATTTCCCCTTTGTGTCTTTGTGCCCTAGTGGCTGAACTGATACGAATTAACATAATAACGGCTATAACGGACATCGATATTCCTAATGTCTGGGAAATCGATAACAGTCCAAAAATAGGATCTCCTCTGAAATCACCACGAAATATCTCTATAAATGAACGTGTAGTTCCATAGAGTAAAACATATAACCAGAATAACTGACCATGAAATTTGGTACGTTTTCGGAAAGACCAGAGAAAAAAGAAAATAATCAGATTGCTTATGGAAGAATATAGTTGAGTTGGATGAATTGGTATGCCAATGGGTGCAAGAGTTTCCGGATGTGTAAAAGTCACTGCCCATGGGAGATCGCATTCCCTGCCAAAACAGCATCCTGCTGAAAAACAGCCCAGCCTTCCTAAAAAATGACCTATGGCCAGAGATGGCGCTGCTATATCTGCTGTCAGCCAAACAGGCATTTTGTGCATCCTTAAATAAATAAATGCTGTAAAGAATGCCGCTATAAAACCGCCATAAAAAACCAGTCCTCCACTCCATATCTTGAAAACATCCAGGGGATTTGAAAGAAAAAGCTCATAGTTAACTGCAACATAAAACAGGCGTGAACCAACGATGGCGGCAATAAGGATGTAAAAACAAAGATCCATTACCTTCTCAGGATCAACGCCCAACCTTTTTGCTTCACTCCTTGCCAGCAAAATTCCGGCAAGAAATCCCATGGCAACAAAAAAACCGTAAGTATGAAGAGTAATGCCACCAATTTTCAAAAGAATAGGATGCATATTTCGTTAATACGGAAGTTTTTTAAAAAGAAAGTGATATACAAAAATAACCATTCCTATAGAAATAGCACTGTCCGCAATATTAAAAGCCGGCCAGTGAAGACTGCCCACATAGAAATCGAGGAAGTCAACAACCTTGCCGAAACGTATTCTATCAATCAGATTGCCTATGGCGCCTCCGAAAATAAGCGCAAAACCCGCTGCAAGCAATGAATATTCCTTTGGTGTTTTTTTGTAGAAATAGAAGATTAAACATACAGCCAATGCTGAGAAAAAAAGAAAAATCATGCTGCGCAAAACCGGACTCTGATTAGCCATAAATCCGAACGCTCCGCCCGGATTATGAATATGAGTTAAGCTGAAGCATCCGGGTATAACTGAAATGGAATGATACAAAGGCAGGGAGTATAAGATAATGGCTTTTGTAATCTGATCAAAAATAATTACTGATCCGGCAATGACAGCAAGTTTTAAGTATTTGTTTTGCATAGGTACCCGTTTACGGTTGTCGGTTCACAGTTCACAGTTTTTTCAATGAACTATGCAACGATTAAAGCATTTTGGATATTGATTTCAACTCTAATATTTGTTGGAATAGATATAAGATGACCCCATAATTCTCCTCTACCTTATGTTTTTTTCAACTGTGAACCGATAACTGTAAACCGTGAACGGGTATATGCATAATTTGTAACTACTCACTTCTTCTATAGACTTTTAGATAATTAAATTTCACAAGGCCAGAAGGAGGAAGGCGTATTAGTTATACGTCGACGACTGATAACACAGTAAAATTAATTATCTGAAAGTCTATAATGCCTTTTCACAGCGGCTGCAGATAGTTGGACGCTCGGAATTTAAACCCACGGAAGGATCGTGTATCCAGCAGCGTTCACATTTATCAGAACTCGCCGGTTCAACGAGTATATCAAGTCCTTCGATATCCGTGCTTTTATAAGCTTTATCTAATTTTTCTCCTTTAATAAGAGAAGCTCCTGAGATAATAAATATGGTTCTCAAGTCCTCTTCATAAGCATACAGTTCTTCATACAGTTCTTCATTTGCACTGATTGTAACAACTGCATCAAGAGAATGCCCTATTTTCTTTTTTGCTCTTGCCTCTTCAAGAGCTTTTGTCACTTCACCTCTTACCCTGATTATAGCTTCCCATTTTTGCGCCAGTTTTTCATTTTTCCAGCTCTCATTTGCTTTTGGCAAAGAAGAAAGATGAACGCTGGATTCTTTTTCTTTGATATCAGGCATAAACTTCCAAACCTCTTCTGCCGTAAAAGAAAGTATGGGAGCCATAATCCTGATAATAGAATCCAGTATTATATACATTACGGTCTGAGCACTTCTTCGTTCAATTGATTGCGGACGTGATGTGTAAAGCCTGTCTTTAAGAATATCCAGATAAAAAGCGGAAAGATCGAGAGTACAATAATTGTAAAGCGTATGGTATATAACATGGAACTCAAAAGTTTCATAAGCTTTCAGAGTTTTCTCAATGAGTCCCTGCAGCTTGTGCAAAGCAAACTTGTCAATATCAGGCATTGAATCATATGGCACCCTGTCTGTCTTCGGATCATAATCATATAAATTGCCGAGCATAAATCTACAGGTATTTCTGATCCTCCTGTATGAATCGCTTAACTGTTGCAAGATATTTTCAGAAATCCTTATATCATCCCTGTAATCAGATGCGGAAACCCATAGACGAAGAATTTCAGCTCCATATCTATCAATAACTTTCTTTGGAGCAATAACATTGCCTATGGATTTGGACATCTTTCTTCCTTTTGCATCAACAACAAAACCATGAGTTAATACCGACTTGTAAGGAGCTCTGCCTCTTGTACCAACGGCTGTTAAAAGTGAGCTGTGAAACCAGCCCCTGTGCTGATCACTTCCTTCCAGATAAAGATCAGCAGGCCATTTTAAATTCGAGCGCTGTTCAAGAACCGCTGCATGGCTCACACCTGAATCAAACCAGACATCCAGGATATCTGTTTCTTTAACAAATTTATTATGCCCGCATTTTTGACATACAGCGTCCTGCGAAAGAAATTCTTCGGCTTGTTTTTCAAACCAGACATCTGCTCCATGTTTTTCAAAAAGCTCTGAAATTTTATTTACTGTTTCATGATTTATGAATACAGACTCACATTTTTCACAATAAAATAAAGTTATAGGTACACCCCATGCCCGCTGCCTGGACACACACCAGTCCGGTCGATTTTCAATCATTCCGTGAATTCTTTCTCTACCCCAGGCAGGAATCCATTCAACCCTGTCTATTTCATCAAGAGCTTTCTCTCTCAGGCCTGTTTTGTCCATAGATATAAACCACTGCGGAGTTGCTCGAAATATAACAGGCCGCTTGCAGCGCCAGCAGTGCGGATAGGAATGCGAAATCGATTCCTGGGCAACAAGTGCCCCGGTCTCCTTCAATTTATCAATAATACCATTATTGGCTTTAAATACGAACTGGCCTTTAAAGAACTCAACATCATCAGTAAAACAGCCTTTTTCATTTACCGGAGAATAAGGATCCAGATCATATAAGAGCCCGATTTCATAATCCTCACGCCCGTGCCCTGGAGCAGTATGAACACATCCGGTCCCTGCATCCAGCGTAACATGCTCAGCAAGGATAATAAGGGATTCCCTGTTATAGAGAGGATGACGGCATTTTTTATGCTCAAGCTTTTTAGCATCAATCTCTGCGATTATGGAAAAATCAGAAATTCCAAAAATTTTCATGCAACCATCAACAAGATCTTTTGCAAGAATAAAAACCTCATCATCTCCTGTTTCAACAACTGCATAAACAAAATCAGGGTGAAGAGCTACCGCAAGGTTTGCGGGTAAAGTCCAGGGCGTTGTAGTCCATATAATCAAATTGACCTTTTTATCTTTCAACGCGGTAATACCAGGGTCGTCTATTAAAGGAAATTTAACAAATATAGAAGGTGAAGGCTCGTCATGATGTTCGATTTCCGCTTCCGCAAGAGCAGTCTTGCAACTGCAACACCAGTGTATAGGTTTTTTGCTCCTGAAAAGACTGTTATCCAGAGCAAACTTGCAGCATTCCCGTGCAATTATGGATTCATAATTGTAATTCATCGTCAAATAAGGATTGTCCCATTCCCCCATAACACCAAGACGCTTGAACTCTTCACGCTGGATATCAACATATTTTTCTGCATATGATCTGCATAATCTGCGGAAATCTGTCTGAGAAATATCTTTTTTCTTAGATCCAAGCTCCTTGTCAACATTATGCTCAATAGGAAGCCCGTGACAGTCCCAGCCCGGCACGTAAACAGCATCAAAACCGGACATCTGACGTGAACGCACAATAATATCTTTCAGAATTTTATTAAGAGCCGTGCCAATATGAATATTACCATTTGCATAAGGAGGGCCATCATGCAGGATAAACATTTCCCGTCCTTTGGAAACATTTCTTATCTTATCGTATAAACAGCACTCCTTCCATGATTCCAACTGATCAGGCTCGCGCTTAGATAGATTAGCTTTCATGGGAAACTTTGTAACCGGAAGGTTGAGTGTCTTCTTATAGTCCATGCATCCTCCATAATTAATTTTATTTTAAATTATACCTAAGTTGAGCGATTTTTTGCGAAGATATGTGCTGAGATCTTGATGCATAAAGATTTGCAAAAACCGCAGGCATACCCGTGGATATGTCGAGGATTTTTGCGAAGCCTTTATGCGCAAGAGATCGGCGCAGATCAAATAAAAAATCGCTCAATTTAGGTTATAGACTTTCAGATAAATAATTTCACTGCCTTATCAGGCATCCTTCATTTTGTAGTTTGCACTAAAAAATCCCTTTCTTGGAATAAAAGTTGCTTATATAACTTGGAACTGGCGAATAAGGATGTACTCCAACAAAAAGAGAGGCCCTTGATGCACAATATTCATTTAAACATACCGTTTGTGGTCTTGTCCACAAAAGTGAACAAGGAGGGAACAACGGAAAAACGTTTCTTGACACCTTTTGGTACCATTGACGTAACCTTCCGGAAGATTTCCGGTGCAGAAAGGCAGGTACCACACCTTGAAATTGAAGTGCAAAGTGACATTGAGTACTGGGCTTCATATGATTCCATGCTCACGGAATTTAAGACCACTTTGATGCATTTTGTTTGGGGAATCGTTCAAGACTATTTTGGACCCGAAGGCCAATGCGACTTCAATGAGCAATTCGTACACCTCAAAGGGGTTAAAGTAACTCTTATGGCACCGTGTAGAGATGGCACAGTATCGAGCAAAGGAATCATGTGTTTTTTCTCCAGTGAGGGTGCGTAATGCCAAGTTTTTTAACCTTATAATTAAGTGCCCGGGGGCTAATACCCAGCAACCCGGCTGCTTTCTTTTGCACCCAAAGGCTCTCCTCTAATGCGCTCAAAACAGCATCCCTTTCCTGGCCTGCAAGCGAGTGAACAGGAGCATGAGTGATGGCTTCCTCTTTTGACTCCCTCTTGATCGGCTCTGACAGGATGATATTTTCTGCCTGAATCCGATGTGACTCCTCGAGAATAACAGCTCTTTCAGAGGACTCAACAACTTGACACGTTTCAACATGCCGAAGCTGTCCAATTTCTCCAACTGGAGACTCAACAGAATGATTGCATATTCTTTTTGCTTTAAAAACGTTCCGATATTTTTTTCATCGGACCAACAATCGAGATCGTGAGGGGGCACAAGCGCCTTCTTAACATGATTCAACCACTTTCGACCCTCTTCTATCACGAGTATATTAGACATGTTACCTTTTTCAACGACACACCATCCGCCTGCCCTGCAAATGTGGAGGTCATCCGGAAGCCTCACACACTTCGAGATTCCCGGGAGTTGTGAAAGCCCCTCCTAATCTAAAAATCTATATCACATGTTTGTGCTTTATACCAGTGAAAAGGTGTGTCACCCAGGGAAACGTCAAAGTCAGTGCTAAAGTGCTAATATTTAGAGTTTGTGGGGAACTCAAAATCCGAAATACGAATATCGCCCGATCTTATAAAAATGGTCGAAACAATATCTAATTTCGAATATCAAATGACCAAAACATATCAGGCACTTATGCAATATCTATGGCACT
>JAUWFS010000036.1:0-19559 GCA_030606805.1 Deltaproteobacteria bacterium
CATACAACTTTGCTCACTTTGTTTCTATCTGAACTTATAACTAAGCCCTGAAAATCTATAGCACGCCGAAGGCGTACCACAACTTTAGGCATTTTAGGCACTTTAGCTCACTTTAGGCACTTTTTACTCATCTATCCTATGGTACCGAATTCATTAGGCATAAAAAGGAAATTCCTATACTATAAATTTATATTAATAATATGAAATATTGAACAAGATGTTGAAAAAGATTAAGTATGGTATTATAAAAAGAGATAGAAAATCCGGCCTGAATATTATAATCAGATCAGAAGCAGAACAATTAAAAAAATGACGAAGCTTAATCAAAAGAATATTCTTTTAGTCCATCCGCTGGGCTACCGGAAGGAGGCTGCCGGCAGGGATATCTCCAGGCTGGCAAATATCGTCCCTCCTCTTGGGCTGGCAAGTATTGCTGCCTATCTGGGAAGGGAGGGTATTGATGCGGATATTATTGACTGCTATGCCAGGCCTGACTCAGACCATCTTATACGTGACTACCTGCTAACAATAAAACCATCTTTTATCGGCCTTAGCTGTACAACTTCCAGCTTTCTTGATGGTATCCGAATTGCAGAACTTGCCAGAAGTTTTCTGCCTGACATAAATATTGTATTTGGTGGTCCCCATGTTTCAGCTCTTAAAAATCGAGTGCTTGAAGAATTTAAAGTAATTGATTTTATTGTAGTTGGTGAAGGTGAGCAGACCCTTACCGAACTGATTGAGAAAGGCCAAGATGAAGCAGCTTCAGTGCAGGGGCTGGTGTTCCGTGATGCAAAAGGAGCGATTTGTTTTACCGGCTACAGAACTAAGACAGTTAATCTCGATAGTCTGCCATTTCCTGCTTATGAGAAACTCTCAGGATATCCTGATGCATACAGGCTGCCGATTTTCAACTATCCCAAAGCTCCAAATTCAAGCTGCATTTCAAGCCGCGGCTGTCCATATGCCTGTAGTTATTGTGACAGGTCTGTGTTCCGCCGCAGTTTTCGGTATAATTCTGCAGAATATATGTATGAGCATGTAAAATATCTGAAGAAACGTTTCGGCATACGTCATATTATCTTTTATGACGATCAGTTTACTTTCAATCGGCAGAGGATTGAAGACTTTACGAGGATGATGGTTGATCGGCCACTGGGAATGACTTTTAACTGCGCAGTCAGGGCAGATCATATAGATTTAGAACTTCTTCGCTGTTTGAAGGCCGCTGGTTGCTGGATGATCAGCCTTGGTATAGAGACTGGCGATCAGGATCTTCTGGCACAACACCGTCGAAACGTGAATTTGAACCTTTTGGCAGAAAAAATACGTTTGATAAAAAAGGCGGGGATACGTACTAAGGGGCTTTTAATGATAGGATTACCGGGCGAGACAGAGGACAGCATCAAAAAGACGATGAATTATGTGTTCTCGCTTCCTATAGACGATATCAACCTGGCTAAGTTTACTCCTTTCCCTGGAGCGCCGGTTTACGAAAATATACATGAACTTGGAGAATTTAATGAAGACTGGGAAAAAATGGACTGTATGCACTTCCAGTTCATTCCAAATGGGATGACAAAGGAACGCATGGAAGAGCTCTTCCAGATATTTTACAAAACACATTTTTTACGCCCCAAAGTTATATGGAATTATACTTCAATGCTGTGGCGCTCTCCTGATAGCTGGTTCCG
Organism: Deltaproteobacteria bacterium; assembly: GCA_030606805.1. GTDB lineage: Bacteria > Desulfobacterota > Desulfobacteria > Desulfobacterales > ETH-SRB1 > B13-G4. Next base: position 1,695 of record JAUWFS010000036.1, read on the forward strand.
TTTTATTAGTAATATATCGGATTTTCTCAATTTTGCTAAAAGCAACAAAAGATTAAGATGTTCCTGAAATCCGAAATTTTTTCTATTAAGGTGATGGCGCATTTTCACTACCCCAGCAACTTACCCATTATTTACAATCTTCAGTGAAGCTCCGTGTCGTTTCGTGGTGAACTTTTACATTAATTACTTTACTACCAACGCTTCAACTTACCGCTTGCTGTTTTATCCAGCTTGGTTACAAAGTGAAATTCTTTTGGGACCTTGTACTGCGCTAAATGTTTGTAGCAGAATTTACGAATTTCACTTTTGTCAAAGTCAGTGTTAGCATCGTCCCTCAGAACAATTTTTGCACAGGGCAGTTCACCGTACTGAGGATGTAAAGTTCCGTAAACTAAACATTCCCTGATGTCAGGATGCTGATTGAGAACCGATTCAACTTCATAAGGGAAAATTTTCATTCCTGTGAAATTTATCACGTTTTTTTCTCTTCCGGCAATATAAAGGAATCCTTCACTGTCAAGTCTTCCCAAATCACCGGTCTTGAACCATCCTTTGGATATTAAATCGCGCCTTCTCAGCCATGGCGAAAAATATGCATCGAACATTCCTTTGCCTTTTATATAAACTTCACCGACTCCATCTTTATCTGGATTTACTATTTTAACTTCATAATCAGATAGAATTTTTCCAACAGAGCCCCTTTTTTCAGGATTGCGGGAAGAATTAATAAATGGCAGCCCAACTTCAATGATGCCATATGCTTCTATCAGTTCTAATCCAAATTTGTCGTAAAAGTCACGGGCCACATAATCTGGAAGTTTCATTGCCGTTGATATGGCAAGGCGTATATTTTTAAAAAGTGCAGGTGCAAACATGTCGGATTTAGTAAGTAAGTGGTAGTGAAATGGAGAAGCATAAATAAATGTTCCTTTTTGACGGCTAAACCCTTCAAACAGTGACTCAGGGAATGACCCACCGCAAAGAACGATTGTTGCTCCACGGCGGAGAAAGAGCAGGATTGTTACAACAAAATGAAAACTCATGGAAAGAACCCATATAACAACATCGCCTTTTGTAATTTTAAGTGCCTTATCAGCGGCATCAGTTCTTTCTACGATAGATTCGTGTGAGAGAAGAATTCCCTTGCTTGTACCTGTTGTACCGGATGAAAATCTTATGAAGGCTGGATTCAGTTTATAATAATCTGCAGGAAGCTCTTCCTTTGCTTTTCTTTTATACAAAAAAAAATCTTTTTCAAAAAAACTGCCTGCAACAATACGCTCAGATTTGTCGCGAAAATATACTGCCTTATCAAAGATCAGATAATTTATATCTATTCTTTCAAGAACCGGTTCTAATTCATCCAGAGAAAGAGACGCAGATACAGGCACAATAACTGCCCGCAAGGACAGTACTGCAAGACTGACGATGATATAATCTATGCTGTCGCCGCACAGGAATGCTACACGATGAGCAGGTCTGATACCATGATCGCTCAGCTCAACCGCAGCGCAATTTACGGCAGCAAACAAATCACTGTATGAGAACTTCCGTTTACCGTCAATAACCGCTATTTTGCCCAGGCAGCCGGTTGTTTCGTTCTTTATTGTGTGAACAATATTCATTAATTATTATATGGAGGATAGTCCTGGTAGATTTTTCTTAACGACGTTATAAACCTTGTGCCTGTCGCTATTGCACGAAAAATGTCCCTATAAGGAATTCGTATTTTGTTCAGCCTTATTGGATTATTGCGCATCGCTGTAATGTACAAATCGCTGAAATGTCGGTAAAACTGTCTAATGGGAAGTCTGGTGGGAAGAAGTGTATGCATGCAGTCATAGAATCGGTAAGGGTCGCAGATAAAATCATTTTGATGCTTACGTCCCAACTCTGTTCCAAGCGAAGGTGAAAGAACAGTGAACGTAATTTCTGCAGGGCAGATATTTTTTACTTCTCTTTGGAGGCTCCGGAAATCTTCTACAGCAAAGTTTGGATGAACGATAAAAGCTGCGTGAAGCGTTATGCCGATTTCACGGAAAAACTCGACAGCCTTTCTGTTTAATTCCACGCTTGTATGTTTATGGTAGTCATCAAGCTGGGAATTATCCATTGATTCTAATCCAACATACACAGTATCGAGTCCTGCCCGTCTCCACAACCTGAAAAGTTCAGGATGCTCAGCAATGGTATCGCTTCTTGCCCAGCTTATATATCTTTTCTTTACTCCGCGTTCCATCAGCAAAAGAGCAATTCGCCTAACTCTCTTTGTGTTTAAAAACATTTCATCATCTACAAAATAAATATATTTTTCTTTTAGTGATGCTATTTCGTCAACCACATCTTCAGGTTTACGCTGAAGATACTTGCCTCTCATAACGTGGTGAACAACGCAGAAAGAACATGAAAAAGGGCAGCCTAATGAAGTGCGAAGGCTTGCAACCTGAGGAAACATAGTATCCAGCCTTTTGTTAGGGCTTGATGTCCATGCACAATAATATTTAGACCTTTGAACCAGATCCCTGCGCGGCGCAGGTATCTCTTCAACCAGTGGATATGCAGGCGGCGGCAGGGCAGCTTTATTGTTAAATTCAGGATCCTTGGCAGATAGGGCTCGGTCATCAAAGAACAGCGGCGCTCCTTTTTTAAGTCTTTCAAGAATTTCACGGAAGGTGGTTCCACCTTCTCCCCTTACAATAATATCAATATTATGCCCGGCATAGTCATTCGGGACTATTGTTGCGTGTATCCCTCCAACAACAGTTAGCGCTGAAGGATTGAGTTCTTTAACCATTCCTGCAAGCTTTTTAACCGTATAGGAGTTTGAGCTGTAGCCTGTAAGTCCCACCACTTCCGGCATCCAGCTTTTAAGCTTGTTTTTGAAAACATTCAAAGGGTCTTTTTCAAGTTTTAAATCGAGGATTTTGACTTTGTCATCTTCGGGAACTCCGCCGGCAACTATTTCAAGCTCCAGAGGCTCAAGGTGCAGGAAACCTTCTTGAAGACGCCGGGCAACCATCAGTTCAGTGTTTGGCTTTACCAGTAGAATGCGCATAGTTTGACCTTAATGTGGTTCAGGGTTCGGGGTTCAGGGTTAGTGAAGGCCAACCGAAAGAAAGGTAACCATGAACCCGTGAACGGATACTCTGTCAAATTTTTTGTTTTATATTACCAGTGTGCGGCTCCATAGCCGGCCTTTTCACCTAATGCAAGACAGGCCCCCATAACCCTTGTGGAACCCAATGCTTCATGGGTAACCGAGATACAGCGGCCGGCACAGAAAAGGTTTTTAATATCTTTTGTTACCAGACATCGCAGGGGGATTTCATAATTTTCACCTGGCTCAAGATATTTATATGTAACCCCTTTTTGCTGGTCCCAAAGCTCGATAGGCCAGGCATTTTTAACTATCCCGTCAGGAAATTTTCGTGCATTAATAACATCATTTGCAGTTAGAGTATATTTTCCATAGAGACGGGGCCCCTCGCGATCAACGACTTCAGGTGACATTTCTACTATGTAAGACTTATTGAATACAGGCAAAACTTTGGCTAAATAAGTGTGTACTAACAGGGCATCCTTTTTGGCCTGCTTTTCTCTTTCCATTATTCCAGCCGGAGGTATATTGAGTCTGCAATATCCTTCATCTTCAGTATCTCCGGCTGTAAATGTTGTGTACTTAAGGTAAAAGGGCATTTTCTTTTGTTCTACAGCCTTAGCTAAATAATATGGAACTTTCACTGCCGGAATATTGTCAACATCCTTCAAGCCTTTTACCCGGAATGTATAACCAGAGAGCTGGCGCTGGTCAGGAGGAGCTACTTTATACCGTGCACCACTCAGTTTAATAATAACTCCGTCACCACTGCAGTCTATAACTACGCGCGGAATAATATCGAATTTTTTATTCAAGTTTTGGATGGTTACAGATACAATAGTATTATTTTCTGTTTTGGCTGAGACAGCCCTGGTATTGTAGTAAATGTCCAGTTGTTTTTCCTTTTCACACAATGAGCGGAGAACCGACATGAAGTTGCTTGTAGCAAAAGGCAGAACATATACCTTTCCCAGGCGCAGCGGGATTTTTTCGGGGGCAAGCTCTTGCAGCATGAAACATATTTCCGACGCAATTCCTTCGTTGAGAATTTTATCAGGCACATCTTCCGTATTGGCATATAATCCGCAGATAAAACGATGCAAGCCTGTTATTCCTGTTCCTCCTGGGAAACTGTTTTTTTCTATTAGAACTGTACTTGCGCCTTCGCGTGCAGCTTTGATAGAGGCAGCTATCCCCGCAACACCGCCACCGACAATGAGCACTTCACACTCTATTTTCTTATACTTCATTTCGCTTCAAGCCTGGATTGCAGTGTATGTATAAGCTCATTTGCCTCTTCATCACTCAATATGCCTTCTAAAAAGGAAAGGACGGCATTCAATTTATTTTGAGACTGGTGAAAAAATATACCCAGACCTGGCGGGACCGGAACCCGCGGCATGTGAAGCATGTTCAATATCTTTTTACCCATGAAGCTTGAAGATTTATAAGCGCTTTCACCAATGTATGAGAATGAAAATGAAGCAATTTGGCCTTTTAAATACACTCGCATAATATTACTTAGAATCGGTAGAGGTAAAATTCGCATTAATAAGCTTGCTTCTTGAAATTTGCGGGGCAGGTCTGATTTGACCTGGTCATAAAGCTGTTGTTTGATTGATTTGATAAGAACAGGGAAATGATCGGCTTCATCAGGGCGGACAATAAAAAATAAAAGAGAAACATGGTTAAAGAATACTTCTTGTTGGACCTTATCTGTCGGGCGCATATCAATGGAAACAGGTACTACATAATCCCCGGACTTGATATTCCTCTTGCTAAAGAGTCTATGCATAATCCATATCGCACTTGCAAGAACATATGGCATGAGCATTAAATAGCCGGCCTCCTTATAAGCATTTTCGAGTATTAAATCGGTTTGATATTTGTCGAAGGGAATAACTTTAAACCTGAATCCAAGATTATTAAGCGATGCCGGTAGAGGAAGAACACGCGGGGGAGCATTTTCACCAAGTTTTAAAAATGTGCGGTTTACCTGTTGACCTGCAATGAATTTTTTTCGCCAATTACAGAGATGTGCGGATTCCGCAGGAACAATAATGTCTTTGTCGCAAAATGTGTTATCCTTATTTTCCCACTCATTCTGAAGTATTCCCAGAAATGCTTCAGCACCCCGACCGTCAAACAAACGATGATCAAAAGTCATAGCCACATAACATTTATTTCCGGCATATATAAGATAAAAAAATAAATGTTCCTGGTCGCTGATAAACTTCAGGTTGGCTTTTTGTTCTAACAGAGAGAAGACATCAGCATCGCCAAAAATATCATCAAAGTGGTATACTTTAATCGGCAATGTTTTGTATTGCTTCATAAAGGATAATTTCCAGTATGGAGCAAGGTTGTAATCTCTGGACGGCCTTCCGTGCAACACAGGGTGCTTTTTTATTAAACTTCCAAGGCAATTTCTAAAATCATCTTCCGATGGAGATCCGTCCAATTCGAGAATAACCTGGGATGTATTCCCTGTGCCGGTCGCCTTTTTGGTAATGTAATCAAGCGCATGAATAATCCAGTCTATTCCTGTTAAATAACGTTTTTTTCTGAAAAAATTAATTGTATCCATGAAGGCAAGAAGGTCAATATTAATGGAAAGGGCTGTTACAGGGAGCGAATTAGCCCGTATGGCTGATAGATGATGCCAGGGAATGAATCGTCCTGAAATCTTCCCTGGTTAACCCTGATTCCATTAACTTAATATTAAATGTTTTTTCTATAAACACAAGGAGTTCTACAAAGCTCAAGGAATCAACTCCCATTTCATGAAGGGGCACATCCTTTATAACCGTTGATGGATCAACAGATAAGATTGTTGCGATTTCTTGAGCCAATATATTTTCGATTTCTTTTAAATTCTTTGCTCCCATCTAAGGGATCCTTCCAATTTTATTATTCTAGTTCAGATTCTATAGAGCTATTAAACATATTCGAATAATTTCTTTTCAAAACCGATATATTATTCTTCTCCGCTAACTGATTCAACTTCCTTTCGTTTCATCCCAGGAAGTACTGGATCTATTCGTTCAATTTTATAAAGCTTGTTATCTTTGAAATGCACAATTACCTGTTGGAAGCGTGAATGCCAGTAGTGCCAGACATCGCTTGACAGAAGAGGTGTTTTGTGACTTGGTGGGTATCCGTATGACATTAAGACCGAAATTTTACTCATGCTTGGAGAAATGCAGCCGTTTTTGATTTTTTCCTGTTCTTTTTCTGTTAACGCTTGGAAATAACCTCCTTTTGCCAATACGCTTTTCTTTGAGAAATAACGGTCAAACAATTCCTTAAGTTTGATCCTTGTATGTTTCTTTTGATGAACAATGGTAAAGGTCTGTGATGTATCTACTTGTATAAACTGGATTTTTCTCTTCCCAACGCTAATTATTTTGACTTTTGTTCCAATCGGCAGTTTAGTGCCCTTATGATAATTTGTTGATGGAATTTTATTAGGATTTTCATACCAGATGTTTACGCTGGTATAGTATATTTTGCCGACTGGCGTATCCCCAGGTTTTTCTTCAGAGTTCCCTGCATGTCCTGTTGAAAAGGGTAAAAAACCAGCAAAATTAACAATAACAAAAAAACACAGCAAATATTTTGTTATATACCTCATCCGAACCTCCTTTACTGAATATAGTATATTATTATCGCATTAGTCTGATGACGCCTGTTTCATTGGCGCAATTTTTTCTAATGCAGCAGATTTGTTTGATCTTTGCCGGTTCTGTTTTTGCAATTAAATTCAGACCATATGGATTGTCCTGAACCGGGCAGGCATATCTAATCTGTTTCTTTAGCATAAGAGCGCCTGAAGCGCAATGGAAGGCGCCGGCTATCTTCATGCTGCCGAAAATTGGTGCATACCCCCCGGTAAAAACATCCGCAGGCACGGTATTTCGATACGTTGTTTCATCTCCTGCCATACCATCAGCTTCTATGATATATATATCAGGGTTTTCCTTAATGTCGTAATTAGTCAGGGAGACTTGTATCATTTCGCAATATTTATTCTGACATTTTTCTAAGGTTGTCATAAAAAATACGCTTCCTTCTCCTGGGACAGCCGATGGTGAAGCCGAAAAGTTAAACGGTTTAATTTTACCGTCATCTGCGATTCGTAATTTTTGATTACATATATACTCCATAACATTACCACATTCATCAACACAGCCGGTAAGGACGTATTTGCAGCGCCCTTCATTCAGCCATGCTTGAGCAAGAATAAGAGCCTGATGAATCGGCGAAGTGAACTGAGTAAGGGTTAAAGTTGGACCCCGGCAATTCAACACTGTTGAGATATATGATGCTGCGGCATTATGAATTGAATGCGAAAACGTTGTCGGAGAGACACTACCGTCGCCATAATCTATAATATCATCAAGAAACCTAAAGGTTGTCACATGGGGCCCGAAAGCTGTTGTGAGAATAATTCCAATGGCTGATTCTTTGTCGTTAATTTGAATGCCGCTGTCAGCGACTGCATCCCATGCGGCCAGCACAGCCATTTTGCCGAATCTGTCTGCTCTGCGTATTTTTCTTAACAGATTTATATCATTAATAGTTTCCTTCCCAACGCTGTATACGGGATAAAAAGCATTTTGATCGTTATGCGACTTAATTTGAGACGGTGCGACCCATCCTTGCCGCAATGCGATGTCGAGGCTGTCAATTCCGCGTCCTCTTGTAGAAACTATTCCTATGCCCGCAATATTCATGTTATCAAATGCTTCGCTATTTTTTCTTGTATTCTTTGAATTAAATGCACACCTTACAAGGTATGAGTGCCTAAAGTGAGCTAAAGTATATTAAAGTGCCTAAAGTTAAGGAATGCGCCTTCGGCGCTGCCAATTTTAACTTTTTTACCATACAACTTTGCTCACTTTATTTCCGGCTGAAGTTATAATCAAGCCCTGAAGATATATAGCACGCCGAAGGCGTACCACAACTTTAGGCACTTTAGCTCACTTTAGGCATTTTAGGCACTCTATCGCACTAAAATTATATCTCTAAAAAATAGCGGAAGTTTTGTGCTATAAGCCTTTACAGACTATTGCCTTGATTTCCGGCAATAACAATAGAGGCATTATTCCCGCCGAAAGCCAGCGATGTGGATACAGCAAAACTACCATTTATTTGTGTTTGCTCTGTAATCGGTCTAATAGGTATATTCTCATCCTGTTGAATAAAACCTGCGCTGGCAGGTATCCAGCATTCTCTCAGAGCAGAGGCTGTAAATGCTGCTTCCAAACCTCCTGCGGCGCCAAGAGTATGGCCCGTATAACCTTTTGTTGAAAAAAATTTTATTTCCGGCCCAAAAATTTTTTCAAGCACAATTCCTTCAACCTTATCATTATCATGGGTTGCAGTGCCATGAGCATTTACAAAACATACATCTTTTGGACTAATATTTGCATCAGCGAGAGATTTGCGCAATGCTGACTCCAGTCCTGAACCGTCAGGACGAGGGGCTGTGAGATGGTATGCATCTGCCGCTGCTCCATATCCTGCAAGACGCAATACTGACTTTTTACCTCTAAGGCGTGAGAATTCTTCTGTTTCAAGAATCAGAATACCTGCTCCCTCCCCTAAATTCAGACCCGATCGGTCTCTGTCAAAAGGGCTGCATAAAAATTTACTTAAAATACCAAGTGCCCCAAAGCCGCATAGGGGGACCTTGTTCAATTCGTCTGCTCCACCGGCAATGGCAATATCGCATACTCCGTTTCTTAACCATGACAGAGCTACTCCTATTGCGTCAGCACCGGACGAGCAGGCGTTGACCACAGTAATTGATGGACCATATGCTTTTATTGATCGAGCTACAGCTTCGGCAAGGTTGCCGTTAAGAAAGCGGTCAACAGAGGCCATGTCTGCCGCTCCTGTATTCCGGTATGTTCGGTAAAAATCAATGTCATTCAACTGGCTTGCCACGCTAGTTCCAAGACATACCCCCGTTTTAATGCCGGAAAAGTCCTTTTGCAGGCCGGCATCATGTAAAGCTTCTTTTAGTGCAGACATGGCGAGAGATAGGGTGCGCATTTCATTTTTTTGCTTATTAATCAGCGGGCTTTTTACCTCAAAAACCGGATATGGTAAAAAAGTGTCGAACAAACTAACCGGGCCGGCATTTCTTCTCATAAGCCGAAATGATTCAAGATGCTCTGTTATATTTCTTCCAGCAGCTGAAATTCCGCCAATTCCTGTAATGAATATTTTCATTTGTCGTAACTGCTCAGGTTGTCAGGTTCACAGTTCACAGTTTTTTCAATGAAAGATGCAACGACTGAAGCATTTTGGATATTGATTTTAATTCTCTTCTACTTTCTGTCTTTGTCAACCGTTAACTGTAAACCGCCAACCATAAGTAGAAATTCATTTATCTTTATTTTCACATACGTAATTCGCCAGCGTATCAATCGAATAGAATATTTTTCGGCCTTCCTTCATATCTTTGACCTCCAGACCAAAGTTACGCTGAAGAAGCACAACAATTTCAACTGCATCAAGAGAATCCAGCCCCAGACCTTCTCCAAATAAAATTTCATCATCTTTAATTTCTTCTGGACTTACATCTTCTAATGAAAGATTTTCTACCAGCAGTTCTTTTAACTTTTTTCGTATTTCAGGCAATTCCATTTCTTTTTGGTCTTCCATTGATATCTCCTTAATAAAACTATATTATCCACTCCAGACGTCATGAAACAGGAAACATTGGTATGGATACTTTTTAACAAATGCTTCAATTATTTCTACGTAATTCTGAACCCACTGATGGAGTTGTTGGCGCTTATTATATTTTCCATCATAGCGTGGATATATTACATTGGATACATCAACAATATACTTATGGGTTGAAACCTTATTTGACAGCAAAACTACTACAGGAGATTCAACTGCGGCGGCGACAGCAAAACCGCTGAAAGGGAACCATGCTTTTTCACCTAAAAATGCAACTTCAACGGATTTAGCCCCGTATCTTCTGTCTCCCATGATAGATACAATATGGCCTTTTTTCAAAACATCCATTATTTCTACTATGCCACCAAGATATTGTTCCGGAGAAATAATTTTTACATTATCCTGTTCTCTGTCAATATTTAGCGACCTTCGTACCGCTATATTGTCTTCAGGGCGCATAAGAAGATATACTGTTCTTCCTACTTTTTTTAAGGCGGTTAAGGCGATTTGCCAGCTACCTACATGTGATGTTAACAAGATTATTCCTTGTTTATTATTCCGGAGCAGGGCTATCAACTTATTGTATCCATTAAGTTGAATATCAAATCTTGTATGCCCGGCAACAGACGCATATCTGTCAATAAGCTGCTTTCCCTGATTAATAAACAGACGGTAAACATGCAATAGCCTTATTAAATAACCGCAATCGGGGAATCTTTTATTTATATATGACAAAGCAGCAGAAACCGCAGTCCGGTCAAAAAGCAAATAATAAAGGCAGACAATATACAAAAAGCCGTATGTTTTGCGTAGCCCGAATAATTTCAGGAGAGCTTTAAAAAACCAGAAGCCGAATTTATTTCCTCTTTTCCTGGTATTTATGTTTTGTGACCGTTCAATTGGTTCCATAATCACTACCTGTGCTAATTCTCTTGCGAAATATTTGCGCAGCGCTAAATACAATTATACCTATTAACAATGCTGCTATTGGTGCAATAATCAAGGAACCCAGTAACCACTCTATAAGTCTTGCCGGAAGCTGGCCAAAAACTGTATTCAGGTTCACATCTGTCAGCCAGCGGCCGTTTCGCATATAATAGCCCAGCTCAATGCAAATTAGTGGAACAAAAGGCGGCATGCATAGGTGTTGTATGTTCAGCGCCATTATTTTGTTCAGATGCAGGCGCGTTGCAACATAGGCAATTACTAAGGTATGTATTGATATAAGAGGCAGCACTGCAAAAAAGGTCCCAACTGCGGCTGACATGGCCAACCCGCCAGGGCTTGCGTTTTCTTTCAATAATTTTTTTAACAATTTTACAGGATGACGCATTAAACTGAAGTCGACCTGCTTTTTAGGGGCTGCAACAAGTTTTCGGTGCGGAAACGGTAAAAGACGTCTTCCTACCAGCCTGGTATGCATGCGTGATATACGTAAGTTATCCCAAAAGGGTTTAAAGCTTGAAATTCGCATATGAGGTTCAGGATACCAGACGTCAATTTCAACAGTTTTTAAATACAGTCCGGCCCAAACTGCTTTAGCAAGAACTTCGGCCTCAAAATCGTAATGCAAACCTTTCATATTCAACTGTAAAAGATGTTTTACCGGGTAAGCTCGAAATCCACTTTGGCAATCATCGATGGACACACCTGTCTCAACGCGGAGCCAGAAATTTGCAAGCTTTCTTCCAAACCGGCTTGAATTTGGAATGTTTTTCCCATTAAATTTTCTGCACCCGATAATTACGAATGTTTCATCATCCTGAAGCAAAGGGATAAATTTTTCTAAATCCCGGGGATAGTGCTGGCCATCCGCATCAATGGTAATCATAAAACGACCGCCATGGGCTTCAACATGCCTTAAAGCAGTAAGAATAGACTGTCCCTTTCCTTTGTTTTTATTATGCTTCAGCACCTCAATATCGCTACCGGAAAACAGTGCTGAAATATCCGTGTCAGTACTCCCGTCATCAACAACAACCACTTTTTGTAAATATGAACGGCAACCCAAAACAACATCTTTAACAGTATTTTTATTGTTAAATACCGGAATAACGCACCAGATATGTTCAGTTGAAAATGAGCTGTTCTTTTCCATGTGACTTTCTTTTACGATGTTTTTCATCCTTTGGGATAAGCATATCCCACAAGGATCCGGAGTAACCAAGTTTATGAAGAAATTGTAAACTGCCATCCAGAACGTCCGGCGGGAAAATACAATGCCTTATCCCTTTAAAAGCATCATTTAATGTATTTTCAAGCCACTGTTTATCTATTCCAGGCGCAATATAATATACGGGCTCAAGCAATTCCTGGTCAGGCGAAATAATGCCTTGCTTAATTGCAGTCCTGGTAAGAGCGGTATCAGGAAAAATACGTATGCCCATAAAAATAAATGAAACAGTTTTTTTCAGGTTTATTATATTATGTATTCCTTCCACAACAGTTTCTCGTGTTTCCCCCGGGCAGCCAAACATGTAATAATGCGCTGTAGCGACGCCGTTGCAGATAAAAATGTCGTTACATTTGATAATATCATTGAATTGAAATGATTTGCCCAGTTTCTTCAGTGTGATGTTTGATGCAGCATCAGCTCCAATTTCCGCAGCTTTAAGTCCAGTTTGTTTCATGAGCTTTACATGTTCGTCATCAATGCCTTCAGGCTTGAAAAAAGCCGTCCATGGAATAAATATGCCGCGCCTTTTCATCTCATTGACCACATCAAGATAGCGGCCATTGTCATCATTAAATACAGAATCGGTAAAGAATATATATTTGACTTTGTGTTTATTCATTAGGGTATGAATATCATTAACAACCTCTATAGGGTCCCTGCAACGAATAGTTGAACCTTCAAGGACAGGATAAGAACAATACACACATTTATGGGTACAGCCGCGTTTTGTCTGGACAGAAGCTATATTGCCGCTTTTCAGATAAAATTCCATAATACGGGAATCATAAAATGCAGAAGGGATTTCATTCCCGCGCATCTTTAAGGAACTTCTGACGCATTGATTTTGAGGATATTTCCCTTTTCTTGCATTGTCAGCAAACTCGACCATTAATTCTTCACCTTCTCCTACGATCCCGTAATCAGCGCCAAGTTCGCGCAGAATCACCTCCGGCATAATAGAGAACCCTGAACCGCCGATAATAACCTTTGCATCTGTTTCCTGCCGTATTTTTTTAACTATATTCCTGACGGTATCAATATATCTCTGTTCATTCAGCAGATTTACATTGTCAATGTTTCGTATTGATATGCCGATAATGTCCGGATCAATTTGTTTAATTTCATATCCGAGCTTTTCGAGAGAGCAGTTGTTTTCAAGGAAATCGAATTGATATGGATCGTATCCGGCATTTTTCAGCGCTGCGGCAACCATACTTAATCCAAGAGGATATGTAGGATAAGGAGTGCTTGCAATATTGGAAGAAATTAACAAGATTTTCATAAATCCCTATCCTTTTTGCCGGTTACCGGCCATGAGCGATTTGAACTCAGGCGGATATTTTTATATGTTCCGTCATTTTTTTCTTTTTCAATAACCTTAAGATATAGCTTTGCCATCTTTATTTCTTTACAGCAATCAGCATAGAATGCTTCCCAGGCATATTCATACATTTTTTGCAGTGAGTCCACGCTCATTTTTTTTGGTTTAAAAACAACTTCTCCAGCAGTATAATGTTCCCAGTCATTGTGAATTATTCTGTTTTCCTTTTCCAGTTGCTTTCTGACAGGAGAATGGGGGAAGGGCGTAAGGATAGTGAACTCTGCAAGATCCAGATCAATTTCCAGCAGAAAATCCACCAGTCGTTTAATATAATCTTCGTCATGATCATCTAATCCCAGAAGAATAGTACCCTCAACTCCAATGCCGCGTTCTTTTAACCGCTTTATCTTTTTGCGGATATGATCAGAAGTGTCCACAATAGCCTGATATACATACCAGCATCCGGCCTCTACAGCGAGGTCAAGTATTTCATCATCGTCCTTGATTGGGTGAGATATCCATTTCTTTTTTAGAGGCGCAATAGATTTAAACAGCAGCTTTTCCCATTCATCGTTTTGAGCCAGGGAATTATCAACAAAAAACAGACGGTTGTTATTAATACTTTCCAGTTCTTTTATTACTGCTTTAATGGGGCGCGGCCTGAACTTTCGTCCTCCAAGAAATGGGGTGCAGCAGGGGAAGCAGTTGAATCGGCAGCCGCGTGAAGCATGGACAAGATCAACCATTTGAACTCCACGAAAATTATATAGCTCCCGTTTTAAAATACTGCGCCTCGCGGTTCCAACCAATGATATTTCAGGAAAATTCTGATGATAGTTGTAAGTCTTTTTTAACTGACCTTTTTTAAAATCTTCAATAACTGTATCAAAACGTCCTTCTGGTTCGCCAATGAATACAGAATCAGCATGTTGCATAGTTTCTTCTGCATGCAGCATTGTTGCAATCCCACCGAATATAACCATTTTCCCGTGATTTCTGTACCAGTCAGAGATTTCCCATGCACGTGGTATCTGGCAGGTCAGCAGAACTGAAATGGCAATTAAATCAGCTTCTTCATATAAGTTGAGTTCTTCGACGTTTTCATCACAAAAAGAAATTTCGACATCATCTTTTATTGTCGCAGCAAAAACAACCGGGCCGTGAGGCGGCAGATTAAATTCAGGCTGATTTGTTAATTTTGGCCACTTCGGGTATATCAGCTTAATTTTCACGTTAACCCTTTCGTTTATTTCATTCGAAAACTTGACTATGCAGCATCCTTAGCATTTCATCGAAATCAGATATTTCTTCAATAGCATCAACTACTTCTTCAAGGGATAGCGATTTCATAGTTGAAGTATTATCTTTATTGCCCAGAACAAAGCAAACAGCTTTTTCCTCATTTGCCTCAACTGCAATCATTTTTGATGTTTCTCCACGAAGGATCATTTTGCCGGCAAAACGCAGCATCGACGGTATTTGATTAACCTGAAACTTAACATATAGCAGGGGGCCCTGGAATCCAAAATAAATTGCTGCTTCAGCCATGGGGGTTGAGGGCAGAGTATAGATAAAAAGATTCCCCCTTGCGATTGTGCGACCGCATGACACATAGTCCTTAAAATAAGATAGATTAGACTCAAAGCATCCATGATTGTTTGTGCCGAGAATTCCAGTATCATGTTTCAGATGCTCAGAATATGTTATCCCTGCATCATTTAGGGCAAGGGCTATGGAGCAGCAAGTCATTTTTGAAGCAGCATCAAATCTTCCGAAATTTTTAATCGCATACTTTAACACTGATTCATGCTGCAAATGAGAATGTAACGATTTTAATTCATTATAATTACGTTGCAGCTTTTTTATCATACTGCCGTATTCAGTTTTTGTAATCCAGCCGATTCCTTTAATGACAATCATAATTTGCTCAGCACCACAGCACAATTAACCCCGCCAAATCCAGAATTTGTCGAAATTGTTACCGAACCATCGAGAGTTAAAGGCTCAGAAGAAACCCACCCTGAAGCCTCATTATCAATATTGCACAGGTTTACGGTAGGTGGAACAATCTTTTTATTTAAGGACTCAAATGCTATGATTATTTCCAAGAGACCGGCTGCGCCCAGTGTATGGCCTGTTCCACCTTTAATAGAATATACAGGGACTTTATGGGTTCCAAAAACAGCTCTCAATGCCTTAATTTCCATAGAATCGTTATATATAGTTCCTGTGCCATGTGCTGAAAAGCAGCCGATATTTTTTTCTGAGACATTTGCGGATTTAAGCGCTTTGCGTATAGCCATAGCAAGTCCGCTTCCATCCCGTGATGGGCCTGTCATATGGTTTGCGTCATTTGTTAATCCCCATCCAGCAATTTCTCCAATTACAGGTCTGTTTTCTCTTAATGCTCTTGATTCGCTCATCAATAATAAAAATCCAGACGTTTCACCAAGGCTCAAGCCATTCCTGTCCCTGTCAAAGGGTTTGGCCATATCTTTATCGAGTGCCATTAAAGAAGAAAATCCTGCAAAAACGAATTCGCTTACACTATCGCAGGCAACAACCATCACACAATCGTTTTCACCGCTGATAATCATTCCGGCAGCCTGAGCCACAGCAATACTTGATGAGGCGCATGCTGCAGAAACAACAATGCCAGGGCTGCTGAGCCCACACAAAAGCAATATTTTTTCAAGCAATTTATCTGGGCGGCTGCTTGCAGCATCAGTACTCTCATTCAGAACATGTCTTTCCAATTTGTCAATTTCACCGGTCGTAGTCGCCAAAATCAGAAATGCATCTTCTGGGATTGAAGAAATGTTTTTTTGCAGTAATGGTTTTACCATTTTTATGACGATTGACTCATCCTGTCCGTACGTCAGGCCGGGAACAACAGCAGCATTTTGCGTAAGAAAAGACTCTGTGGAAAATCTGTCCAAACGCCCTATTGCTGTTTCCCCTGATAAGAGCCCATTCCAGCAGGAATCTATCCCCCAGCCATAAGGAGTTACGATGTCACAGGCAACAACAACCGCTTTTGTTCCTGTCATGAAAATTCTCCAGCTTTCCATCTCCGACGGCATTTTTCCAGAATTTTTGGAGAGGCAATCAGCACATCGCCGCTAACTTCGTCAATAAACATCTGTACGGTATAACCGGTTGCAGCTATATCACCGCCTTCTTTAATTAGTGAATATTCAGTATTTAGCCTGGCTCCTTCATTCCATATCATTGATGCCTTTATGGTGAACTCTTCATCCAAAAAAAGAGGTTTGAAATGGTCTATATGGAGCTGTACAATCGGTGCCCTCAGTTGAGCTTCATAGAAATCTTTATACGAAAGACCGTAACGTCTTCCGAGTTCAGCAGACCCTTCTTCAAAATATTCGGGATATCTGCCATGCCAGACGATACCCATTACATCTGCTTCGCTGAATTTTACCCGCCTTTTAATATAAACTGTCAGCGGGTCCGGCATTCCTGCAATGCTTTCAAAATAACCTTTCTTTTTACGTCGCACATTCATTTATTGTAACTACTCAGGTTGTTAGGTTCACGGTTCACGGAACGTTGAAATTAGAAATTAATCTCTCCCAAATTTCTATTTTCCAATTTCAAGCCGTGAACGGCTACCTTATATTTTACTCATATTACTTCACTTATAGTGTTGAAAAGGGCACCCTTATGATATGTAACTAATTGCTTTCGTTATTAAGATCCATAAAAGGAGCCCTTTAATTATCACTACCACAAATGGCGGAAAGTTCAAAGCAGAAAGTAAAAAATTAAATAAAAATGATAAGAATGATAAGAATTAGCTTTTTGAGAGGGGATTAAGCAAAAAAGTAAAGTTGTGTACCAACTGGGGATGAGTAACAACATGTTGTGCCGACACTGATGCGGCAACAAGTCCCAACAGGCTTCAGTCAATCAAGATTAAAATGCCAAATGAAGATTGTATTGTCAAGGCGGAATTTAGCTCCAAATCGGAGAAAAATAAGGAACTTTGGAGTCATGTCTAATTCCGCGCCGGCGTGCCATTTTCAGGCCCCAGCAATATGAAGTGCCCTTTTCTCTCTTGACACACAATCCGCTTCTTGCCATAGTTTCACATCTCAAAAACAAATTCCTATCTTTTGACCGATAGAGCTTCTTAGACTATCAAAGAACTTGATTGTATAGGAATTTCCTTTTTCAAGCGGCGAACCCGCGTTGTATAAAATCACGAAGCGATTTTATGACTTGATAAGACCCTGGAGGCGGGTGGCTGGAGTAAATAATGCGAGAAAAATCAAAAGTGCTTTACCATCTCATTTTGGTGGCGAGTTTGATTTTGGTTCTTGCCGGTTGCGCAATGGCTCCTCTGATTGGGTCAAGAATTCAGCACGAAAAATTGATGGACGGAGTCTATGAGGGGAGTTACCGGAGTCTACCTAATAGTGCCGTGGTAAAGGTGACAATTACCGGGGGCAGGATAGTAAATGTTGAATTGGTGAAACACTTTGCATCATGGAAAGGCAAGAAGGTTACTGAAGTCATTCCCGGAAGAATCGTATCAGAACAATCCACCGT
>JAUWFS010000048.1:0-17110 GCA_030606805.1 Deltaproteobacteria bacterium
CAAAATTTGGCATAATTTTTGACTCTAAATAAATCAATAGGTTACAAATACTGTTTCAAAAATAAGCACTGATAAGCTGCTTGCTGCATTACGTAACTATTTGATTTTTAAAGGTCTAAAATTTTGATGCAATTGCCCTGATATACTGACTAGTTAAAAAATAATTATGCTTCTTAAAATGGGTTCTGGTTACGAATATTGCACAGTGAACTACGTTTTTTGCACACGTTGTAAGAAATGTTTGAAATGGTTTTAGAGCATCGGGAACTATAGCTCGGAAGGTTGCAAATTGCGTTTTTTTCGGTGAGCAATGAGCATCAAAAGCAAGGTGCGGACAAAAGGTTTTAATAGTGGCCGGAATGCAAGTGAATTGAAAAGCTTAATTTTTATATCCGCATTCCTTATTAAGGCACATTAGAAAAGTACCTTGTTTTTTAGTGGATTTTTCTACCAGAAATTCTGCGCCGCAATTCGGACAATTTTCTGCTACAGGTTTGTCCCAGAGAGCAAATGTGCAGTCGGGATAACGGTTGCAGCCATAAAAGATTTTCCCCCTTTTTGACCGTCTTTCAACAATTTCGCCGGTGCAGCCTTTTTCCGGACACTTTACACCTGTAGTTTTATCTGGTTGGTTTGAATTTATGGATTTGGTATTTTTGCACGCCGGATACCCGCTGCATGCTAAAAATTTGCCGTATTTGCCCTGTTTTAACACCATCGGTTTTTTACATTTTTCACAAACTATATCTGATATTTCATCTTCAGGCAGCTCGATTGGGTGAACTTTGCCTTTTTCATCTCGGGTATAGTTCCTTGTATACTTGCATTTCGGGTATCCGCTGCAGGCAATATAGTGACCATTTTTGCCTACTTTGATGTTTAGTTGTTTTTTGCATACAGGACAGGAAAGATCTGTAGGTATGCCCACACCGCGTATGCTGAGCATACTTTCTGCGGCTGCATCCAGTTCTTTTTTAAAGGGGCCGTAGAAACGGGTGAGAATGTCTAAAGAATCTGTTCCCGATGTTTCTATACGGTCAAGATCTTCTTCCATCTTGGCTGTAAAATCAACTTCAAATATGTCTGGGAAGCTTTTAACAAGAAGGTCATTAACAATAAATCCAAGTTCGCTGGGCTTAAAGTATCCTTTTAGAAAATCAACATATCCCTTTCCCCTGATTGTAGATAATATTGAAGCATAGGTGCTGGGACGACCGATTCCGTTTTCTTCAAGCTCTTTTACAAGTGAAGCCTCTGAAAATCTTGGCGGCGGCATGGTAAAGTGCTGTTTAGGATCTAAGTTATTGACCTTTAATTCTACTCCTTCAGATAATTCAGGAAGATTGATTTTTTCTTTTTCGCTTTCTATTTCTTCATCCACAGACATGTAAACAGCCATAAAGCCTGTGAATTTAACAGATGATCCGCTGGCTGTAAACAAATAGAGCCCGGCTTTAATAGAGATTGTATTTTTATTTATCAGAGCTTGCTGCATCTGCGACGCAATGAAACGCTGCCAGATAAGACGGTACAGAGACATCTGGTCCTTGGAGAGATAAGGGGTCAATTTTTCAGGAGTGTTGAAAACCGATGTCGGCCTGATGGCCTCGTGAGCATCTTGAGCTTTTTTCAGATTCTTGAAAAATCTTGGCTTATCAAGAGCAAATTTTTCACCGAACTTTTCTCGAATCAGCACAAGTGCTTCTTCTGCAGCTTCTTTTGCAATTCTGGTGGAATCGGTGCGCATATAAGTGATAAGCCCTTCAGTTCCACCTGTTCCGATGTCAATACCTTCGTAAAGCTGTTGTGCCACAACCATGGTTTTTTTTGCAGAAAATTTAAGCTTTCTGATTGCTTCCTGTTGAAGTTTACTTGTGATAAAAGGGGGAAGAGGATTTTTTTTCGTAATCTTTTTTTGAACTTTTTTTACAATAAATTTATTTTCTGAAAGTTCGTTCAGAATGGCAAGTGATGCTTTTTCGTCAGGAATTTTGATTTTTTTTTCGTTCTTTTTTACAAGTTTTGCCTTAAATTGTGGAGGTAAGGTGGTTTCGAGAAGGGCTGTTATAGACCAGTATTCTTCCGATTCAAAGGCTTGGATAGCTCTTTCTCTTTCACATATTATACGTACTGCAACTGATTGTACACGCCCCGCACTGAGGCCGTTTTTTACTTTGCGCCAGAGTAATGGAGATGTCTGGTATCCAACCAGTCTGTCAAGAATTCTTCGTGCCTGCTGAGCCTCGTATTTTTTTTTATGGAGATCTTCAGACGCTGCAATTGCTTCATTAATGGCGTTTTTGGTAAGCTCATGAATAAGTACTCTGTAAAATTTTCTTCCTTTTTTCTTGAGAACCTCTGCGGTGTGCCATGCAATAGCCTCTCCTTCCCGGTCAGGGTCAGGCGCCAAATAAATGTCTGTTGCATCACCAGCGGCTTTTTTTAAGGAGTTTATAACTTTCTGCTTTCCTGGAATAACAATGTATTTAGGCTCAAAGTTTTTTTCTATATTTATTCCAATCTCTTTTGCAGGAAGGTCCTTTATGTGTCCAACGGTAGCAACAACGTTGTATTGCGAGCCCAGATACTTTTTTATAGTTTTTATTTTTGTTGGTGATTCAACAACAAGTAGTGGTTTAGTCACTATATTTCCTCACTTTAGGTATTACTTATTTCTGTAGAAAAGAATTTCCCTGGTGCCTGATTAACAATACCCTGCAGTTCAAGCTTAAGAAGTATGCCTGAAAGTTTTCCGGGTTCCATAGATATTTTTCGTGAAAGATCATCTATATGAACAGGGTAGTGACCAAGGCCTGTGAATACAAGCGATTCTTCTGATGACAAAGAAGGCGGTTTAGCTATTTTATCTTCAGGTTTATCTTTATGCTTAATTTTATTATTTAAGCTGTCATCTGTTATTAAAGGAGAAAGCTCTTCAAGTATATCCTGTGTATTTTCGACCAGCTTTGCTCCCTGTTTAATCAAACTGTGTGTTCCGATACTTTTAAAGGAATTGATATTGCCGGGCACGGCAAAAACTTCTCTTCCCTGCTCTGCTGCGAGGCGTGCTGTAATGAGTGAGCCGCTTTTCTGGGTTGCTTCAACGATAACTGTTCCGAGTGAAATGCCGCTGATTATTCTGTTTCTTATTGGAAAATTGTGGGGTTCAGGTGCCTCTAAAAGAGGAAATTCGGAAATAACCGCGCCTTTTTCGGCAATCTTATGGAAAAGTTTCAGATTTTTATGTGGATAAACTTTTTCGAGACCGCTTCCAAGCACGGCTATTGTTTTTCCTTTTCCGGTTAAAGCACCTGTATGTGCAGCAGTATCAATCCCAACTGCCATGCCGCTTACTATTGTAAAATCAAGAGCAGCTAATTCTTCGCACAGCCTTTTTGTTATTGAAATACCGTAGCTTGTCGCATTTCTGGATCCCACTACGGCGATATTCCTTATAGAGTTACAAAGATTCCCAAAAACATATAAAAAGGGCGGTGGATCTGGTATTTGAAGTAGAAGAGAAGGGTAGGCCGGATCAGACATTGTAACAATTTGATAGCCTTTTTTCATTACAAGATCGAAATCTTTTTTGACTGGTTCCGGTATGTTGTGAGCTTTAATCGCAGTAACTATGCGGGGCGTTATGCCGTTTACCTGAAGAAGATCTTCCTGTGGTGCTTCAAAAACAAGGCTCGGTGAGCTGAAGCGGTCTAACAACCGTTTAAAAAGATGATTTCCTATACCGGAGACAGCTTTAAGGGCAAACCATGAAAACAGGGTTCTCATAACTAAATTTTCTTTCCGCGCCTTTGCCATATCAGAAGTATTGGGCTTGCGACGTATATTGATGAATACGTTCCAATAAGAATTCCGACTATCATTGCAAATGCAAAGTCGTGGACGATGCCGCCTCCCATGACAAACAGCGCGATAACAACTGTAATGGTTGTCAAAGAGGTTAATATGGTACGGCTTAGAGTCTCATTAATGCTTCTATTAATAGTGAAATCCAAAGGTTTTTTCCGGTATTTTTTTAAATTTTCCCGTATGCGGTCAAAAACAATTATTGTATCGTTTAAAGAATAACCTATAATAGTTAAAAGTGCGGCAATAATGGGCAAGGTGAATTCTTTATCAAAAATGGAGAATATCCCTACGGTAATTATAACATCATGAATTATAGCTACAATAGCACCCATTGCATATTTCAGATTGAGGAACCAGAAGAGTATAAGGGCTAAGATGAGTGCGGCCGTAATCAGGATGGGTATGCTGACGTTAATAAAAGAAAGAAAATATACACTGCTCATAAGTGCTGCTGCCATGATTCCGCTTAAAATCCACTTGAATTCAAAACGACCGGATATATATATTGTAATAAAAAGCAGGGAATAGAACATGGCGAAGAGCGCTTTTTCACGCAGATCTTTACCCACCTGAGGGCCCACCATCTCAATGCGCCGGATTTCTACATCGTTTTTTGTAGCAGCCTCCAGGGCATTTTTTACCTTGCCGGAAAGTCCTTGAGAAGTAAGAACCGATATGTCGGTTCTGATAAGATATTCCTTATCTTCTTTGTCTCCAAATTGTTGAACAGACGATTTGCCAAGATTAATGGTATCAAGCCCGGATTTGATTATATTAATGTCTGCAGGAGCAAAGAGCTTTACCTGTATTAATGTACCACCGGAAAAGTCGATTCCATATTTTGGGCCTTTGTGGAGTATCAGAGAAAAAAAGCTGACAAGAATCATTGTTGCGGATATGTAGAATGCCAGCTTGCTTTTTCCTAAAAAGTTCAAATTTATGTCGGATTTTATAACCCTCATGTTTATATGTCCTCTAAAGATGATTGATAGCCATTCATGGTCACCTCTCTTTTGTTAACTTTCCCTAACCCCTAATCCCTGACCCCTGACCCCTGCTCTACCTATATACTCAAGCTTTTAATTTTTCTGTTTATCAGGAGATAATCAAAAATAAGCCGTGTAAGGATAAGTGCTGTAAACAGGCTTGCTAATACGCCAAGACTCAGTGTTACGGCAAAACCCTTTACCGGCCCGGTTCCAAACTGAAACAAAACAAGAGCTGCGATAAGAGTTGTTACGTTTGCATCAAGAATGGTAAGGGTGGCCTTACTATAGCCTGCATTTACGGCAGCTCTCTGAGTCTTGCCCAGATTCATTTCTTCTCTGATACGTTCAAATATCAGAACATTGGCATCAACAGCCATCCCTATAGTTAATATGATTCCTGCAATACCTGGAAGCGTTAGGGTGGCCTGAAATGCTGCAAGTCCTCCGGCGATCATAACAATGTTAAGGATAAGCGCAATGTTTGCGATAAGGCCTGAAACCTTATAATATACAATCATAAACAGAACAACGAGTATGCCCCCAATGTACATGGAGATAAGTCCCCTTCTTATTGAATCAGCTCCAAGAGAGGGTCCTACGGTTCGTTCCTCAATGATTTTAACCGGAGCCGGCAGGGCGCCTGCCCTAAGAACAATTGCAAGGTCACGCGCTTCTTCTGTTGTAAAATTTCCTGTAATGCGTGCTTCGCCGCCGGTAATTTTTTCCTGAATAACAGGTGCGGAATAGACTTTATTATCTAAGACTATTGCGAGTCGTTTTTTAACATTTTCTTCTGTTATTCTTTCGAAAATTCTTGCCCCCTTTTTATCAAAATTGATGGAAATATATGGTTCATTGAACTGGGAGTCTATTTGAACCCTTGCATCTGTCAGGTATTCACCAGTCAGAAGAGTTCGTTTCTTTACAAGATAGGGGGTCCTTATGACGCGTTCTGTTGCTGAATCCTCATTGTCCTGATAAAGAAGTTCGCTGCCCGCCGGTATATTTCCTTTTAAAGCGGCATCCAGGTCATGGCTTTCGTCCAGCAATTTAAATTCCAGAAGAGCTGTTTTACCGATTAACTCCTTTGCTCTTTGTGTGTCTTTGATGCCCGGGAGTTGGATAAGAATTCGTTTTTCACCCTGGCGACGTATATCAGGCTCATTTACGCCGAACTGATCGATACGATTTCTTATTGTTTCAAGTGCCTGTTCAACCGCCAGCTTTTTTATATGACAAGTTTCATTGTCTGGCAAATTTAATATCATGGTAAGTGTTTCATCATCAGTCGATTCTGAAACAACCCGCAAATCCTTAAGTTCAGTATCCAGCAGTTTATTAAAACTCAGGATATTATTGTTACCACGTATTTTGAGCAATATTTTGGTGTCTTCTATTCTGTCTATTCCGATGTACCTTATATTTTCTTTCTTTAAAAGACTCCGGAGTTCATAAGTCATACGTTCTATTGTACTTTCAACTGATTTTTCAGTATCAACTTCAAGTACAAGGTGCATTCCTCCCTGAAGATCTAAGCCAAGATTTATCTTCTTATGTGGCCACCAGCCTTGATTTATTGTAGGAAGAATATAAACAATTGCAGTTGTAATAACCGCAAAGACTAGAATTACTCGCCATGAAAAATTCTTCAATTGGATATTCCCTTCAATAAAGAGCTAAAAGGATTAAGGATATTTACTATAATATAAGTGCCTAAAGTGAGCTAAAGTATATTAAAGTGCCTAAAGTTAAGGAATGCTGCCATTTTATATATTCCTTAAGTCATCAATGTACGATAGAGGCAAACTCTCAATAACTTTGGCTTATCAATTAGCACGCCGAAGGCGTACCACAACTTTAGGCACTTTAGCTCACTTTAGGCACTTTATATACTTAATCAGCCTTGTTTTCAACAGATGGCGGGGGCGGGGAAGGTTGATTTAGTGCAGCTATATTCCCGCGATTTATTTTTATTCGTACTTTATCTGCTATTTCCACTGTTACCGTGGTATCATCTGCATTGGTAATTCTTCCATGAATACCACCGCTTGTTACTACGCGGTCACCTTTTTTTAGAGTACTTATCATTTCACGATGTTGTTTACTTTTTTTCTGTTGGGGCCGGATAAGCAGAAAATAAAATATGGCAAACATAATAATCAGTGGGATAAATGCTGTAAACCCGCCTGGTTGTCCGCCGCCTGCCGCTCCGCCCTGGCCCATTGCATATGCTATATTAATCAAGATTAACCTCCATGTTTAAAAAATTATTGTTTATACAGGTTTTAATTTCTTAGCTCTAAACTTCGTTTTTTCTGACAGAAAATAAATTCGAAATACGAATATCGAAATACGAAACAATATCGAATGACAAAAATTCAAAATCAAAAACAACAGTGTCCGCCGAAGGCAGATTTAATCGCTCTCAAGACTGCTCCTACAGTTTTGAACATTTGAGCATTTAGTATTTGGATTTGTTTCGAGTTTCGAGTTTTGTGCTTCGGATTTCCGGTTTATCCGGGTTATGTTCCAGACCATTTCAGTAGTACCGAGTACACTTGTAATTACAAATTTTATTTTTGAGCTGGTATCTTCAATTTTATTTTTGTCGGTTCCCTGCAATTTTACAGGGAATCTGACGAGATAAATTGATTCCCAGGTGTTAATATATGGAAAAAAGTGAGTAAGCACCGCATCAATCTTTTTAATTTTCCTTATCTCAAGCGGTTTTATTTTTGTTTCATTGCCTGCGTTAAGATATATTTTCCATATAGAATCTTTTTTATTAAAATCATTCCATTTTTTATCCGGTACGTATGCAGACATTATAAAATCATTGTATATTAAAGAAGCTTGTTTTTGATCTTTTATAAGTTTTTTCTTTTCTTCAATAGTAAGAGTATAAGTTCTGACATACTCATTTGCATAGGCCTCTCTGAATTCAGGCGATTTGAAGGTAGCTGAAGTCATTAGCTCAAGATCAAGGCCTCTATATATGCAAGCTTCATTCGTCCATTTCATTAGCACTGTTTTGTAAGTGCTTCCCTGATATGGATCGGATGACGCTTCAAATTGTTTGACTGATGAAGCAATTTGACATCCCTGACATCCGGCAAAAATAACTATCAGCAAGATACTTTTTAAGAGAAGTATGTAATAGTTATTTTTCATGGCTCAATTTGGGTTTCAAATACACGGTCAAAAATTATGCCGATATACTTTAAATGATAGTTGACGTCAAATATTTCTTCAATTTTTTTCTTGCTTAGATGAGCGCATATCCCTTTATCTTTCTTTATCAGCTCCTTAAAAGGCTTTTTTTCTTTCCATACACGCATTGCCTGCTTCTGAACCATTTTATATGCGTCTTCACGGGTTACTCCTGATTCGGCAAGAGCAAGAAGTATCTGTTGAGAAAAGATAAGACCGTTCAGCATATTAAGATTTTCTTTCATTCTTTTGGGATATACAACAAGATTAT
Organism: Deltaproteobacteria bacterium; assembly: GCA_030606805.1. Taxonomy (GTDB): domain Bacteria; phylum Desulfobacterota; class Desulfobacteria; order Desulfobacterales; family ETH-SRB1; genus B13-G4. The sequence continues at coordinate 8,338 of JAUWFS010000048.1, forward strand.
TAATCAAACCCTTTAGCCTGTTTAGCATGTAATCAATAAGTATTGTACTGTCCGGGGCGATTATTCTCTCAACAGATGAATGGCTTATATCCCTTTCATGCCAGAGAGGGATGTTCTCCAAAGCAGCCATAGCATTAGACCTGATGATCCGTGCGAGGCCGCAAAGGTTTTCGGATCCTATTGGATTCCTCTTGTGAGGCATGGCTGAGGAACCTTTTTGCCCTTTTGAAAAATACTCTTCTGCCTCAAGAACTTCTGTTCTTTGAAGATGCCTGATTTCAAGAGCCATCTTTTCGATTGATGATGCCATGATAGCTAACGCTGTAAAATATTCGGCATGTCGGTCTCGTTGTATAATTTGCGTTGAAGCAGGGACTGGTTTGAGATCCAGTTTTTTGCAAACATATGCTTCAATTTCTGGTGGAATATTGGCAAAAGTACCGACTGCCCCTGAAAATTGACCGAAACTGATGTTTTCGACAGCACGCTCAAATCTTTTTCTGTTGCGCTTCATTTCATCATACCAGACTGCCAGTTTCAGCCCAAAGGTAACAGGTTCTGCATGAATTCCGTGCGATCTTCCGACCATGACGGTATCCTTGTGTTCAAAGGCTCTTTTCTTAATTATACTTAACAGGTTTTCGCAGTCTTTTATGATAATTTCCCCAGATTTTTTGAGAAGATATGCCATGCTTGTATCAAGAATGTCTGAAGATGTCAGCCCCATGTGGATATATCTCGAGTCAGGCCCGACATGTTCAGCAACATTTGTCAGAAAGGCTATTACGTCATGTTTGGTCTCAGCTTCTATTTCTTCTATTCTTTTAACGGAGAAACCAGCTTTTTCCTTTATGTTTTTAAACGCTTTTGGGGGAATCATTTTGTTTTGCGCCATGGCTTCACAGGCTAAAATTTCAACTTTCAGCCATGTGTTATACTTGTTTTCATCGGTCCAGATATCGCCCATAATACTTCTTGTATATCGTTTTATCATTTGTTGCTCTGCTCCACTTGTATTTTAGTCCCGCAACTATAGACTTTCAGATAATTAATTTCACAAGACCAGAAGGAGGAAGGCGTATTAATTATACATCAACGACTGATAACACAGTGAAATTATTTATCTGAAAGTCTATATAAATTTCAATAAATGAGTCATTCTGCACGGACAAACAAGTTTGTCCGTGCCACCCGCCTCTGGCTGATATGTTTTGATCAACCGTTAACTGTAAACTGTTAACCGTGAACTATTACCTTAGCCCGTTACTGATCAATCTGTATCCAGAGAGTTTCTCCGTCAAACTGGATGCGGTTTGCATTATTATAATCAATACTGTCCAAAAGAGCAAAAATCCGGTCCATATTATAAACAACAACTTTGCTTAATGGATATATCAGGTTAAGATCTACAGCTATTTTACGTTCTTTGATGTTGTAAATGCTAACAGTTTTTTCGGAAAATTTTAAAATTTTGCCGATTCCTGAACTAAAACCCTTTCTGTCCGGCTCGTCGGCAAGTGGAGCAAGAGCAATCCCCTTGTGATCAAAGTAATCCTTTAAAAACTTAAAGTGTATGTTCCAGATGTTGTCTTCAGTTTTGACCACATATATTCCGAATGCTCTTATCCTGTCATCCGGCAGGTTTAGTCCCTCTATGTCCTTTTCAATAATATCACCGCTTTTAATACGGATCTTATCCAGAATTTCCTGCATGGAAACTGTCGAATCACCTATTTTAAGTGATTCATCAGATTTTACTATGATATCAACACTTTTTTCCACTCCATATTTTGCTTTACGCTTTTGGGTAAGTATTTGAAGCTCTTTATCTTTTTCCAGCTTGTTGTAGTCTATTACGGGCTGGGATTTTATAGGAACATAAACTTTCCCCGACAAGTTTTTTTCAACAGGCCCGGTTGCTTTCTGCATTAAAAATAAACCGGCAACAGCTATTGCAGCAACAACAGCACAGATTATGATAATGACGACAATCTTATTTGATATGGCTACATTTTTTTTAGGCATATTTTTTTTGCTGTGATCCAATAATCATTAAGATCGGTTGTCGGTTTACAGTTTTATGTTTTGATCAACAGTAAACCGTTACGCTGGTTTCTATTTTGAACTGATGATCTTGCTGTCTCCGAGGAACAAGGTGCTATCGCCTTTTATTGATATCGAAAGATTACGCCTTAACTCAAGGTCAATTATTTCTTTTCTTTTATTATTCAGAAGATAGTCAGCTACCTCGACAGGGACTATGCCCGTTACTTTGGAAATTTCTTGTTTTAGAGTTTCGATGCTGAGTTTTCTCAAGAAAGCAAGAGCCAAGGTTTCAGGAGATGGAGTTATGCCTTTTCCATGGCAATATTTGCAGGCTTCAAAACCGCTGTATCCAATAGATGGCCTGATTCGCTGCCTCGACATTTCAATTAACCCAAATTTAGAAATTCTTCCTACTTTTGTTTTTGCCTTATCTTTTTTTAAATGGTTTTTCAACGTTCCTTCTACTTCTGATTTGTGCTTTTGGTCTCTCATGTCAATGAGATCCAATACAACAAGACCGCCCAAATCTCGCAGACGCAGTTGACGGGCAATTTCTTCGGCTGCTTCAATGTTGGTCTGCAAAGCAGTTTCTTCGATAGATTTTTTTTTGGTTGCTTTGCCTGAATTAACATCTATGGCGACTAAAGCTTCGGTTTGTTCTATTACAATTGATCCACCTGATTTCAGGTTAACCCTGTTTTTATATATAGAAGCGATCTGGTCTTCAAGCTGGTGTTTTGTAAATATAGGTTTTTCACTTTTATATAATTTAACACTTTTGGTATGTTTAGGAGATATGATTTTAATAAAATCTTTAACCTCATGGCAAACTGAGGGGTTGTCAATAAGAATTTCATTAATATCCGTAGTAAAATAGTCCCTTATGGATCTTAAAACAAGATTTCGTTCTTTAAAGAGAAGCGCTGGAGCGTTTTCCTTCATTATCTGGCTTTTAATATTTTTCCAGAGTCTGAAAAGATAATTCAAATCTTTAGAAAGCTTTGTTTTTGTACAATCTTTTCCGGCAGTCCTTACAATGAGCCCAAATCCTTCCGGGATATTAAGCTCGGGTATAATTTTTTTTAGACGATTCCGTTCATCTTCATTTTCTATTTTTCGTGAAATCCCCCGCTGTTCACTTCCAGGCATAAAAACCACGAACCTTCCAGCAAGAGATATAAATGTTGTAAGCATGGCTCCCTTTTTCATAAAAGGGTCTTTTGTTACTTGTACAACCAGTTCCTGCCCTTTTTTGACAAGATTTGATATGGAAGAGTCTCCGGCATAATTATCCTGAAAGTAATCGCTGTGGATTTCATTCTTCTGAAGAAATCCATGTCGTTCTGCTCCATAATCAACAAATGCGGCCTGAAGACTGGGTTCAACGCGAGAAATTACTGCTTTGTATATGTTACCGTGTGTAATTTCTTTTGAGGCACTTTCGATATGAAATTCCTCAAGTTTATTGTCAATTACTTTTGCGATTCTGCATTCTTCAGGATCTACTGCATTTATCAGAACCTTACTTATCATGTAATATTTATCCTTTTTCGTAACAGTTTAGCCACAAAGACACTAAGCCACCAAGATTATAATATAATTTCTAACAAACTTCATACACTTTTTCGAGCAAACTCGGTACTAATATCTTATGTACAGTATATGCTGTATCTACAATTTTTTCAGCAACAGATTCTTTTCTGCCTGTGCGTCTCCGTATGCAGATATAGACTTTCAGATAAATAATTTCACTGCGTTATCAGTCGTCGACGTATAACTAATACGCCTTCCTCCTTCTGGCCTTGTGAAATGAATTATCTGAAAGTCTATAGGTCTTTTTGATAAAGGTTTAAAATTCATATCTCTTTTTTGTGCCTTTGTGCCTTAGTGGCTGAACTGTTACAGTTTTTTTGATTGAATAAGCAATTGTCAAGTACAAGTCAAACTATTTCTGATCGGTCGTATTGCCAGTCTTGCTATTTATATCATATTATGGCATGAGGTGACAGAATTTGAGGAAAATTAGGTGAAAGGTAGTAATAGTAAATGGATAAAAAATACGACCCAAAGATAATAGAAAATAAATGGCGGATTTACTGGGAAAGTTCAAAGCTTTTTAAGGTTGATGAGGACCCGGAAAGGCAAAAGTATTATCTTCTTGAAATGTTTCCCTATCCTTCCGGCAAGATACACATGGGGCATGTTAGAAACTATACCATAGGCGATGTTATTGCCAGGTACAAAAAAATGCAGGGATTCAATGTATTACATCCAATGGGATGGGATGCATTTGGTATGCCGGCGGAAAATGCTGCAATTGCAAACAGATCTCATCCGGCAAAATGGACATATGAAAATATTGATACCATGCGTCGCCAGTTGAAACGTATTGGATTTAGCTACGACTGGGAAAGAGAATTCGCCACTTGCAGACCTGAATATTACAGATGGGAGCAATGGTTATTCTTAAAGATGTATGAAAAGAAAATGGTTTACAGGAAGGAATCGTTTGTTAACTGGTGTAATTCCTGTCAGACCGTTCTTGCCAACGAGCAGGTTGAGGCCGGTATGTGCTGGAGATGTGGCAATGCTGTTCACCAAAAGAAACTCTGGCAGTGGTTTTTCCGAATTACCGATTATGCTGAAGACCTTCTGGCTTATTGCGATCATCTTCCTGGCTGGCCTGATAAAGTTATTGCCATGCAGAAGAACTGGATCAAAAAAAGTTTAGGAGCGGAAATTCGTTTTCCTATAGAGAATCCTCCTGATAAAGAAAAGCATATATCTGTTTTTACTACGCGGCAGGATACGGTTTTCGGAGCAACATTCATGTGTCTTGCACCGGAACATCCGCTTGTGCTGAAGCTTTCAGAAGGAACGAAGCAGGAAAAACAGGTAAGAAAATTTATTGAACGAATATCTATGCAGGACAGGTCGGTCAAGGCTATTGAAGGTTATGAAAAGGAGGGTATTTTTACAGGTGCCTATTGTATAAACCCGTTGAGCAAGAGAAGAATCCCGGTTTATACAGCTAATTTTGCCCTGATGGAATATGGTACCGGTGCGGTTATGTCTGTTCCTGCGCATGACCAGCGTGATTTTGATTTTGCTAAAAAGTATGGGCTCGATATAATTGTTGTTATAAAACCATATGATTTTGATCTTGATTCTGAAATAATGACGGAAGCTTATATAGATGAAGGAGTAATGGTTAATTCCGGTCAATTTGACGGAATGGATAACAGAAAAGCTTTAGATGCAATAGCTTCTTTTCTTGAAGATAATGATATCGGGAAGAAAACGGTAAGTTTTAGATTAAGGGACTGGGGTATTTCCAGACAACGATATTGGGGCACGCCGATTCCCATGATTTACTGCAACAAATGCGGCATTGTTCCTGTGCCTGAAGAAGACCTTCCCGTAATACTTCCGGAAGATGTCAACCTCCTGGAAGACGGCGGATCGCCGCTTTCAAAACTCAAATATTTTGCAAATATCAGGTGTCCGGCATGTGGAGCTTCTGACGCAAAAAGAGAAACCGATACAATGGACACATTTGTTGAGTCTTCCTGGTATTTTGCCAGATATTGCAGCCCTGATTGCAACACTGGCATGTTTGATAAAAAGGCCGTTGAATACTGGATGCCGGTAGACCAGTATATCGGAGGGGTAGAACACGCTGTTTTACATCTTCTGTATTCAAGGTATTTTACACGTGTATTAAAAGATTTGGGCCTGGTTAGTTTTAAGGAGCCTTTTACAAGGCTGCTTACCCAGGGTATGGTCTGCAAAGAGACTGTTTCGTGTCCTGAACACGGCTATCTTTTTCCTGAAGAGGTTGAGGGGAGTAGCGGCGGTTCTGATCGTTTTTGTAAAAAATGCGGCAAGAAAGTTGTGGTAGGTCGTATTGAAAAAATGTCAAAATCAAAAAAGAATGTAATAGATCCGAATAGATTACTTGATAAATATGGTGCGGATACCACGAGACTTTTCTGCCTTTTTGCAGCTCCTCCACAACGTGATCTCGAATGGAGTGAGCAGGGAGTCGAAGGCAGCTATCGCTTTCTTAACCGTGTATGGCGTATTGCATCGAACTGCATGGATTACATAAAAGATGTTTCGCCATATTATGGAAGTCCTGACAAGCTTGATGGTGAATTGCGTGATTTATATAGAAAGACACATTATACAATAAAAAAGGTTACCAGAGATATTGAAGATAGATTTCATTTTAATACAGCTATAAGCGCTGTTATGGAACTTGTTAATGTTATGTCGGGCATTGATCTTCAAAAAAACGGTCATAAAAGGAACTCCGTTGTCAGGTATGCCCTGGAGTCAGTTGTGCTCCTTTTAGCGCCAATAGTTCCTCATTTTGCCGAAGAACTCTGGGAAGCATTGGGAAATGAGTCCAATATACTTTTAGCTTCTTGGCCTGAATATAATAAAGAAGCTCTGACTAAAGATGACCTTTTAATTGTTGTCCAGGTTAATGGCAAGCTCAAAGGCAGGTTTAATGTAGATGCAGATGCAGATGATAATACCTTAAAAGAAATGGCCATTTCAGATGAGCATGTTAAAAAGTTTATAAAAGGTAAGCCTGTCAGAAAAATTATAGTTGTGAAGAAAAAGCTGGTTAATATTGTTGTATAGACTTTCAGATAAAGAATTTCACTGTGTTATCAGTCGTCGACGTATAACTAATACGCCTTCCTCCTTCTGGCCTTGTGAAATTAATTATCTGAAAGTCTATAAGATAAAGAAAAGATTTAAAAGTTCACCACGGAACGACACGGAGTTTCACTGAAAAGTATAAACAATGAGTAAGTTATCATTTGAACGCAGATTACGAGCCGATTTCCTGGTAGAAAACAAGGCCATAAAAAAGATAACAAATCAGAACGAAGCCCTATTGATCAATTATTTCAAAATAACTCGCTTGAGAGGGAAGTCCATTGATAATTCAGTGTAATTCTGTGAAAATCCGTGGTGAACTATTACGAAAAGATTGGAAAATGTTTTCTAATAATAAGATTAATATCCGGATAGTTTTTTGTCTCTTGTTTGTTTTTTCATCATGTGGATACAGTTTTAGAGGCGGCGGTAATTTGCCGGAAGGCATAAAAACCCTTTCAATAAAAATGCTCGAAAACCGAACTTCTGAAACCGGAGCAGAAAATATTTTTACAAATGATCTCATTTATGAAATTACCGGTTTCGGCAAAGTCGTTTTAACAAAAGGAGACAATGCCGATGGCATTTTTACCGGAGTCATTAAATCCATGCGCATTCATGCAATTTCCCGACGGGATTCGTACTCATCGCTTGAAAGGCGCGTAATTGTCACACTAAGCTTGAAATTGACAGATCCGACCGGCAAAGTAATATGGTCGGTAAAAGACCTTTCTGCAAACGAAGACTATATTGTATTATCCGATAAACAGGCAACGGAAAGAAACAGACGAGAAGCTGTTAAAACTCTTTCTAAAAGACTTGCAGAAAAAGTTTATAATCGCTTAACGGACGATTTTTAGGACCTGTTCTATAGATTTCCGTAAAAGTTTACCACGGAAGAGCACTGAGTTTCACTGAAAATTATAAACAATGAATAAGGAACGGGGACGAAATAACTTCCTCAAGTAGGTGCAGCATGGGAAGTATAAAAAACTTGGTCCTGGTTATAATGTTGAGAAGGATATTTTGATAATTCAGTGTAATTCCGTGAAAATCCGTGGTGGATTTTTACATATTTCCTATGGATTAAAATAGTTAGGTAGCGGTTGCAACTGCAAGTTTTGACAGGCGGGATATTTTTCTGGCGGCTGTTTTCTTATGGATCACACCTTTTTTTGCTGCTTTGTCGATTAGTGACTGGGCTGTATTAAGCTTTTTTAAAGTCATTTCGCCGGAATCTTCATTTAAAGATAGTCGTAATTCCTTGGTTACCTTTTTAACACTGGTTTTTACAGTTTTATTTCGCATACGTCTAATTTCATTCTGCATAGCGCGTTTTAATGCTGATTTATGATTAGCCAATTATAAACTCCTTTCCAAAAGATTTAAATTTTTTTTGTATTACTTAGAAATATGGTTGTCAAGAAAATTTGTTGAAATCTGGATATTCGATATAAGCCTTGGCGAATTTTATGATACGGCACAACTGTGAGAATCAGAAGGTTTCGGGGTTTGTGAGTAAGTACTCGAACTCGGATCACGTCATAGATTGTTTTGCATCTTATTAAATGTAAATTAACTCCGCCATATTCTTGCTCCTTCATATTCTCCTTTCTTAAGCATTTCTCCTTTCTTAAGCATTTCTCCTTTCTTAAGCATTTCTCCTTGCGTCATGATTTCCGGATGTTCAATTGCATATAATTTTTCGGAATACTCTATTAAGCTCAGAATAGTCTTTAATCACCGTTTTGTCAGGTTTGTTTTGAGCAAGCCTGTTTAGCTCAGTCTCAATAAATTTACTAATAACCGGTATTCTCGGGGCATTATCAAGTTCTTCACCTGATCTTTTTCTTTTAAGCAATTCATCTATTTTGATTCGTAGTTCCTTGTCATCAACCGTTTTTCTCAGCAAAATCTCAAATTCCATCGGCACAGGGCAATTATATCTTTCGATCCACCGGCAGGCTAATATAGGCCGCAATACATAGAAATATTTCTTGATCCAGATCTCTTCACCTTTTAGATAGTCCCGGAAATTACCCTTTGCCATATG
>JAUWFS010000023.1:0-24928 GCA_030606805.1 Deltaproteobacteria bacterium
TCAGGATTTGTTGAATTGAAGCTGTAGATCCCTTGGTACACGTCGTAAAACATTAGCCAGGATGATGACTGCATAAAACGTGGTACGCCCGGCAGGATTCGAACCTGCGGCCTACGGATTCGAAGTCCGGCGCTCTATCCAGCTGAGCTACGGGCGCATAAATGGGGGATGGGGTGAGTGAAGGGGATTGAACCCTCGACAACCGGGGCCACAACCCGGTGCTCTACCAACTGAGCTACACCCACCACAGGGAAAAATTTTAATTAACACATCATATATATTAATACAACCTAAATTGAGCGATTTTTTACTCAATCTGCGCCGATCTCTTGCGCATAAAGGCTTCACAAAAATCCTCGACATATCCACGGGTATGCCTGCGGTTTTTGCAAATCCTTATGCATCAAGATCTCAACACATATCTTCGCAAAAAATCGCTCAACTTAGGTACAAGAAAATTTATCCGTTCGAAACTTTAAAAACAAGAGAAAAAGTAACAATTTGGCCTTTTGAAAAAGAATCTGAAATGATAACAGGATAAACAAGATTTGTAGTTCTGATTTAATCAGTATAGGAATTTCCATTTTTTAGTCAATCTTATTAATAGGTTAGAAATCATCAGTCTGCAATAATGGTTTATAGCTCTTAGCTGATAAGCTGATAAGCTCAATAGCTCGCCCGAAGGGCGTTAATTCAATTTTGAATGTTTTATCTTGAAAAAATTATAAAATCAGATATTTTTATAATGGAAACTTTCTGTTAAGACGGTACTTAATCCAGCCTCGTTGAAGATTGCACTCGGATCGAAAGACAGAATTTCAGTTGATTATGTTGTAAAGGAAAGGCTTCAATGACGGCTTCGTAAAAAGTCCATTTTCTGCGTTGCGCTACACCCTTCGTCATTGCGGCGTAGCTATAAGTACGCCTCTTTCCTCAGTATTTGCGTGCCTTGAAACTGAAGCTTTTTACTTTGCCGTCTAAATTTCAACTTTTTACGAGTTCATATAATTTAATATGACAAAAAATTATATAGATAAATTTGTTCGATCCTGGTATGTTCTTCATACAAAAAGCAGGTTCGAAAATGTTGTAAATGATGGCCTTATAAAAAAATCAATAGAGGTTTTTCTCCCAAAGGTTAAGGTCAGGAGCAAACGTCGTGATAGAAAAGCCATGATTCAGGTGCCGCTTTTCTCGGGATATTTGTTTGTTAAAACCGATCTTAACCCTTATGAGCATATTGAGATCGTTAAAACTGTCGGAGCTGTACGTATAATTGGAAACAAGGATGGTCCTTTGGCTGTTTCTCAGGAGAGCATTGAGTCCTTGCAAATCATGGTGGCCGGCAATAATGATGTGACAACCGGCAAACATTTGATAAAAGGGGACAGGGTTATGGTGGTTGACGGCTCTTTTGCAGGTGTAACGGGAACTTTTATCAGGTACAAGGGCAAAGAGCGAGTTGTGGTTTATATTGAAGCTCTTGGCCAGTTTGCAAGTGTGGAAGTTGCTGAGGATGATGTTGAAATAATACCCGAACTATTAGTATAACCGCTTGACTTCTTATGAACTTATGTTTAATAGAATATATATTGTATTATCAGTTATTCCATGGAGGATTATAGATGAATAAATTGGAACTTATTTCAGTCTTGAAAGCTGAGGCTAACATTTCAAAATTAGAGGCGGCAAAGGTCGTTCAAATATTTTTCGATAACATGGCGGACGCTATGGCAAAAGGTGAGCGTGTCGAAATTAGAGGCCTCTGCAGTTTTTTTGTTAAAGAATACAAAAGCTACACAGGAAGAAATCCAAAAAGCGGCGAGCAGGTAACAATTAAACCCAAAAAACTTCCTTTTTTCAAATCAGGGAAAGAACTGAAAGAACGGGTAGATAATTAAATTTGTGTCCTGGTTTGAATCAATAATAGATCAAGAACAGCCAATAAGACTTTTAAAAAATATTCTTCTGAACAGGACCATTCCCAATGCCCTTCTTTTTACCGGTACTGACGGAATTGGGAAAAGCACTGCCGCTCTTGTTTTCGCAATGGCATGCAATTGCGGGGTGGGAGAAGGCCTGTCAGCAGCGGATCCCTGCGGTCGTTGCAGATCATGCAGGAAAATCCAGTCAGGTAACCACCCGGATATAATTCGAGTTGAGCCATCTGGTCCTTTTATCAAGATCAAACAAATCCGTGACATCTGTGATACGCTTTCCCTGAAGCCATACGAGGCAAAATTACGTATTGTTATAATTTCCAATGCCCAGGCCATGAATCCTCAAGCAGCTAATGCTCTGCTTAAGGTGCTGGAAGAACCGCCCGAGCGAACTGTTTTAATACTTACTGCCTTGCAGACATCTGATTTGCTTCCAACAATTGTATCGCGCTGTCAGCATATCAGATTTAGCCCCATTCATAGAGAAAAGATAGAGACTTTTCTAATTGAAAAACATGGAGTTAATGCTGAAGATGCAGCAATATTTTCAGCTATGGCAAACGGGAGTATGACAAAGGCTCTTTCTATGATAAAAAAGAATAGCCAGGCGAATTGGATTTGCCTCAGGGACTGGCTGTTAAATAATATTGGATTGGAAAAGACCGGATCTTTGTCTTTAGAGCCGATTATTATACTTCTTTCATTTGCGGAAAGATTATCAAAAAACAAAGAAATTATTCAGGACTCTCTTGAGATTATTAAAACTTATTTGCGTGACCTGATTATTTATAAATATAGTCCTGAAAAAATTATCAATAAAGACTTGATCCGCAAAATTCAATATGCCTCACAAAAAATTGCGGTCAAATCGCTTCTTTCAAAAATAGAAGCTATTCAGACAGCACAAAAAGATATACGGGCAAACACAAATTTAAGGCTGACTCTGGAAGTAATGATGTTGAGGCTTGCAGGAACGGGGTTTAAACCCCGTTCCCAAGGGTTGAGAAATTTGGAATATGAAAAAAATCATTAAAATAAGATTTAAACCTGCAGGTAAACTTTATGACTTTGACTGCGGTGCGTTTGTTTTAAATAAAAATGACAATGTGATTGTTGAAACCGAGCAGGGGCTCGGTTTAGGGGTTGTTGCCATTTCACCTGTCCCCTATGCGGAAAAGTCGTCGAACAGGCCGTTGAAACAGGTTTTCCGTTTAGCCAATGAAGAAGATTTTGAGCAAAGAAAGAAAAATTCTGGGACTGAAAAAAAGGCTCAGGCTTTTTGTCTTGAATGCATAAAACAATTAGAGCTTAAAATGAATCTTTTTTCTGTTGAAAGCACCTTTGATGCAGGTAAATTAACATTTTTTTTCACTTCTGAAGGCCGTGTGGATTTTCGGCAGTTGGTAAAGATGCTTGTCAAGGAGTTCGGGGTAAGAATTGAGATGCGGCAGGTGGGGATACGCAATCAGGCCAAAATGTGCGGTGGCATAGGGAGATGCGGGCGTGAAATTTGCTGTTCGGCATTCATAGAAAAATTCGATCCTGTATCCATACGTATGGCAAAAGACCAAAGTTTGTCATTGAACCCAACCAAGATATCCGGCATGTGTGGTCGCCTTATGTGTTGTCTGACTTTTGAACATGAAACTTATCAAAAACTGAGGGAAAAATTTCCCAAAATCGGCAGATTAGTTAATACATCCGGCGGCAAGGGCAAAGTTATTCGTCATAACTTAATATGTAACAGGCTGACCGTTCGTTTAGATAGTGGTCCGGAAATAGAGATCGGCTTGGATGAAATTATAACCTAAGTTATAAAATGGAGAGGGATAGGGAATGTCGGAGACTTTTTATATAACAACGCCCATCTATTATGTTAATGCAAGGCCTCATCTGGGGCATGCTTATTCTACTATTGCTGCGGATGTTGCGTGCCGATATAATTTAATGCGTGATAGAGAAACTTTCTTTCTTACCGGTACTGATGAGCATGGAGACAAAATTGTTCGTGCCGCAAAGAATGAGAATCTTAGCCCCAGGGCATACGTAGATAAAATAAGCGGTCTTTTTAAAGATCTTTGTCCGGAACTCAGAATTAGATACAATCATTTTATACGTACCACAGACCCGGATCATGTTGCAGTAGTGAAGTATATACTGCAAAAGATATATGATTCGGGTGAAATATATTTTAGTGAATATGAAGGACTTTACTGTTTTGGCTGTGAAAGGTTTTACACTGAGCGTGAGCTTGTTGACGGCAAATGTCCTGATCATAAAACAAAACCTGAAGTTATCAAGGAATCCAATTATTTTTTTAAGATGAGCAAATATCAGGACTGGCTTATAGACCATATTAATAATAATCCTGATTTCATATACCCGGAGCGATACAAAAATGAAGTTTTGTCTTTTTTAAGCGAACCGCTTGAAGACCTGTGCATATCTCGGCCCAAAACACGCCTTAAATGGGGTATCAGTCTTCCATTTGATGATAACTATGTTACATATGTCTGGTTCGATGCTTTAATAAATTATATCTCTGCCGTAGGATACCCGGATGGAGAACTTTTTAAAAAATTCTGGCCGCATGTTAATCACATTGTTGCCAAAGATATCCTTAAGCCCCATGCTATTTACTGGCCTATTATGCTGAAGGCGGCAGGCATTCCGGTTTATAGGCGTCTGAATGTTCATGGATACTGGAATGTTGATCAGAGCAAGATGTCTAAAAGCCTCGGCAATGTGATAGAACCTCTTCAAATAAAAAATAAATACGGACTGGATGCGTTCAGGTTTTTTATCATGCGGGATATGGTATTTGGTCTTGATTCCAGTTTTTCTGAAGAGTCTATGGTGCAGCGCATTAATTCTGATCTGGCAAATGACCTGGGGAATCTGTTTAGCAGAGTTCTTGCAATGGCTCATAAATATTTCACAGGGGAAATTCCTGAAGTTGATCCTGTTTTAGAGCAGGAGTTACAGTTTGGCCTTAGATCAGATGCAACTAAGGCTATTGATAAATTCGAGAGCGCCATGGAAAAGTTTGAATTTCATAAGGCTCTCATAGCTGTCTGGGAATTTATAAGCCGGATGAACAAATATGTTGATGTCACAGCTCCATGGGAACTTGCGAAGAAAAAATCCAGCAGAAAACAGCTTGAAGCTGTAATTTACAATCTTCTTGAAGGACTCAGAGTCATATCCGGTCTTATCTATCCGGTAATGCCGGACACTTCTGCAAACATGCAGAAGCATCTTGGAATGAATCCTGATGAGAGTTATTACAGATTAGAAATTCTCAAAAAATGGGGAACTATGAAATCAGGCACCAAGCTTCCCAAATCAGTTACTCTTTTCCCAAGAGTTGACTTAAAAAAAAATGAGCTTTATTCCGGTGAGAACTCTTCAGAAAAAATATTGCCCGACCTTAAACCAGAGATATCTATGGAAGAATTTAATAAGGTTGATCTAAGGATAGCTACCGTGGTTCACGCTGAAGTAATTCCAAGGGCAAAAAAGCTTCTTAAAATAGAGGTCGAGTTAGGGAAAAAGCTAACAATTGTGGCTGGGATTTCAGAAGGCTATAATCCAGATGACATTATCGGCAAACAGGTAATTGTTGTCGCTAATTTAAAACCAGCCAAAATTATGGGGATATTGTCAAACGGTATGTTGCTGGCAGGCTTTGATGATAATATCTGCGCTCTCGGAACTGTTGATAAGAAAATTAAGTCAGGAACATCTCTGACCTGACAACCTGGTTATTCGTTATTTATAGCAATAATTAATAATGAAACAAAACAGATTTAAATCCGAGCATAAAATCCTTAAGAAGCCTGACTGGAGAGATTATCAGGCAAAGCTGAAAAGATCTGTCTTAATAAATACATTAAGCAAAAGATTTATTAAATATTTTTTTTTCCTTATAATAACGCTGATTAGTTTTTATTTAATATCCGGCAATCTTGGCGAAACCGCATTTAATTACTCACAAAAAGATTATAATCGTGCATCTAAAGAGCAGATTTCAAGCAGAAAGCTGATTGACAAAAATGATGTGCGGGCTATGCTGAATAACCAGGTCTTTGTCAACCTTAAGGACAAGAGTTTTGATTTAGTTGTAGACGGCCATAAATTAATAGTTAGCACCAGCCTTGATCCTTCTTTGCAAAATTATTTACAAAAAAAAATTGATAAGTCCACATCTCGATATGTTGGAATTGTTGCTATGGATCCTTCTACGGGCAGGATTTTGTCAATGGTTAGTTTTGATAAAACAGATCCGTCAAACAATCCATGTATAGACAGCGCATTCCCTGCCGCGAGTATTTTTAAAATTGTTACAGCAGCGGCAGCCATTGAAAAATGCGGTTTTAATTTAAACTCCAAATTTTCATACAACGGCGGGAAATACACTTTATATAAATCCCAGTTGAAAAATAAGACAAACAAATACACCAACAGGATAACATTAAAGGACTCATTTGCTCAATCAGTCAATCCTGTATTCGGAAAAATTGGAGAGCATCACCTTGGTAAAAATAATCTTGAAGAATATGCATTAGCATTTGGCTTTAACCGAAAAATTAATTTTGAGATTCCACTTTCTCCGAGTTTTATTTCTTTATCTGATGATCCTTATCAATGGGCTGAAGTTGCCTGTGGTTTCAACCATGAAACCACAATGTCACCTATTCACGGAGCCGTTATAAGCTCGGCAATTCTTAATCAGGGCAGGATGGTAGAACCCACGATTGTTGATCAAATAATTGATGGCGAGGGTCATACCATTTATCGCAGCCATCTGGTTACTATGAACCAGGCGATAACGTCCGAATCATCAGAGATGGTTAACCACCTCATGAGGGCTTCGGTACGTTCAGGCACTTGCAGTAAACTGTTTAGAGGTTACCGAACAGATCGTGTTCTTTCAAAGCTGAACATAGGCGGCAAAACGGGTTCTATGGGCACTAAAAAACACGATGGCAGATATGACTGGTTTGTGGGTTTTGCTGAGGAAAAGGAAGGATCCGGAAAGCTTGTCGTATCTGTTGTTGTGACTCATGAAAAATATATAGGAATAAGGGCAAGTCAATATGCCCGCATGGCTATAAAACGATATTTTCGCGATTATTTTGCAAAAAATGAGACAGATCTTGAGAAAGCGAGCAGTTAAAAAATATACTAAGGAGATTTGTTATGCCGGGTTTTGAAATATTTGGTGATGAGGAGCGTAAAGAAGTTGGAGATGTCCTCGATACAGGTGTGCTTTTCCGTTATGGTTTTGATCAGGCAAGAAAAGGACACTGGAAGGCCAGGACGTTTGAGGCTGAACTGTCGGAACGTATTGGGGCAAAATACTGTCATTTATGTTCCAGCGGTACTGCCGCCCTAAGTATAGCCCTGGCCTCGTGCGGTGTTGGTGCAGGAGATGAAGTCATTGTTCCGCCTTTTACATTTATAGCAACGATTGAAGCGGTACTGACAGCAGGTGCCGTTCCTGTATTTTCTGAAATAGATGAGACTCTATGCCTCGACCCTGACGCCATTGAAAAAGTTATTACTCCACGTACAAAGGCTGTATTGCCTGTTCATATGTGCGGTGCTATGGCCCGTATTGATAAAATCAAGGATTTTTGTGATAAAAAAGGACTTATTCTTATAGAGGATGCCTGCCAGGCTATAGGTGCGACTTTGAATGGAAAGGCTTTGGGCACATTCGGTCAAATGGGTTGTTTTTCTTTTGATCCTGTCAAAACAATTACATGCGGCGAGGGAGGCGCTGTTATTACTGATGATAAAGAACTTTATACTACAGCAGATAACTTTGCCGACCACGGGCATGATCATACAGGCAATGACAGGGGACTTGAGGGGCATCCTGTTCTTGGAACAAATTTTCGTATCAGTGAGCTTAATGCGGCAGTAGGGCTGGCTCAGTTGAGAAAACTTGATTTTATGCTGGAGAAGCAGCGTGCAAATAAAAAAGTCCTAAAGGACGCACTTTCTCAGCCGGATTTAAAATCGGCAAAAATAGCTTTCAGAAAAATTCCAGATGAAAAAGGAGATTCCGCAACATTTCTTTCTTTCTTAATGCCTGATGAATCAAAGGCCGGAAAGGTGGCGGCAGATCTATGCAAGGCCGGCGTTGATTCATGTTTTTACTGGTATGACAACAACTGGCATTATGTACGCAACTGGAATCATCTTAAAAAGCTTAAATCTTCAGCAATGCTGCCTGTCAAGCTGCTTGATTGCTGTCCTGATTATGGAAAGGTAAATCTTCCTCAATCCGACGATATAATGGGCAGGACGATATCAATGCTGATAAAGCTGTCATGGAGCAAGGAGGAGCTGACGCAACGGATAGAGAAAATTGTTGATGTTATAAAAAAAATAGGTTGAAGGTTGAAGAGGATATCAGGTAGCTTCGGACTATCCACTTGAGTAGTTTCTGATCATGATCGAGGAGTAATATATGTTTAGAAATTTCAAAATGATTTCCTACATAATTTTCGGCAGGGGGTGTTTTAACCAGCTTGAATCTATTCTTGCTGAAAAACGCAGAGATAGCGATTCATTCATGGTTTTTCTTGTGGATGATGTTTTTGAATCCAGCAGTTTAATAAAAAGAATCCCCCTTGGAAGCAAGGATCATATTATATCAGTCAACGTGGATGATGAACCTAAAACAGTTTATGTTGATGAACTTGCAGACAAGGCAAGAAACTTTTCAAGTCGCTTGCCTGATGGAATTATCGGCATAGGCGGCGGGAGCACATTGGATCTTGCAAAGGCAGTATCTCTTATGCTGACTAATCCGGGTTCTTCTGCTGATTACCAGGGCTGGGATTTAATAAAAAATCCGGCTGTCTATCATGTTGGGATTCCTACAATCTCAGGCACTGGAGCCGAGGTTTCCCGTACAACTGTACTTACTGGTCCTGAGAAAAAACTCGGTATAAATTCAGACTATACCGTATTTAATCAGATAGTACTTGATTCTGAGTTAACTGCCGGGGTGTCGGCAGATCAGCATTTTTATACAGGCATGGATTGTTATATACATTGTGTGGAGTCTTTAACTGGAACCTATCATAACGCTTTCAGCAAGTCATATGGTGAAAAGGCACTTGATCTTTGCAGAGAAGTTTTTCTGGCCGGCGACGAGGATAGTGCAGACAAACTGATGATGGCCTCATATTTGGGAGGTATGAGCATAGCTTATTCACAAGTCGGAGTGTGCCATGCACTTTCATACGGTCTTTCATTTGTTCTTGGTATTCACCATGGAATCGGCAACTGCATAGTTTTTGATTATCTGGAGGAATTTTATCCGGAAGGAGTTCGTGAATTCCGCAGGATGCTTAAAAAACAGGATATTAAGCTCCCTCAGAATATTACAGCCGGCATTGAAGACTCAAAACTGGAAAAAATGGTGGATGTAGCTCTGATACTCGAGCCCTTATGGGAAAATGCTCTGGGACCTGAGTGGAAAAGGGTAATGACAAGAGATAGGATTAAGGAGTTATATCAACAGATGTGAGTGATAAATTAGCGCACCTTCGGTGCGAATATAAGTGCCTAAAAGCTAAAGTATATTAAAGTGCCTAAAGTCGGGGTACGCCTTCGGCGTGCTAATTTATAACACTATACCAGAAGTCTTGTGTATTAATGGCTTAAGAAACCTATATCAAATGGCAGAATTCCTTAACTTTAGGCACTTTAGCTCACTTTAGGCACTTTTTACTCATCTATACTATCGAGTTGTTAAGGAAAATATTAATGAAATATTTAAAGCAAATAGTCAGTATTGTTAAAGGAATAATCGGCTTTGTCCTTCCTTATCTTTTATCTGATGTCTATTTTGGAAGGAGCACCGCAGGTTTGCCGGACAATTCCATTGTTTTTTTCCCTTGCAGTGAAAATATCCTTTGTTGCGGTATTGCAGGGCTTGTTTCTTTTAAGAGAAAAGAAAAAAAAGCCGATCATATAAATATGGCATCCCTGAATGATATGGCCGTAAAGATCGGTGAAAAAGGATATTTTCACTGCGCTCAAAATAATAAATTTTTAATTAATGATTATTTGATTGATTATTTGGGTGGCCAAAAACTTATAGACTCATTTCTGCATTCTGTGCAGTCTTTAAAGGCAGACGATTATTTTGCTGAATGTTTTGCTGGAAAAGATATCCAAAACGAACTTTCAAAATTATCTGACAATCTTAATAACATCATAGACAGGGAATCAAGATTGCTGTCTGATAATATGGGACGGCTTGATGCTGATATAGTTGATACAATGTCTCGCAGAATTGAAGACCTAAAGGATATTTCATGGTGCATTACTTTTGAATTCTTAGATAATATTGTCAAAGTCGGGGAGCTTTTAAACCGAGATTTTCAGTCTATTACTTCTTTTGCCTTAAAAATCGCAAAAAATATTAATGCAGTTCTAAACAGTATAGACCGTCTTGAAGTAAGAGGCCGTGATTCAGCCGGCATATCTCTTATGTTTATCCTTGAAAAAGCAGAGTTTGAAAAATTTAAAGAAAAGCTGGGCAAATCAGACAATATCGATCTTCTTGATCAGTTCAGGGTGCGGTCAAACCATGATGTCCTTGTCAACATGGGCATAGATGTCCATGAAACAAAAGATGAAAGCGGAGAGAAATGTGTTTGCATTGCCATTACCTATAAGATTGCCGCTGAGATAGGAAGCCTTGGAGACAATGTTAGCTTTTTGAGGAATCAGATAAAAAATGATCTGATTTTTCAAACACTTATCTCGTGCCCGCACAAATATCATACTGTTGAAGCCCATACTCGCTGGGCTTCAATCGGGGCTATTACTGAACCGAACTGTCATCCGGTTGATAATAAAGGGACCGGAAACATATCAGATAAAAGCGGAATAATTCATGTCTGTCTTAACGGAGATATCGACAATTACATTGAGCTTAACGAAGAATATGAAAGCAAAGGCAATCTTATACATAAGGACATTACAACCGATACAAAAATAATCCCGCTGCAAATTGAAAAATATATATTACAGGGGAATGATCTGGAAGAAGCATTCCGTCTGGCAGTCAATGATTTTGAAGGTTCACATGCCATATTTATGCATTCAGACCTTGCCCCCGGCAAACTTTTTCTTGCTCAGAAAGGCAGCGGTCAGGCTATCTTTATAGGACTATCTGAAGGTCATTATCTGCCAACCTCTGAAGTTTACGGTTTTGTCGAGCAGACTCCGTTCTATCTCAAGATGAACGGAGAAAAGGTTGTTGAAGGAAAGGATGGCAAAACTCAGGGACAGATCTTTGTGCTTAGCCAGGAATCCGGTGGAGCCCTCCAGGACATTAAAGCGATGTTTTATGACGGAACCCAGGTTAAAATTGGGGAAAAGGATATAAAACGTACGCAGATAACATCAAGAGATATAGACCGTCAGGAATTTCCGCATTATTTCCTGAAAGAAATTTCTGAATCCCCTGTTTCAGTGGAAAAGACTCTTCAGAATCGCTGGAAGATCGAGGAAGACGGGAAACAGAGGTACGTATTAACGCTTGATGAAAAAATTTTTCCGATATCCATTCAACAAGCGTTTATAAACAATAAAATACGGAGAATTTATTTTGTCGGTCAGGGTACGGCCGGAGTTGCTGCACAAGTATGTTCAGATATTTTAAATTACTACATTGATGAGCCGTATTTTACTGCGCGTTCATTTAAGGCATCAGAACTCAGCGGATTTAAGCTTAATGAATATGATGACAAGAACAGTATGGCAGATGCACTTGTTGTTGCTATTAGTCAGTCCGGAACAACAACAGATACAAATCGTACCGTGGATATGGTTAAAGAGCGAGGAGCCCATACCATCGCCATAGTCAACCGCAGGGATTCAGACATTACGTTTAAGGTTGACGGTGTTATGTACACAAGCAGCGGGCGGGATATTGAGATGTCGGTGGCTTCAACAAAGGCATTCTATTCTCAGATTATAGCGGGAGCTCTCTTGGGCCTCAAAATTGCGAGCTTAAAGGGTTTGCGGAATGATGAGTTTATAACAGAAGAAATAAGACAGATGCGGGAAATTCCATCACATATGAGAAAAGTTCTATCTATGAAAAAAGAGATAGAAAAATCCGCCAAAAGGCTTGCCGCAACAAAAAATTACTGGGCAACGGTAGGCAGTGGTCCCAATAAAGCTTCTGCAGATGAAATACGTATCAAACTGAGCGAACTCTGCTACAAGACAATTTCCTCTGATTACATAGAGGACAAAAAACATATAGATTTATCATCCGAGCCTCTTATAATTGTGTGTGCTGCCGGCACAAAACGAAATGTTATAGGTGACATCATTAAGGATACAGCCATTTTTCAGGCACACAAGGCCACGCCTGTTGTTATAGCTGACGAGGGAGAGAGCGGATTTAATGCCTATGCAGAAGATGTATTTCATGTTCCGGTTGTAAACCAGCATTTTGCACCTATCCTGAACACTCTGGTCGGGCATATCTGGGGATACTATGCAGCCCTTGCCATTAATGAGGGGTCGCGTTTTTTATATGCATTTAGTAAGGAACTGCAGAATACTATTGATGATTATATAGAGAGTGGCCTTGATGTTTACGAAGTTGTACTTGAAAAAACATTCAGAGAAAAAATTGCACATTTTTACAAACAGTTCAGGGAAAAAAGATCTGGGAAAAAAGTCCCGACTTTTATTGCCAATGCTTCAGATTTGACTCTTCTTTTTAAATACCTGGCTGGAAGGCTGCCTGTGTCGGATTTTGAGATCGACTTTTACAAAAAGGGTACCGCACTTAACATGCTTAATACTCTGTTTGAATATATTGGAGAATCTATTAATTATATGTCTCGTCCTGTGGATGCAATAAAACACCAGGCCAAGACAGTTACTGTAGGTACAAGTCGTATAAGTGAAAAACTTGAGGGCCTCATTTTTGATGAGTTAGCAAAACACAATTTAGGTGTTTCACAGCTTATAAACAGAAATATTGTTGTTCTTAAAAATCTTCAGAGAATTATTTCACATATCGAGGGGTTAATTTTATACAGAATAGGCAATCTTAACCTCCTTGGTGAACCGACAGATGAGTCAACAATAGAGGTTTTAGAGAAAGAGGGTTCTTTAAAACCCATTCCATCAAGAGTTGAAAAGGATAACATACTTAAGGGTACTAAAAGGATAATTGTTCGACATGGGAATGTATATATCGGCAAAGGTCGTAAAGATAACCGAAGTATTCTTGTTATTCCAATAATCTCTGATTCTCCTGAAATGCCGAATATGATAGAATATCTTCTTTTATTGAATATTACATTTAAAAAAGAAGTATCCCTTTCAGTTAGGATAAAAGCGCTTGGCGGCAAGTATGAGCATATAAAGAATATTGTTCAAGAAAACAGCATTGCCTGGGATGATAATTATTTTGAATCTGTTGAGATAGAGGAACTTTTCGGCAGGTCTGCTGAGAAGATAGGGGAATTTATAGTATCCCTTCAAGGGTAACGATTCACGGTTTGTGGGTTCCCACGCTTGAGCATGGGAACCAAGCAAGGAGACAACTAACATGTCGTCAGAAAATTTTCCACGAAAGGCCGAAAAATTTGAGATTCAAGCTTACAAGAAGCCAAAGGATTTGATAAACATTAAAAAAACTCATATTTCTTACTCTGGATCACCTCAAAAGCATCAGTATGATCCTGATAAGATTATTCTGGTGCCTGACCCATACAGTTCCGATGCTTTTTACTATGAATTTAAAATTGAGGATATTTCCTATGTAGAAGAACTTCCCAGCCTTGTAAGCATGGAAGGTGAAACCGTTACAATGTCCAGAATCTGGATAAAAAAAATGAGCATAGGAATAAAAGGTTTTCCTTTTATTGTTGAGGATACCACGAGACTATGAATTATTTATGCAACTTCTCAAAAAGTTCTGGTGAATTACGCGATAAATGACGAGCCCACTGATAATAAAATATAAAATATCTGGAACTCACATCTAAGTGAGCCTAAAGAAAAAACAGTAGCCAACCCTTTTAATGCGTATTGATTAAACAGCAGATCATATATTTTAAGTATGAATTATCTCTTATACGCTGTTTTTTCTTAAAGCTCACTAAAATGTTCAAACAGCCAGCTTTTTTATATTTTATTATCAGCAGGCTCGTTTATGTATTTATTGAGAAGTTGCTTGTTTATGAGAAATGTAGGTTGGGCATTAAATAATGAAACCCGTGATTGCAATAGTTGGTTGCGGAAGAGTCGGAACCGCTCTTGCTAAATTTTTATCAGAAGCCGGTTATGGAATTTCCGGCCTTGCAAGTAAAAACTTTTCATCCGCAAAAAGACTTGCAGACTTAACAGGAGCCGGGCGTTTCACTACCATACCCTGGGAAATAACAAAAAAAGCAGATATTGTTTTTTTAACAACTCCGGACAGCGAAATATCTGATACATGCAGCAATATTGCATTTAATGAGGGCTTCAAAAGAGATTCCGTGGTCTTGCATTGCAGCGGAGCACTTCCATCAACGATTTTATCATCGGCAAAAAGCTGTGGCGCTTTTATCGGGTCAATGCATCCCATGCAGAGCTTTGCCCTGAATGAAGGGAATGAAAGCCCTTTTCACGGAATCATATTTGCTGTGGAAGGTGATGCTCAAGCTTTACATATAGCAGTAAAAATTGCGGTTGATCTTGGCGCAGATTGTATTTCAATAAACACGGAAGATAAAACCCTTTATCATGCTGCCGCCGTGGTTGCATCAAACTACCTTGTAACCCTTCTTTCTCTTGCTTTCAGGCTTATTGAACATGCAGGCATATCCGGCAGTGACACCTGGAAGGTCTTAAAACCTTTAATTGAAGGTACGCTTTCGAATATAGAAAAGGCCGGAATTCCAGCAGCGCTGACAGGTCCTGTAGCCAGAGGAGATATTAAAACCGTGGAGAGACATATAAAGGCAATAGGGGAAAAATTGCCTGAATTGCTTGATCTTTATAATACTCTTGGTTTTCATACAATAGGCATTGCAGAATCAAAAGGCACTCTTTCAGAAAAATCTGCTGATATCCTTAAAAAAATAACAAACAGAAAAGACAGAAAAGATAGTGCCTAAAGTTAAGGAATTCTGTCACTTTATATTCCTTCGGTCGTCAATGCGCAAAAGAGGAGTAACTCCTACAACTCCGTATTATCAATTAGCACGCCGAAGGCGTACCACAACTTTAGGCACTTTAGGCATTTTAACATACTTTAGGCACTTCTTTTTAACTTTAGCTCACTTTAGGCACTTAATTTCAGGAGGTTGTTGTGAAATTTATTTCATTTGGTGATATTCATGATCATGCGGAAAATGTACAAAAAATAGATGGAATCTCAGATGCGGACTTTGTTGTTATTACCGGAGATTTAACAAACTACGGCGGGATTAAAAAGGCCAGAAATATTATAGACTTTATATCGCGTTATAATCCCGCTATCTATGCTCAGTTCGGCAACATGGACCTTGAAGAAGTGAATAATTACTTTGATGAAATCGGAATCAATCTTCACAGCAAAGGCATTATTATCGAAGATGTAGGAATTTTCGGTGTGGGAGGTTCCAATTCTACGCCATTCAACACCCCAAGTGAATACAGCGAAGAACAAATAGAAGAATTTATTTATAAAGGATATGAGAGCATAAAGAACCTCCCAATAAAAATTATGGTCTCTCATACTCCTCCACATAACACCGCCCTGGATATTGTTGGCGAGGGAATTCATGTTGGAAGTACGGCTGTTAGAAAATTTATAGAAAAATATCAGCCTCAGCTTTGTCTTACAGGGCATATTCATGAAGCAGTCGGAAAGGATAAAATAGGCAGCACCATTATTGCAAACCCAGGCATGTTAAGTGATGGCGGTTACACGGAGATCGTTAAAAACGGGGAGAACCTTGAAGTGGCATTGAAAAAAATTTAACTGCCCGGGCAATTTTACATAAATTTGCAAATTCAAGAAAGGAGAAGGTCTAATGAACATCGCTATTTTAAGTTGTAAAAACATCAAGGATGAAACATGTATCGGATGTCACCGTTGTTTAATGGCTTTTGATAAGAAGGAAGGAGAATTTGAGAGATACAAGGGTACTGTACTGATGCAAAGTTAAGAGGTCTGGTCCACTGTGGGGGGTGCCCTGGAACTTCACCGGTTCTTCGACTAGTTATGCTGAAAACATGGATGGCTCCCCTTGGAGAGACTATTGATGCAATTCATATAGGGACCTGTCTTCTCGACAACTGTCCTTACATAGATACTATCATGAAAAAAGTGAAGGCAAAAGCAGGCGTGGATGTTATTGAAGGAAGCCATCCGTACAAACCGGTCAAGGTGTTTGGTGACTGAGAAAATATGTAATTGTTCACAGAGAGTCGGGGTTTTGAAAATATATTCGCTTCAGGCCACCTTTGCCCGATCTCAAACCTATGCGCCTACTTGGGGAAGTTATTTCGTCCCCGTTCCCAAGCAAAATATTTTGCTAAAATCCTAAAAAATCGTTGTTTTTTATGGACTATTTGGTATCTTAAACAATACTTGTTGTTAATAGCTTTTTTTACCAAAAGTATTTGAAAATAACATAGTTTCAAAATTCCGTGTTATAATCCTTAAAAATAAAAAAAGGATTGGAGGGATATTTTATGCCATTTGCAGAAAAACTTTCAAAACTCAGAAAAGAAAAAGGGTTTACACAACAAGGACTAGCCCAAAAAATCGGTGTAGGGATTTCTCAAATGAAGCGATATGAAGGAGGAAAATCTTCACCTACTTTGGCAATTATAAAAAATATTGCAAAAACACTTGGCGTTTCATCAGATGAACTGATTTTTGATAAGAGTGAAAGTGTAGCCTCATCTAAAATATTTGACCGGAAGCTGTTGGAGCAGTTTGGATTAATTTCAATGATGCGCCCCCATGAACAATTTGCAATAAAAACTGTTCTTGAAGGTATGATTGTAAAAAGCAAACTTGATGAGGTTATGCCCTATCGAAAAGACACAACCTGGTCAAAAGAAATGGAAAAGGTAATTTCGGAGCTTAGGAAAGGGGCTGAAGAATATGCTGATGAGGAAATAGATGAGATAGTGGATGAAGCCGTCAAAGCCGTTAGAGCAGAAGAAAGCTACGGAGAAGATAAAATTGAGGCGTAGGCTAAGGGCGGTAATCGATACCAACCTTTTTATAAGCGGCCTTTTTGGAAAAGATACTGTATCTGCCAGACTTCAGAAACATTGGATCAATCTTGATTTTGTACTGGTTACCTCCATCGACATCATAAAAGAAATCAACAGGGTTTTTCATTATCCGAGAATACAGCAACGATTTAACTTACAAGAAATAAGGGGTCAGGTCTACTTTTGACCCTTATTAATTTTGAGCAAGGGTCAACCATAGATTACCAAAGAAAAAAGGCATAATATAATAAACCACCTGAAAATATAACAACAAAACCTTCAATAATTAACTGCACGCCAGAGTGCTCTCTTACTGGTAAATTTTGGAAAAGATGCATTACTCTAAATGAGGGGACACCTTGTATTTTTCGTTTAAAACCAGCGTATATTAAATACATTCCAGATAGTTCACCAATAATTATTATTACCCAGACTATGATATTTTTCATCTTTTAACTCATTTTGTTAATATGGAACCTGAAATGTTTGCTGTAATACCAAAAGCTGAACCATAAGATGTAACTTGAGCAGATTGACTTCCTATTACTGTTCCTATTTGATTTGGAACAGCAACAATTAGATCGCCTGCTTTATATGCACCTTTTGCAATATTACCAACAGCAATTCCTGTAGCAAATGCTCGACCAGTATCACTCCAGTTTATACCATTACAAGGATCACTATGAAGCATTTGTTCGTTTAAATTATTTAAAGCAGAAACAGCCGCTCCTAAGAAAGGGCCACCAAACGAGCTTAAAACACCTCCAGCTGCTCCAAAAGCAATTGATTTAGCATAATCAACTCCTGACATCTGCCCTGAACTATATGCTCCATAATTATTGTAAGCATTTAATCCACCACCTAAAACAGCACCAATTGCTTGAGCAACCCACAACCCCTCCTGATCCACCAAATTAACCGGATCATTTAAACAATACCCATAAAGATCAGTATCCCCTCCGGCAAAGCCTATAGGATCCTTTGCCGTCCATCTGGCTGTATCCGGGTCGTAGTCTCTGTAGCCAAACCTGACCAGCCCTGTGTCTCGGTCGTGCAGGCCACCTGCAAACCCGAAGGGAATGGCAAATGACGGATTCGTGTCTTGGATTATATTGCCGAATGAATCGTACTTTATTCTTTTTAGCACATTTCCTGCGGTATTTGCAACAATTCTCAACGAACCCACCTGGTCGTAGGTGAGGTAATAGGTGGAGCCGTCTTTTGTCATGGCAACGGGCATCCGACAATCTGCATACTCAAACCGCATGATAAGGTTGTTGCTTCCGTCAAAGACGGCAAGGAGCCTGGTCAGGCCCTGCCAGAGGTATTTCTCGGTTGTCACGCCATTGACTTTCTTTGCTATCCTCCTTCGCAATGGGTCATGTACATAATCGATGAGCGTGCCATCCGGCAGGGTCACTCCGAGAAGTTCCCCGCGGGATGAGTAGTCAAAGCTTGTGACATCCGTCCCCTCGGTCCTTGTGGTAAGAAAGCCGTCTGCATTATACTCGTAGCTGGTACTGCCGGCAGTCAGCAGACAATCTTCATCGGAATAGACAAATGCTCTTTTCGAAATACCCCTCAGAACGTTGTTTTCATAGATCCGGGTTCCGACCGCGTCATATGCGTATTCTTCGACTACGGCTCCATCTCTGGTCACGATGAGAAGCCGTCCCATGTCGTCATAGGTGTAGGCATAATCGGACGTAACCCCTTCAACTGTCTCGGTCCTGGCCGTAATCCTGCCTGCATTGTCACGGGTCAGGTTGCAGGAGGTGAGGGTTGTGCCGCTTATGGAAAATCTCTGATCATTGATTTCTCCATAGCCGTTGAAGCTGCGAGTCAGGCTCAGTGACCCATCAGTGACGGCCTCGGGCAGACCATTTGTAGAATTGCGGGCAATAGTAAAGGCGCCGGCCCCGGTCAAGAGACCGTCATTATCATAGGTGTAAATCCGGGTCTTGCCGGCATAAGTAACGTCCTGGACGTTGAAGTCATCGTTGTAGCTGTAAGCAAGGGATTGATTCAGAGTCCCAGTCAGGGTCTCAGAGGTGACAAGCTTTCCGTCATATTCATATGTGATCGTGTCTGTTCCATTGGTAATTGAGCCCAGCTTTGTGCCGCAAAGATAGCTCAGATCAATATTTCCCTCCGGTGTCTGGATCTGTACAAGTCTGGTCTTGTTATATATATTGTTGATCTGGTTGCCTGACGGGAAGTTGGTCCGGATAAGCCGCCTGTCTTTGTCGTATATATAGCTGTAACTACCGCTCAGAGGTGTCCAGTACGCGTTCTTGAGATTGACCATGTTGTAGCCAAAGCCGTGATTGATGTCCGATGGGTTGGTGAGCAGAGTCATGTTGCCGTTTTGGTCGTACGTAAAGCCCACAGTTGTGCTGTCCGGCCGGTTGATCGCAGTCATTCGGCCCACAGCATCGTAGGTGTATATGGTAGTCTGATTTTCAGGATCGGTGATGGATTCAAGGAATCCGTGCGCATTATAGGCAAACGTGGTTACCCTTGTATTGGCACTTGTGGACGTTAACCGCCCTCTGGCATCATACCCATAGCTTGTTTCATAAAGACCCGGAATGGTCATGCTTTTGGTCAAAAGGGTGTCAGGATCGTACAGCAGGGTCACAGTCCTGCCTTCAGGGGAGGTGACGGTCTTTTGGGATTGGATGATATCGTGTGAAAGGGTGGTTGTGTTGCCATTAACAGTCACTGTTTCGGTGATCAGATCCGGGATATCGTCTGCGTTTGTATCCTGATACGTCTTTTCTCTAAGCGTAACTTTCTCCAAGGCTGAGTGCGTGCTTTCAGTGATTTCCTTAAGATACTTGAACTTGTATTCCGAATCAATCCCATATTCAAAGATCAGGTCCATTCCGCAGGACAAGGACTTGGTTGCTGTGAGGCCGTCGGATGATTGAGTAAACAGGGTCTCTGCGCCTGTGGGATCGGTGATTGTTGACGTATAGGCACCGGTGGAATACGTGTGATCAAGGTAGGAAGTCAGGTTGCCTTCGCCGGTTAGTTTCTGATATAGAATATCGCCGTTTTCCTGCACAGATCGTGCGAATTGCCAGTGCCCTTCTTCACCGTCCGTTGCGTTTGTCAACCGGCCCGAAGCATCAAACTCGTGTTCAAAACCATTTGCCTCGGGCTCTATCTTGGCCGTCATCAGACCGTCTGAAGTGTATTCAAAGCTGTAAAAACTGTTGTCCGGGTAAGTAATGCGAGTCAAATGGTTGTTTGCGTCTATGGTCAAGCTGGTTGTGATCCCGTCAGGGGAGACAATGGCAATGGGCACACCGCTGCTATTTCTGTCAATGGTGATCTGGCTGCCAAAACGGTCGGTTATGGAAAGCAAATTATTGTCATCGCCATAGCCAAACTCATACAGGCATATACCTGTGTCAAGTTCAATGGTCTGTTTATGGTAACCCGCGCTGCCCATGATATGCCCCATACCATTTGCTTCTGCAAAAGGGATATCTCCGGCAGTCATGGTGCCGGCAGGGGCGGAGGAGGAACCCACCTTCCGGATTCGGTTGTTATCCGTATCTGCGATGTATATGTTGCCTGATACGTCTACTGCCACGTTGCTCGGACAATCCAATTGGGCTTGGACGGCAGCGCCACCGTTGCTACTGTAACCCCACGTTCCATCGCCTGCCACTGTCGTGATGATGCCGCTCGTATCCACTTTTCGGACACGGTTATTATACGTATCTGCGATGTATATGTTGCCTGATACGTCTACTGCCACGTTGCTCGGACGATCCAATTGGGCCTGGGCAGCAGGGCCACTATCGCCGCTGTAACCCTGTGTTCCATCGCCTGCCACGGTTGTGATAATGCCGCTCGTATCCACTTTCCGGATACAGTGATTGAACAGATCTGAGATGTATATGTTGCCTGATACGTCTACTGCCACGCCGTACGGATGATACAATCTGGCCTGAACAGCAGGGCCACCGTCGCTACTGTAACCCCACGTTCCATCGCCTGCCACTGTCGTGATGATGCCGCTCGTATCTACTTTCCGGATACAGCCATTCACCATATCTGCGATGTACAAATTGCCTGATGCGTCTACTGCCACGCCGTGCGGATAATTCAATTGGGCCTGGGCAGCAGGGCCATTGTCACCGCTATAACCGAATGTTCCATCGCCTGCCACGGTTTCGATAATGTGGGCATTATTTCTGTTTGTTGTGCCGTCTCCCTTATTAAGGACGGAGATGTCCACAGGCTTCATATAATGGTAAACAGACAGGGTCCAGCCCTCGGCAATACCCCTGGTTCTTGCTCCAACAGGTAATGTGTCGCGCTTCCAGGAGGTCACCTCCTGCCTGGCGCGTATGCCTGTTGCATCACCGCCTGCCTGGGCGAACGCCATCTCAAGATTTCCCGGCAACAAATAGACCGCATCATAGACAAATCCTACCTTGATATGAGCTGTAGCAGAACCGCTGACGGGTCTGCCGAGGTGGTCGAGGCCGTCCCAAACAAATGTCGCCTTCTGGTTGGGCAGGGGTTCAATGACCTGTTTAAATATCCGGCCTGCCAGACTGACCCTGACAATTATTCCCTTAAGGCTTGCAGGGACTTTGTCCCCGGATGCAGGCACGTCTATGACAGTCTTGTAGCCTTCTACGCGGATACTGGCATAATGGAGGGTGATATCCGTACCTGGAACAGGAATGTCCTCGTGAAATACCCGGCTTCTTTCTTCCACAAAAGAGCTAATCTGCCCCTTGCAATCCTTTTCTTCATCTTTTTGCTGGTCGGCGTCGGATTCGCCTTTGGGATTCGGAGAAACGGCATCATCAGGAGGGCCAAATGGCCAGTTGCAATCCCAGGGGGTGAAATGGGTCACTGCAACCCACCAGAACGTGGATTCTGGGGCATATCTCTCGCTATCACCCAGCCCTTTTACTTCATCGCTGAACAATCCATTGTTGTTGAGGTCGTTGGGCTGACCATTGCCGTCCGCATCCAGGGCATCCACGATCCCGTTGCTGTCCGTATCGAGCAGCCGAACTACTACGCCGTTGTCAGAGGGCACCCAGACACCCCAATCTCGATCGTAGTAGCCCACGGGGACAGCACTTCCCACATCAAATCCCA
This sequence comes from Deltaproteobacteria bacterium, assembly GCA_030606805.1. Classification (GTDB taxonomy): domain Bacteria; phylum Desulfobacterota; class Desulfobacteria; order Desulfobacterales; family ETH-SRB1; genus B13-G4. Next base: position 22,341 of record JAUWFS010000023.1, read on the forward strand.
GGAAATTATCGACCCAGGTGATGACCGGTTTGTCAAACCTCACCCTCTGAGCGCCATCCACGCTGAGTTCAACGCAATAGGTATATGCAGAGTTGGGGGGAAGTTTTGCCGGCATGGACTCGGGCGTGGTAAACTCGGTTGCCCGGGTGGTAATGGTGGCAAGTTCCTGAATATCATTCCCCTGTTCATCTATTAGATATGCCCGGTTGTCCCCGGTAAAAACCATTGTACAGGAGCGGCTGCCAAACTCATCGGCTACTTCTGTGCTCTGGTGAGCAACTACCGTGTTCGGGTTTCCGTCAAAGGTGACGGTGGTGGCTGCGGGGTCTTCAGCGATCATTTGAATCGTCTCGGCAATGGCGATGTCGTTCCAGGGGACATAGACCTGCCGCTGGGCAGTGATCAGGCCCTCTTTTTGATAGATAACCGTGATAGTTCCTCCACCTTCTACTGGAATAGAGAACCGGCCTTCAGCATCTGTTTTGGCAGTGCCATACTCGGGGTGGCCGTGGATGGTGAGAGAAACATCTGATATGGGAGAACCTGCCAGGTCGTGAACCAGGCCGGTTATCACAGAAAACCGCTTGGAATCGTATGATTCAACCGTGGCATCTTCCGGGATCAAGTCGTTATACTGCTCGCCAAAGGAACCCTCGGGCAGGGGCTCGGGATTGCCTGTGACCATGACTGTTGACTGAGCGCTGGCAGAGCCAGTAGGGCCGACAACCGTGATGGTGTAGGTGGTGGTGTGGGCAAGGAAGACCGTAGTTGATCCGTTTACAGGCACAACACCAACATCGTTGTCAATATGGGCGCTGTCTGCATTAGTAGAGGTCCAGGAGAGGGTGGATGATCCTCCCAGCACAATGCTGGTGGGATTTGCGCTTATGGATACCGTGGGTGGAGTGGACGGATCATTGACATTGACTGTAACACTGTCCGCAGCACTGCCGCCGGCGCCTGTAGCTGTGATGGTGTATGTGGTGGTTTCGGCGGGGGATACTGCAATCGATCCATTGGGATCAACCGTGCCGATACCGGGCTCTATCACACAAGTGTCCGCATCAGTAGAGGTCCAGGTCAGCGTGGATGACTCTCCAAGGGTGATGGTTTGAGGGGCTGCCGCAAAAGTGACCTCCGGCGGCGGGGTTACGCCCTTTTTCTTTATTTCTATTTTAATTAAAGCACCCGGAGTTCCCCTTAGAAAGACTCTAAGTCGGTTATTAGAACGCAGATTAACATCTTTTTCAAAAAAAGCGCCGGTTCCCTTTAAAAAATTGCGAAGGCCAATATATTTTCCGTTTAGAAAACAAAACCCTCCCCTTATCTTTTTATCAGGTGTATTTTTGGTAATGGTTAGGACGCCGTCTGAAGGATCATCAACAGTAAATCGATGTAATGATAAATGAACATGCCATCTTCCGATTTTTAAATCTTTTGGACCGAATACTGTCTGGTTTGCATAAACAGGTGCGGCAATAGCTGAAATGATAAAAAGGATTGTAAAACGGAAAAGGATCTTTCTGGACATTGCTTTACCTCCTTTAAAAATAAAAAAAGCTGCTCCGCCAAAAAAAACGAAACAGCCTTTAATTTATTTCCTTCGGCGGCCTGACTGCCTTGGCAATATATATGCTTTAGGCTCAATGGCTTTGCGTTACCCAGTTTCCTTGAGTTTGCTTTTTCGAGAAATTAATTTTTAAACAATTTATCAGAGATGATGCACTTTGTCAACCTTGAATGAACATTTTAATACCAAGTTCAACGTCAGAAGGAAAATAGGGACAGCTGTTCCTATTTTATCTATTATTATCAATTCGATTTGAAATAACTTGCTTTTAATTAAAAAGTAGGTTAACGTAAAAAATAATCATGAAAGCTCGTCTTTATTGGCGGGCTGGTTTTACTCTGAGGGAAAGATCCATTTGTCAAAAGTGGTACCTGAAGTTTGGAACAATGAAAATTTATTTGAAAGGAGGGTGTCACTATGACTGATGGAACTGTGAAGTGGTTTAATGAGCGCAAGGGTTACGGCTTCATTGAGCAAGAAGATGGATCGGATGTATTCGTTCATCATTCAGGAATCAATGCGGTAGGTTTCAAGTCGCTGAACGAAGGCGACCGGGTTACCTTTGACATAGAGCAAGGGCAAAAAGGCCCTGCTGCCGTAAATGTCACTGTTGTTTAACTAACTATTTTCAACAAAAGAAAGGGCATTCCATTGAATTATATGGTATGCCCTTTTCTATTACAATTATTCATTTAATCAAGGACAGTTATAATCCATGCTGAGGAGGAATTATTTATGAATAAATTCAAATGGGACAGCCCACCCGAGATGCAAATTGATACAAGCAAAACGTATATGGCGAAAATTGAGACCAACAAGGGCATTATTGAATTAGAACTCTATTCTGAACATGCACCCAAAACGGTCAACAACTTCGTATTCTTAGCCAGAGAGGGATTTTACGATGGCATATCGTTCCACCGGGTGATCGGCGATTTCATGATCCAGGGAGGAGATCCGACAGGTACGGGTGGAGGTGGCCCTGGCTATAGTTTTGAAGATGAAGTAGAGGAGAATC